>CAXEHY010000071.1:0-8529 GCA_963996865.1 uncultured Flavobacteriales bacterium | reverse complement strand
TCTAAAATCTTTCGCAAATTCATAAACTCCTTCATATCCCCCAACTATTAATTTTTTTAAATATAATTCATTAGCTATTCTTAAATAAAGAGGAATGTCTAATGTGTTGTGATGAGTTTTAAAAGGTCTAGCCGCGGCCCCTCCTGGAATTGGTTGTAAAATAGGAGTCTCTACTTCTAGATAATTAGACTTATTAAATATAGCTCTCATGCTATTGATTATTTTTGTTCTAGTTATAAAAATATTTTTTATTTCAGAATTTACAGCTAAATCAACATACCTCTGTCTGTATCTTAATTCCGTGTCTTTAAATTCATCGTGAACTTTCCCTTCTTCATCAACCTTGACAACAGGAAGGGGTTTTAAGCTTTTTGATAATATTTTTATATCCTTAACTTTTATAGACTTTTCTCCGACTTTTGTTGTAAAAAGATCTCCTGAAACCCATATAAAATCTCCTAGGTCTAGTAGTTTTTTAAAAATTAAATTATATTTTTCTTTATTCTCGTTAGGACATATTTCATCTCTATTAACATAAATTTGAATGTCTCCAAAAGAATCTTTAATTTGAGCAAAAGATGCTTTCCCCATAATTCTTTTAGACATTAAGCGTCCTGCAATCATAACTTTTAAGCCTTCTTTAAAAGAATTTTTTATTTTTAAAGAGGTGTTATTAATCTCTACTTCTTCTGCAGGATAAGGATTAATGTTTAATTTTTTTAACTCTTCTAGATTTTTCCTTCTTTCTATTTCTTGATCGTTAAATTTTTGTTTCATATTTTTCTTAATTTTAAACAATGAAAAATTTAATATCCAATTTTCCTCAGCATATTATTGATGCTATCGCTATTTGCAATAATACAAAACTTAAAAAAAATAATAATAATATTTCTAATATAATAATTTGCGGAATGGGGGGGTCTGGTATTGCAGCTAAAATTGTTTTTGATCATGTAAAAAATAAAATCAAGTTGCCTTATTATATAAACAAGGATTATAAACTCCCTGGATTTGTAAACAAAAAATCTTTAGTAGTTGTTTGTTCTTATTCTGGCAACACAGAAGAAGCTTTATCTTGTTTTAAAGAAGCTATAAAAAACAACAGTGAAATTTGTTGTATTTCATCAGGTGGAATTTTATTAAAACAAGCGATAAAAAGGGGATTTAACTACATGTCTCTCCCTAAGGGAAATCCTCCTAGAACCATGATAGCTTTTGCTATTATTTTGTTATTCAATGTTTTAAATCATTATTCTATTTTTAAAATAAATGTTGAAAGTGTGTTTAAAATGGTTTTTAAAAGCCTAGATAAATCAAAAGTTAATAAAATAAAATCTGATGCGAAAAAATTATCGGACAAAATTTATACTACCTTGCCGATAGTATATAGTTCAGATAATATTAGCGGAATAGGGGTTAGACTGAAGCAACAATTAAACGAAAACAGCAAAATACTTTGTATACAAAGCACTGTCCCCGAAATGAATCATAATGAAATTCTAGGCTGGACATTAAACAAAAAATCACTCCTTAATAAAATTCCTGTAAATAAATTTTCTATTATATTCTTGAGAAATAATTCAGAGTTAAAAAGAAATCAAATAAGATTAAATATTCTAAAAAAAGAATTAACAAAAATTAATCGAAAAAATATTTTTGAAGTAACCTCCAAGGGGGGCTCTATGTTTGAAGAAATGTTTTATCTTATACATTTATGTGATTGGGTCTCTTATTTTTTAGCATTAAAACACAAAATAGATCCTATAAATATAGACGCTATAAATATGTTTAAAAAAGAACTTTCAAGATATTAAATGGAAACTATAATAGTTAAAGACTTAGGGTTAATTGATTATAAAAAATGCTGGGATTTTCAAGAAAAAATACATCAATCTATAATAAAAATAAAAAAAGAAAATAAAGACAAAAAAAATAAAACTAAAACAAAAAACTATTTAATTTTATGCGAACATCCTCATGTTTTTACTCTAGGTAAAAACGGAAATGAAAATCATTTACTGTCAAATAAAAAAATATTAGACTCTATAAACGCTTCTTTTTATAAAATAAATAGAGGGGGAGACATTACGTATCATGGCCCTGGACAAATTGTAGGTTATCCTATTTTTGATTTAGATAATTTTTTCACAGACATAGGACTTTTTTTAAGAACTCTAGAAGAATTAATAATAAAAACTTTACAAAAGTTCAATATAAAAGGGGAAAGGTCAAAAGGGGAAACTGGTGTTTGGTTAAATAATTCTAATCCTAAAAAAATATGTGCCATGGGCATTAGGGCTAGTAGATGGGTAACTATGCATGGTTTTGCATTGAACGCAAACACTGATTTATCATACTTTAAACATATAATCCCTTGTGGTATAAAAAATAAATCTATCACTTCTATTTCTTGTGAAACAAATAAAAAAACTGATATAGATTTTTTAAAAAAAACAATTATAGATAATTTCAGTTTGGTTTTTAATTCTAAAATAGAATATGAGAAATCTGTAATTTAGTATCTTTATTAAGATGAAAAGTAAATTAATAGAATTTAAAAATTTAATAACTGAATTTCATGTAGATGGAGAAATAACTCGCGCTGTTAATAATATTTCTTTTGAAGTAAACAAAGGTGAAATTGTTGGGGTTGTAGGTGAATCTGGTTCTGGAAAATCAGTGACTTCACTTTCGGCTATGAGACTTATTCCTTCTCCCCCCGGAATAATAAAATCAGGGGAAATTTTATATCATAAAAACAACAAAATAATTGATTTATTGAAGTTGCCTGAAAAAGAAATGCAAAATTACAGAGGAAACAATATTGCTATGATTTTTCAAGAACCTATGACTTCTTTAAATCCTGTATTCACTTGCGGATATCAGGTTATGGAGGCTATTATGTTGCATCAAAAAATGAATAAAGAAGAGGCTAAAAGTTTAACTATTAAATTATTTGAAGAGGTTCTTTTACCTAGACCGAGTAATATTTTTGACTCTTATCCTCATCAATTATCTGGAGGACAAAAACAAAGAGTTATGATCGCCATGGCTATATCTTGTCAACCTGAATTACTAATTGCGGATGAACCTACAACAGCTTTAGATGTAACTGTGCAAAAAACTATTTTAGAATTATTAATTAAACTACAAAAAAATAGAGGTATGGGGATAATCTTTATAACACATGACTTGGGTGTTATTGCGGAATTAGCTGACAAAGTTATTGTGATGTTTAAAGGTAAAATTGTTGAACAAGGGTCTGTTGGTGAAATTTTTAAAAACCCAAAACACCCTTACACAAAAGGACTTCTAGCGTGCAGACCTCCTTTAGATAACAGGTATAAGTTTCTTCCTACAATTAAAGATTTTATGTCTCAAGACGAAAATGATAATTTAATAGAAAAGGAAAAAAGTGTTTCAAGTTTTATAAAAAAAATAATTATAAAAAAAGAAGAAAGAAAAGATTCTTTAAAAAAGATATATAACAATAATATTTTGTTAGATGTTAAAAACCTAAAGACCTACTTTCCTATAGCTGGAGCAGGTTTTGGTAAAACAAAATCATATGTAAAAGCTGTAGATGATGTTTCTTTTAATGTTTTTAAAGGAGAAACACTGGGCTTAGTTGGGGAATCTGGATGCGGCAAAACAACAATAGGTAGATCTATTTTAAGATTAATTAATCCAACTGCTGGTGAAGTTTTTTATAAAGGACAAAACATTTCTAAACTACATGACAAAGAGTTTAATTCATTAAGAAAAGAAATGCAAATAATATTTCAAGATCCTTATTCTTCTTTAAATCCTAGAATAACTATTGGAGAAGCCATAATGGAACCCATGACTGTACATAAACTTTTTAGATCTAAAAAAGAACGAAAAGAAAAGGTTTTAGAATTATTAAAAAAAGTTGGTCTAAAAGAAGATTTTTATTTTAGATACCCTCATGAATTTTCTGGAGGACAAAGACAACGTGTAGGTATAGCAAGAGCTTTAGCTTTAAGTCCCAAATTTATAATTTGCGATGAATCTGTATCAGCGTTAGACGTATCTGTTCAAGCTCAGGTGTTAAATTTATTAAATGATCTAAAAAAAGAATTTAATTTAACTTATATTTTTATATCTCACGATTTATCAGTTGTGAAATACATGTCCGACAGAATGGTTGTTATGAATAACGGCGAAATTGTTGAACAAGGAGATTCAGATGAAATATATTATAATCCTAAAAAAAAATATACACAAAAATTAATATCAGCTATACCAAAAGGAGATATTGGTAAAATTAAAAAATGAAAAATATAATCTTTTTTTTCTTGTTGTCTCCGTTATTTATTTTAAGTCAAAACACACAAAAAGTTTTATTAATAGGAGTTGATGGTTGTCGACCAGATGCTTTAAGTGCGGCCAACACGCCAAATATGGATGCCCTTATAAACAATAGTGTCTTTAGCCCTGATGCTTTAAATAGCGATATTACAATTAGCGGTCCTGGCTGGTCTGCTATACTATGTGGCATTTGGTCTGATAAACATTTAGTAACAGGTAATGATTTTAGCGTCAACGACTATTTAAATTATCCTCCTGTGTTTAAACATATTGAAGAATATAATGATAATTTAAACACCGCTTCTATTTGTCACTGGGGCCCTATAAACGATTATATAGTACAAAATTTTGCAGATTATATTTTAAACGTATCCTCTGATGCTGATGCTGCTGCTTATTCTTCTATTTATATATCTAACGATGATCCTGATTTTATTTTTGTTCATTTTGATGAAGTAGATGTGACAGGACACTCTTATGGTTTTTCTCCTTCTGTACCAGAATATATAAACATTATTGAAAATACTGATGTTTATATTGGGAATATAATACAAGCTATAACACAAAGACCTAATTATTTAAATGAAGATTGGTTGATCTTAATTACAACAGATCATGGGGGAATAGGGACCTCGCATGGAGGAAACAATATTGAAGAAAAAAATGTTTTTATAATAGCAAGCAACGAAAACATTTCTCCTAGCGTTGTTTATAAAGACAGTTTATATGTTTTTGATGGAGCTGTTAATTGTATTGGTGATTCTGTTGAATTAAAATTTGACGGAACAGATGATTTTGTGCAAATTCCTAATAACTCTATGTTTAATTTTGGAACAAATCAAGATTTTACAATTGAATGCAGAGTAAGAACTAATACCGGTGGTGATGTTGCAATAATAGGAAATAAAGATTGGTATTCTGGAAACAACAAAGGGTTTGTTTTTTCATTTAAATATCCAGCTGGGCCAGAGTGGAAGGTTAATATTGGCGATGGGGCAAATAGAGCTGATCTAGAAACAGGTGGAAATATAACTGATAATGAATGGTATACTTTAAGTGTTAGTTTTGATAGAGACGGTTTGATGAAAATGTTTGAAGACGGAATCCTAATTGATTCTACCGATATTTCATTTGTTGGAGACATCACAACAAATTCAGGTTTATTTTTTGGGACAGACATAAACCAAGATTATGATTATAATGGATCAATATCTGAAGTTCGTGTGTGGAATAATATTATTGATGATCAAATAATACAATCTTGGTACTGTTCTAGCGTTGATCCTTCTCATCCAAACTACAATAATTTAATAGGTTATTGGAAATTAAATGAAGGTAACGGTAATTCGGCTCTTGACTACTTGGGAGGGTTTGGTATACCTAATGGAACAATTAATAACGCTAGTTGGCATGCCGCTGATTCTGTCTGGATAGATGATTATAATTCTACTCCAAGATTAGTAGATGTTCCTATTTCTATTCTAAATCATCTTTGTATACCAATAGACAATAATTGGGGTTTAGAAGGAATTAGTTTAGTGCCTGATTGTTTTAACAGCAATGTAGAAGAAAATGAAAATTTGTATAAAAACATAATCGATATAAATAATATTCTTGGGGGAAAAACATTAAAAAAACATAATAGTCCTTTATTATATTTTTATGATGATGGAACTATTGAAAAAAAGGTGATTATAGATTAAGTTTTTATATGAAAAATGTTTCTTTAGTTATTTCAAGTGGAGGAGCAAGAGGATTTGCCGCTATAGGTATTATAGAAGAATTAGAAAAAAATGGATATAAAATAAAATCAGTAGCAGGATGCTCTATAGGTTCTCTAATAACAGGAATGTATGCTTCTGGAAATTTACCCGAATTCAAAAAGTGGATTTTAAAATTAACTAGAAAAGAAATTTTTAGATTAATGGATTTTACTATTAGCACCCAAGGAGTTTTAAAGGGTGATAAAGTTTTTAAAGAAATACAAAAAACATTTAAAGATGTTGAAATTGAAAAATTAAACATCCCCTATGCCGCGGTTGCTGTTGATTTATTATCTCATAAAGAAGTTGTTTTTACCAAAGGAAGTTTGTTTGAAGCTGTTAGGGCGTCTTGTTCAATCCCATCTTTAGTAAGTCCTGTTAAAAAAAATAATAAAATTTTAGTTGATGGAGGCATAAACAACCCTCTGCCTTTTTCTGTTGTTAAAAGAACAAAAAATGATATTTTAATTGGGATTGATCTAAATTCTTTTGATAAATACGGAAAACAAACATCTGGAAATTATTTTTACGACTATTATAGATATCTTGAAACAATTAGCAATTATCTACCAAAATCCTTAAGAGAGTATATAAAAAAATCTGATGAGGGTGTGGGCGGATATATGGATATTTCTTCAAGAACATTTCAAATCATGCAAGACAAAATAATTCAAAATTCTATTGAAAATCACGGTCCAAATATGGTTTTTGAAGTACCCAGAAACACCTGCAATATGTTTAATTTCATGCAAGCAGAAAAATTAATTAAACTTGGAAGAAGTATTGCCGCTAAAAAACTGTCTTCTTTTAAACGTAATTCCTGAAATATAAACTAAAAATTCTTTTTAATAGAATTATTGTTAAAACAACCTTACTTTATTTCTGTTCTTTTTTTTCTTAAATTTTTTAGTCTTTTTACAAGATTTGGACTTAACCCAACCATCTCCTGTTAGTTGTTGTGGCCCTGAACAGGAATTAAATAAAAAAAAACTAGAAAAAAATAAATATTTTAATGTTGTAAAAAAAATATTATTACTAAATAAAGGCATTTTGATATTTTATTTTAATATATATCTAACGTTAATATTATCGCTTAATTGTATTCAATCTCTTTAACCATTAAGACTTTATTAAATAAAATATTTTATTTTTAGTGGCCCAGGAAGGATTCGAACCCTCAACCTCCGGAGCCGAAATCCGGCATTCTATCCAGTTGAACTACTAGGCCTAATCAGACAATATAATATAAAAATTTTAGTTTATATTAGAACTGTGAAAAAGGTTTTTGTTTTAGGGATTTTAATATTTATCTGTTTATTTACATATGGTCAAATAATGGAAATAGGTAGCTGGAGAGACCATTTGCCTAGTAGGTTTGTAATAGACATTTATAAAACTGATGATGATATTATTTGTGTTACGGAATTTAATGTGTTTAAATATAATCTGATAACGAAAGAAAGTAAATTAATGTCTCGATCAAATTATTTATCTGACGTTAATATATCCTCCTCTGATTATAAAAATCAAAAACTAATAATATCATATGATAACTGTAATATTGACATTATACAAGAAAATGTTGTTTATAACGTGCCTGATGTTAAAAATTCTCAAATATTAGGAGAAAAAAAAATAAATGAAATAAAGATTTATAACAATACCGCTTATCTTGCTAGTTCTTTCGGAATAATAGAACTAGATCTTATAGGTTTAGAAATAAAAAATACTTTTAAGATAGATGACACTTATAACGATGTAGAAGATGTTGTAATATTATCTGAAAACATCTTCGCTAGCTCAAGTAATGGTTTATATATGGCGTCTATAAATAACTCTAATTTATCAGACTACAATTCTTGGCAAAGAATAAGTGACAAAAATTTTAAAAAAATGACCGTAAAAGACAATAACATATATATACAAACCAAATTTGAACAAAAAGATAGTATTTATGTTTTATCTGGAAATAATTTTTTGAAAATCAACTCTGAATTTGAAGAAATACAAAATATAGTATACACTGGAAACAAAATATATGTTTTAGACAAACATAACATATACAGAGCAGACTCCATGAGCTCATCTTTATTTTGGCCAAACACAGACAAAATAATAGATTTAATAATAACAGAAAATATTTTTTTTGGAAGTAAAAAAGACGGACTTATCACTTTTATAAACAATATAAAAGACACAGTATATGTAAATGGGCCTTTCACAAACAACGTATTTGACATGTCTTATTTAAATAACAAAATTTATGTTGCTCCTGGTGGGGTAAATAACGCTTGGGGTAATGTCGACAACAGGGATGGTGTTTTTATATATGATGGCATTAATTGGGAAAATATTTCTTATGATGATATATTACAAAGTAAAGATGTTTTACAAATATGCCCTTATAACGGTGTAGAAGAAAATTTTTTTATAG
>CAXEHY010000070.1:0-16570 GCA_963996865.1 uncultured Flavobacteriales bacterium | reverse complement strand
TTTCAACAACCACCAAACAGTTTCAATATACTTGTTTTCATATGTTATATAAGGGTTTTTCATATCAACCCAATAGCCCATTTTTTTTGTTAGGACCTCCCATTCTTTTTTAAACTTCATAACATCTTTTCGACATTCTTGGTTGTATTTTTCTATAGAAATTTTTTGACCAATATCTTCTTTGGTTATTTTAAGTTTTTTTTCAACACTAAGCTCAACAGGAAGACCATGTGTGTCCCATCCGGCTTTACGATCAACATAACAATCATTCATAGAGTAAAATCTACAAAACAAATCCTTTATTGTTCTTGCCATTACATGATGTATTCCTGGGGTCCCATTGGCAGAAGGAGGACCTTCGTAAAAGACAAAAGTATTTTTTTTGTTTTTTTTTGTTTTGTCAAAAACATTATTTTTTTCCCAAAAAGATAAAATTTCTTTTTCAATTTTAGGTAAATCAAGAAGTCTATATTCAGGGTATTTATTTTTCATTTATAAAAGCTATTATTTTAAGTTCAACCGCTATTGGCGTAGGAAGAGAACGCACTTCTACGGTTGTTCTAGTAGGGCGACTTCCCCTAAAATATTGACTATATATTTTATTAAACTTATTAAAATCATTTTTCATGTTTGTCAAGAAAACACTTACATCTATAATATCATTAAATGTTGCGCCTGATTTTTCTAAAATATACTTTATGTTTTCAAAAACAGAAATACATTGTTTTTCGATATCGTAATCAATTATATCTCCTTTTTTATTTAAAGTAACTCCAGGAATTTTTTTATTATTTTTTTGTCTTGGACCAATACCTGATAAAAAAATAAAGTTATTTATTTTTATAGCATGAGGATAGTCTCCTACTGGGTCAGCTGCTTTTTCAGAATCAACATAAATTTTTTTCATACACAAATATATATGTACATTTGCTTTTTTATGTAAATATGATAAAAAATTTTTTATGCTTTTTTTTAATTATTATATTAAATAATTGCCTTTTTTCTCAAGGGGTATTAAAAGGAGTAGTTACAGACAAATACACTAACAAGGTTATACCCTACTCTAATATATTTTTACAACAGACAGATTACGGAACAAATACAGATCAAAATGGAGAATTTATAATAGAAAATATATCTCCAGGTTTATATAACATAGAAATAAGTTTTATAGGCTATAAAAGGAAAATCTTATATGAAATAGAAATAAATAATATTGTTAATGAGTATTTAAACATAGAGTTAGAAGAGGTTACAAAAAAAATAAAAACAATTAAAGTTTCGGATGATGTTTTTGAAAAAAACATAGAAAGTCCAGTTTCGTTATTAAAAATAGGAGTTAATGAGATAAAAAGAAATCCTGGAGGAAATAGAGACATTTCAAAAGTAATACAATCTTTGCCAGGAGTTTCTTCAGATATAAGAGTATATAGGAATGATTTAATTATTAGAGGAGGGGCTCCCAATGAAAATAAATTTATTTTAGACGGAATACCAATACCCTCTATCAATCATTTTTCAACTCAAGGGTCTACGGGGGGCCCTGTAGGTTTATTGAATATTAATTTTATAAACAACGTAGATTTTTATACTTCTGCATTTCCCGTCAACACCGAAAATGCTTTAAGTTCAGTAATGGTTTTAAATCTTAAAGAAGGCAATAAAGAAAAATTATTATTTGACTTTTCTTTAGGATCTAGCGAGGCGGCAATCACCCTAGATGGACCTTTGTCAAAAAACAGCTCTTTTATAGGATCAATAAGAAGATCATATTTGCAATATTTATTTAAAAACATAGGGTTGCCGTTTTTGCCAACTTATAATGATTTTCAATTTAAAACAAAGTTTAAGTTAAAGGATAATTATTTAACAATTATAGGGCTGGCAACAATTGATCAATTTGAATTAAATACAGAGGCAAATGAAACAAAATTACAAAGATATCAATTAGGCTTTTTGCCGGTTAACGAACAATGGAGTTACACTTTAGGGGCAAAGTATACTTTTTTTAATAATAATAATTTTACCAACATTGTTTTAAGCAGATCTCATTTAAATAATACATCAGAAAAATATTATAATAATAATCCACAAAACACAAAAATTTTAGATTATAATTCAAATGAAGCTTATAATATTATTAAAATAGAAAATATTAGACGAATTAAAAAAGGAAAATTAATTTCAGGATTTTCTTTGTATAACATATTATATGACACAAAAACAGAAAATCAAATTTATATAAACGGAGAGCCATCTTTTATAAATTATGATTCACAAATCAATTTTTTAGAGTATAATTTTTTTATGCAATATTCTTCTAATATTCCTTATAATATTTTCACTGATAAAAATATTAATTTTTCATTCGGTCAAAAATTAACATCTTCAAATTATTCTAACAACACAAACAACTTATTAAAACAAATGTCTCATAGGGCTTCTGTAATTGTTCCCTTGTCTGAGTTTGCAAATATAAATTTAAACACAGGGTTGTATTTTCAGCTTCCGCCGTTAACTGTTTTAGGATACAAAGAAAATGGAGTATTTGTAAATATGGAAAATAATGTTACTTACATGAAATCAGTTCATTATATTTCTGGAATAGATTTTAATACACAGAAAAATAATAAATTTTCTGTGGAATTTTTTTATAAAAAATATTATAATTATCCTTTTTTGTTAAGAGATTCTATTTCTTTAGCAACAGTAGGGGCAGATTTCGGATTTATAGGAAACGAACCTGCTGTTTCAAATTCTGAAGCTAGAAGTTATGGGGCAGAGATAGTTTTTCAACAAAAACTTTTCAAAGGATTTTACGGCATTGCTAATTATACATTAGTTTATAGTCAGGTTCACGATAAAAACATGAATTATATTTCAACTAACTGGGACAATAGACATATTTTTAATTTAAATTTTGGAAAAAAGTTTAATAAAAATTGGGAAATAGGACTAAAGTGGAGGTTTTTAGGTGGAGCTCCATATACTCCTTATGATTTAGTTAATTCCATGACCCCAAATATATGGGCTAGCTACCAACAAGGATTATTAGATTATAGTTTATTAAACACAGAAAGGCTTCCCAGTATACATCAATTAGATTTTCGAATAGATAAGGTTTTTTATTTTAAAAAATCAAAATTTAATATATATTTAGATGTGCAAAATATATATAATTTTCAAACAGAGCTACCTCCTTATTTAAATATAAGTATGGATGGTCAAAATCAACCTTTGTTGGATGAAAATTATAATTATATTCCAGAATATATAGAAAACATAGCAGGAAGGATATTACCCTCTATAGGAATGCAAATTAATTTTTAACCATGGAGAACGGGATTATAGAATTTATTCATAAAACAGGATTTACAGATTTAAGTCCAATTATACAAGCATTGATAGGGGGGCTTTTCACATGGCTATTAACAGCAACTGGAGCTTCTTTAGTTTTTTTATTTAAACAATCTAATCGAAAGACTTTAGATTTTTGTTTAGGATTTACAGGAGGAGTCATGATAGCGGCTAGTTTTTGGTCATTACTTTCTCCAGCAATTTCATATGTAGAAATGCAAAATGAAGCAGGACTAACATCATTACCGTCATGGTTTCCGCCAGCAGTAGGGTTTTTTCTAGGAGCCCTTTTTTTATATTATTTAGACAAAAAAATACCTCATTTACATTTATTTGAAAAATCTGCTAACGCAGAAGGGCCAAAAACAAATTTAAAAAAAACAGAATTGCTCGTTTTAGCAATTGCTTTACACAATATCCCCGAAGGATTAGCCGTAGGGGTGGCTTTTGGAGCTCTTATTCATCCAGAATTAATGAGTTTGAGCTCAGATGGAAGCGCTATATTTACATTAGGATCCGCGGTTGCTTTAGCTATAGGAATAGGAATACAGAACGCTCCAGAAGGATTTGCTGTTTCAATGCCACTAAGAAGACAGGGAGTAAGTAAGTTTAAATCTTGGCAATGGGGTCAACTATCAGCTATAGTCGAACCTATATTTGCTGTTATTGGAGCAGCAATTGTAATGACTATTCTTCCTATTTTACCATACGCATTATCATTTGCAGCAGGAGCTATGATTTTCATTGTAGTAGAAGAAGTTGTTCCAGAGAGCCAAAGAGGAGGAAACACTGATTTAGCCACAATGGGATTAATTGTTGGTTTTATAGTAATGATGATATTAGATGTTTCTTTGGGATAATATTTAATGTTAAGAAGAAAATTTATTTTCAATATATCTTTGCCTTTAGTAGGATTATATTTTTCAAAATTTTTTAAATTTAATATTATGAAAAGCAATTCTGTTGTAATTTCTACCTGGGGGCATGGTTATTCCGCGAATCAAAAAGCTTGGAGCGTGATAAAAAAAGGAGGAAACTCTATAGATGCAGTGGAACAAGGTGTCAATGTTTCAGAAAACGACCCTAAAGTGAGTTCTGTTGGATATGGAGGCCTCCCAGATAGAGAAGGTAAAGTAACTTTAGATGCCTGTATAATGAATCATCAAGGTGATTGCGGATCTGTTAGCTTTCTGCAAAATATAAAAAATCCTATTTCTGTAGCTAGAAAAGTTATGGAAAAAACTCCTCATGTTATGTTGAGCGGGAAAGGAGCTTTAGATTTTGCTTTAAAAGAAGGATTTAAACCAGAAAATCTGTTAACCGAAAAATCAAAAAAAAAGTGGGAAGAATGGCTAAAAACATCCAAGTATGAAACTATTATAAATATTGAAAATCACGACACAATAGGATTGTTGGCCATTGATAAAAAAAATAATATAAGTGGAGCTTGTACAACTTCTGGCTTGGCATGGAAAATGCATGGAAGAGTTGGAGATTCTCCAATAATTGGAGCAGGATTATATATAGATAATAAAGTTGGAGGGGCATGCGCAACTGGAGTGGGAGAAGCTGTAATGAAAATGTTAGGATCTTTTTTAATAGTTGAATTAATGAGACAAGGAGCAACTCCTCAGAAAGCTTGTGAAATAGCAGTTAAGAGAATAGTTGAAAAGCAAGATTATAAAAATATACAAGTTGGATTTTTGGCTTTAGACAAGAAAGGGAATCATGGAGCTTATTCAATACAAAAAGGATTTAATTATGCTTTATGTAAGGATACAGAAAATAAACTAATTGATTCAGATTTTTTAGTTTAACTTTAAACATACATTTTTGGTTTCAGTAAAAAAATCTAAAGATCTGAAACCTCCTTCTCTTCCTAATCCAGATTGTTTCATTCCACCAAAAGGTATTCTAAGATCTCTTATCATCCAGCTATTTATCCAAATAATTCCACAATCAATTTTTTTAGAGACCCTATGAGCTTTATCAATATCTTGAGTAAAGATACTAGCGGATAAACCATATTTGGTTGCGTTTGCGTATTTTACAACTTCTTTTTCATCTTCAAACGGCATTAAAGTAACAACAGGTCCAAAAATTTCTTCTTGATTAATAGAAGAATTATTATCTAAATTTTCAATTATTGTAGGATTAATATAATATCCATTTTTTAAATCTCCTTTTAAAAATTTTCTTGTACCTCCTAAAAGTACTTTGCCTCCTTCTTTTTTTGCTGTTTTTATTTTTTTAAGAATTTTCTCCATATGATTTTTACTAACTACAGCTCCTAAAAAGTTGTTTTTTTCTTTAGGATCCCCAACCTTAAGAGCAGAGGCTTTTTTAATTAATAATTTTTTAAATTTATTATAAATTTTTTTCTGTATAAATATTCTTGATCCACATAAGCAAATTTGTCCCTGATTTAAAAAACTAGCTTTTATTGTGTATTCTAATGCTAAATTTATATTAGCATCTTTAAATATAATATTAGGGTTTTTACCCCCTAACTCTAAAGATGTTTTTTTGAACAACGTACTTGTGTTTTTGGCTATTTTTTTACCTGTTTCAGTTCCTCCTGTAAATGAAATTATCGAGACATCATCATGTTTTGTTATAGCCTCTCCCACTATATTACCATATCCATGTACTATATTTAGAACTCCTTTCGGAAGACCAATTTTAATGCATATTTTACTTAACATATAAGCCGTCATTGGAGTTAATTCAGAGGGTTTAGCAACAACAGTGTTTCCCGTAGCTAAAGCAGGAGCAATTTTCCAGGTGAATAAATAAAGAGGCAAATTCCAAGGAGAAATACATCCAGCTACACCTATAGGTTGCTTCAAAGTATAATTCATAACAGATTCATTGGTTTCGTGAAACTCAGAACCATAGTGTAAAATTGCTTTAGCAAAAAATTTCAAATTTGCAGATGATCTAGGAATATCTACTTTTTCAGCCAGCCATTCAGGTTTGCCATTATCACGACTTTCTGCTTTTATAAATTTTAATTTTTGTTTTTCTATTTCATCCGCCATGGCTATTAAAAAATTCATTCTTACTTCTTTATTAGATTTACTCCAAGATATAAAAGCTTTTTTTGCAGCTTTTACAGCGATATCAACATCTTTTTCGTTACTATTAGGAATAAGAGAATATATTTTGCCATTGCTGGGATCGTAATTATTTATATAAGAATTACTATTAGGAGAGATTAATTTTCCGTTTATATAGTTTTGAATTTTTTTCATTTTATAAAGAAGCGGTTCTTCCCCCGTCAACAACAATATTTGTTCCGTTGATGTAACTAGCCTTAGATGAAGAAAGAAAAGAAACTAAATAAGCAATTTCTTCAGGCTCACCAAACCTTTGAGCGGGAATATTTTGAATCATATTTTTCTTGATTAATTTAATTTGTTTACCTGTTTTTTTAGCTTTTTTTTCTATTAAACTTTGTAATCTATTTGTGTTGGTGTATCCAGGCAGAACATTATTTACGGTTATACCATAACATCCTATTTCATTAGCTAATGTTTTACTCCAATTAGCGACAGCCCCTCTGATAGTATTTGAAACACCTAAATCTTGTATAGGAGCTTTTACAGACGTAGATATTATATTTATAATTCTTCCATATTTTAATTTTTTCATTCCAGGGAGAACATGTTTTACTAAAATTTGATTACATATTATATGCATTTTGAATCCATCTAAAAATTCTTTTGTTGTTGCTTTTAGTATTGAGCCTGAAGCGGGCCCCCCTGTGTTATTTATTAAAACATGTATTTTGTTTTTTTTTACTAGTGCACTTATTTTTTTTTCTAATTTATCAGGGTTGTTAAAATCACAAACCACAAAAGTATGTTTTTTTTTATTTGGTAAATCAGATATTATTTTTTGCAATTTCAGCTTGTCTCTTGAAACTAAGATTAAATTTACTCCGTTTTCAGCGAAATTTTTTGCTATACTAAGACCTATTCCTTGTGTGCTTCCACACACTAAAGCAGTTTTATTTAAAAGGTCGTCATACATTACTTTCAAAGATACTTAAATTTGTGTAAATTGCTATTAACCAAAATTTATCAATAATGGATATAAAAAAACCATTTAATTTACAAAAGTGGATAGATGAAAACAGACATTTATTAAAACCTCCAGTTGGAAATAAAAATTTATATATTGATGCCGGAGATTTTATAGTTATGATTGTTGCCGGCCCAAACGCAAGAAAAGATTATCATTATAATGAAACAGAAGAATTATTTTATCAAATAGAAGGGAATATAGTTGTGAAAATACAACATGAGGGAAAGATGAAAGAGATTCAAATTAAAGAAGGAGAAATGTTTTTATTGCCTTCAAAAATACCTCATTCTCCAGTAAGAGAAGCGGGCTCAATAGGCTTAGTTATAGAAGCAAAAAGGAAAGAAAAAGACTTAGACGGGCTACAATGGTATTGTGAAAAATGTAATGAGGAATTACACTTTACAACTTTCAAGCTTACTAACGTGGAAAAAGATTTTCAACCTAGATTTAAGGAGTTTTATGATTCAGAATCTTTAAGAACATGTAATCAATGCGGAGAAGTAATGTCAAAGGATAAAAGATTTATATAATATATGAGTCAGCTTTTCAAGATAGATATTCATACACATATTTTACCTAAAGATATTCCTAATTTTAATAAAAAATTTGGTTATGGAGAATACATTCAATTACAACATCATAAACCTTGTTGTGCTAAAATGATGATGAATGATGAGTTTTTTAGAGAAATAGAATCTAATTGTTGGGATGCTAATGCCAGAATCCAAGAATGCGATAATCATAAAATAAATGTTCAGGTTTTGTCAACAGTTCCAGTTATGTTTTCTTATTGGACAAAACCTAAAGATGGCTTGGAAATATCAAAATTTTTGAATGATGATATAATGAATCATGTTTCGAAAAATCCAAAGAGGTTTGTTGGGTTAGGAAATTTACCAATGCAAAGCACAAAATTTTCTGTACAAGAATTAGAAAGATGTAAAAAAATAGGATTAAAAGGAATACAAATAGGGTCACATATAAATGAATTAAATTTAGATGACAGTAGTTTTTTTCCAATTTTTGAAGCTTGTCAAGACCTGGGAATGTCAATATTTGTACACCCCTGGTGGTGGATGTCAAAAAAGAAAATGTCAAAATACTGGCTTCCTTGGTTAGTTGGAATGCCAATGGAAACATCTTTAGCTATATGTTCATTAATTTTTTCTGGAGTTTTTGAGAAATTACCAAAACTTAAAGTAGCTTTTGCGCACGGAGGAGGCTCATTCCCTTCTACTATAGGAAGGATTGAGCATGGTTTTAAGGTAAGACCAGATTTATGCGCAATAGACAATAATAATAATCCAAAAAAATATTTGGGAAAATTTTGGCTTGACAGCTTAGTCCATGATAAAAATATTTTAGATTATATTATAAGTTTGGTTGGAGAGGACAAAGTTATGTTAGGAACTGATTATCCATTTCCTCTAGGAGAGTTAGAGCCTGGAAAGTTAATAGAAAGCATGTCTTATAAAAAAGAAAAAAATAACAAGTTGTTTTCTCAAAATGCATTAAATTGGTTAGGAATGAAATTAGAAGATTTTATATGAGCGATAGTATAAAACACGAATGTGGAATAGCTTACCTAAGACTTTTAAAATCTCCAGATTTTTATTTAAAAAAATACGGAACTCTTAATTACGGATTAAACAAGATGTTTCTTTTAATGCAAAAACAAAGAAACAGAGGTCAAGATGGAGCAGGCCTGGTTAATGTTAAAATGAACATGGCTCCAGGATTAAAGTACATAAACAGAAAAAGATCAAATTCATCACAACCTATAGAGGATATTTTCACCTCTGTATATAATGCTATAAATAAACAGTCAAATAATAAAAGAAATAATAATAATTTCAGCTGGCGTAAAAACAATATTGATTTCACAGGAGAGATTTTTTTAGGCCATTTACGTTATGGAACTTTTGGGAAAAACAGTATAGAGGAGTGTCATCCTTTTGTTAGACAAAATAATTGGAAAACAAGGAATCTTGTTTTAGCTGGAAATTTTAATTTAACAAATTCAGAAGAATTGTTTAAGCAGTTAATTAATTTAGGACAACATCCTAAAAAACGTGGAGACACAATTACTTTATTAGAAAAAATAGGACATTTTTTAGATGAAGAAAATGATAGAATTTATTATAAAAATAAATCTAATAAAACAAAAAAACAGATAACAAAAATTATTTCAGAAAACTTAGAGTTACATAGAGTTTTGAAAAAATCTTTAAAATATTTAGATGGAGGATATGTTCTTTCTGGCATTGTTGGACATGGAGATTCTTTTACAGTTAGAGACCCTGCGGGAATTAGACCAGCTTATTTTTATAAGGATGAAGAGATAGTTGTAGTTGCCTCTGAGAGACCCGTAATACAAACTACTTTTAATTTAAAACATGAAAACATACAAGAAATAGGAAAAGGGGAAGCTTTAATAGTTAAAAAAAACGGAGACACATATTTCAAGAAAATTCTAGAATCTAAAAAACAACAATCTTGTTCTTTTGAAAGAATTTATTTTTCTAGAGGTAACGACAAGGATATTTATAAAGAAAGAATGATGTTAGGGAAAAATTTATCTTCTGTTATTTTACGTGAAATAAAAGATGACATGAAAAATACAGTTTTTTCTTTTATTCCTAATACGGCAGAAGTTGCTTTTTATGGGCTTATAAAAGAAATACAAAAGCAAATAGATAATAAAAAATTGGAGGATATTTATAAATATAAAAATTTATCAAAAGAAGAATTAAAAAATATAGTTTTTTCATATCCTAGAGTGGAGAAAATAGCAATAAAAGACGCAAAACTACGAACCTTTATAACTTCAGACAATGACAGAAAAGATTTAGTTGGACATGTTTATGACATTACATATGGGGTGATAAAAAAGAAAGATACTCTTGTAATGTTAGATGACAGTATAGTCAGGGGAACAACTTTAAAACATAGTATTTTAAAAATACTAGACAGGTTAGATCCTAAAAAAATAATTATTGTTTCTTCTGCGCCTCAAATAAGATACCCTGATTGTTACGGTATAGATATGGCTAAAATGGGAGATTTTATAGCTTTTCAAGCTGCCGTTTCTTTAATTAAAGAACGGGGAAAAGAAAAATTATTAAAAGAAGTATATGATTTATGTAAGTCAGATAAAACAGAAAACCATGTAAAAAAAATATATTCATTTTTAGAAGCTCAAGAAATTTCAGATAAAATCGCAGAACTTATTATGCCAGAAGGCATGAAAGCTAAATTAAAAATCATGTATCAGTCAATTACAAGCTTACACAAATCTTGTCCTCATCATTCTGGAGATTGGTATTTCACAGGAAATTACCCTACGCCTGGAGGTAATAAAATAGCTAATCAGGCTTTTATTAACTATATAGAAGGCAAGAAAACTAGAGCCTATTAGTCATGAATAACTAATTCGTCAATTAAATTTTGAGCTTCCCCAATTTTATCTATGATAAATAAAACATATCTAATATCTACAGAAATAGTTCTTTGAGTATTTTTTTCGTAACTAATGTCACAGCTCATAGCCTCCCAATTACCATCAAAAGCTACGCCAATAAGATGGCCTTGTCCGTTTAAAACAGGACTCCCGGAATTTCCTCCTGTTATATCATTACTTGATATAAAGTTAACCACCAACTCCCCCTTGTTGTTTGTGTAGTCTTCAAAGTCTTTATTTTGTATTAATTTTTTTAACTTATTAGAAATGCGAAATTCATGATTTGTAGAATCTTCTTTTTCTAAAATACCTTTATGTGTTGTATAATAATTATATAATATAGCGTCATCTCCTTTATAGCTTTCAACTGAGCCATAAGTCAATCTCATAGTTGAATTTGCGTTTGGATAAAAAACTTTATCATTATTCATTTCCATAATTCCAGCGATATATTGTCTATTATATTTTGATAAGTCTTTTCTTATTTGAGACCTATCTAAATACATATTATCAATATAAAATTGATATATAGAATTAAATGTTTCAATTATAGGATCATTTTCAAATTTTATTTTAGAAGGATACTTGATAAAGCTTTTAAATTTTTCTTTATTACAGACAAAAGATTTATTATAGGATATTTCCCCAAATTTATACCAACTATTGTTATATTTTTTTGTTATTTTTTCAAAAATATCAGGCTTAATTTCACTTTTTAGATCTTCATTATACATTGTTAATAATTCAGAAAAAAGAGTTTTATCAATTTCATGATTAAATTCATGAAAAGCAGATTTATAAATTTTTTCAAGTTCAACAATTAAGTCTTTTTTGTTTATTTCCTCATCATAATATAATTGCATTACTCTGTTTAAGTGATAAGATGTTGTAAAAACTTTAGGCCCCGAAAAAATAGCTTCTTGTAAATAAATTCTTGGTAAATTTATTTTTTCATTTCTATTATAGCAATCAGAAATATTCATTAATACGTGTCCGTATTTTTTTAATGTTGTATCATTTTCATTACACCAGCTTAAAAAATCTTCTTCAAAAGAAACTTTTTTTTCAAAAATATTATTTCTTTTTAATCCTTTTGTTTGTCCAATATAATATTTCCAGTAATTCGAAACACTAGAATAATCATCCGCGTATGTAAGTTTTACTTTTTCGTCTTTTTCTATAAAATTTGAATAAATATCTAATTTTTTAGTTCTTATTTTAATTCTCAAGGGATTTGTATAAGAGATAGCTTCTTTTACTCCATATGAAGTCAAAAACCTATCTGTTCTTCCAGGAAAACCTAAAATCATTGAGAAATCTCCTTCTTCAACACCTTTTTTTGATATATGAAAAAAATATTTTGGCGTATAAGGTATATTGTTTTTTGAATATTTTGCAGGATTTCCTATCGAGTCACTATAGATTCTGAAAATAGAAAAATCTCCAGTATGCCTTGGCCACATCCAATTATCTGTATCTCCTCCAAAAGCTCCTACATGTTCTGGTGGAGCTCCAACTAATCTTATATCATAGTAATATTTATATTTAAATAATATAAATTGATTTCCCCCAAAAATTTCTTCTATCTCATAAACTAAAGTGCTGTCGATGCTTATTTCATTTATTATACTATCTATATTTTGTTTTATAATCTTATTTCTTGCATATTCTTCAATAGAGTCATTTTCTTCTTTTATGTTACTCAAAACCATAGAAGTTACATCTTTTACTTCGATTAAAAACTTCACATATAAACCAGGATTATTTAATTCTTCATTATAGTTTTTTGCCCAAAAACCTTCTTTTAAATAATTATCTTCAATTGAAGAATGTTTTCTAATAAAATCATCTCCACAATGATGGTTCGTAAGAAGTAATCCTTTGTCAGAAATAATTTCGGCAGTACAAAAACCCCCAAAAGAAACAACTCCATCTTTAATAGAGGAGCTGTTTATACTGTATATTTCTTCTTTGGATAAAACCAGACCCTTATCTTGCATGTCTTTTTCTATTAAATTCATTTGACTTAAAAGCCACATCCCTTCTTCTGCTTTTATACTGTTTAGTATAAACAAAAAAACTATAATTAATGAGATATATTTATTCGTCATATTTTTTTATTTTTTAAAACAGGGACAGAGGAGCAAGCTTCCCCAAACATAAGACTACTAACAACATTTTGAAGTTTTTTTGTAATAGCTATATAAGATGATTCTGTAATATTAGAATTGCCACATCCCTTAATTAATACTTTTTTGTTTTTATAATTTTCATTTTTTATAGAATTTATATTTTTAATTATAATATCATTAATAACATTTAATTTTTCCCCGAAAAAAACTTGATCAGTTATGTTTTTAAGATTAGCCACTATTAACATGTAAGCCCACATAGGTATTATGGTGTCTACAGATGAAAATATACATATGATTTTATTTTGACAATTTAACCAATTATATTTTTGTAATTTTTCTCTAAATATTTTCTCTTTTAAAGTTTTATTATATAAGAAATCATTTATATCAAGAGTTATTATTTCTTGAGCAGGGGTAAATGAATTCAAATCAATTGTTATTAATCCACTTTTGTCTATTTTATTTATAATTTTTTCTGTCATCTAAATCATTCCTAATTCTAGCCGCGCTTCTTCACTCATCATTTCTTTATTCCAAGGGGGATCAAACGTTAAGTTTAACTTTACATCTTTAACTTTTTCTATTGATTTTACTTTATCTTCAACTTCTTTTGGTAGAGATTCTGCAACCGGGCAATTAGGAGAAGTTAATGTCATGTCAATCTCTACTTCAAAACTTTCACTTATTCTTATATCATATATTAATCCTAGTTCATAAATATTTACAGGAATTTCAGGATCATATATTTTTGATATTGTTTTTACAATTACATTAGCCAATTCTTTTATTTTTTTGTTTTTCATATATTTTTATTAAAAATTACAGCATATTTTTTTATTTCATTTAACATCGATTCAAGACCATTTGCTCTATTTATAGATAAATGTTTTTTAAACCCAATAGTGTCAATAAAATTATAATTTGCATTTAATATATCCAAAGGTCTTTGACCAGAAAAAATTCGTAATAATAATGATACTAGGCCTTTTGTTATTATAGCGTCGCTGTCGGCAAAAAAATTCACAACACCATTGTTATATTCTGCGGCCAACCAAACGTTTGATTGACATCCTTCAATTAAATTTTCTTCTTTTTTCTTTTCTCTGGGAAGCTTCTTTAGTTCTTTTCCTAATTCAATCAAATATTCATACTTTTCTTTCCAATCATTAAACATATTAAATTCATTTATTATGTTAGTTTGTATTTTTTCTATATTATTCATTTTAACATTTTGATTATTTCTTTTATCTTTTTATAAAAAAAATTTATTTCTTGTTTGTTATTATATAATGAAAAAGAAATCCTAATAGTTCCATTTATATTCATAGACTGCATTATAGGTTGCGTGCAGTGATGTCCGGTTCTTACAGCAATTCCAAAATTATCTAACATTTGTCCTATGTCGTAATGATGGCATTTTTCTACAGTGAAAGAAATAATAGGAGCTTTATTTTTACTTGTTCCCACAAATTTTATTTCTTTTATTTTAGATAATTTATCATAAGCGTATACTAATAATTTTTTTTCATATTTATTTATTTCCTCTATTTTTATTTTATTAATATATTTTATCGCTTCTTTTAAGGCTATGATTCCGCAAATATTAGGGGTGCCTGCTTCAAACTTGTGAGGAGGTTCAGCAAAAGACACTTTTTCTAAACTTACATTTTTTATCATTTCACCCCCCCCTTTATAAGGAGAAAGTTTTTCTAACCATTTTTGTTTTCCATATAAAACTCCTACCCCAGTTGGCCCCAGCATTTTATGCCCTGAAAAACAATAAAAATCACAATCCAATTTTTGTACATTTATTTTAATATGTCCAGGGGCTTGAGCCCCATCTACTAAAACAGGGATTTTATTTTTTTTAGCGATAGAGATAATTTTTTCTATATTATTAATTGTTCCAAGAGTATTTGAGACATGAGACAAGGCTATAATTTTGGTTTTTTTTGTAATTAATTTTTTTAAGTTTTTTATTTCTAATTCTCCTTTTATGTTGATTTTTAAATATTTTATTTTAAATTTTTTATTATTAGAAATAAGCTGCCAAGGAACAATGTTTGAATGATGCTCCATTTCTGAAATTATTATTTCTTCTCCTTTTTTAATTATTTTTTCAAAACAGCTTGCAACAAGGTTTATTGATTCTGTTGTTCCGCTAGTAAAAATTATTTCTTTTTCTGTTTTTGCATTGATAAAATTTTTTACTTCTTTTCTGACACTTTCCATTTCTTTTGTAGCTAAATAACTTAATGTATGAGCCCCTCGGTGAACATTGCTGTTGATTTTAGTGTAATATTCGGTTATTTTTTTTATAACGCTATTAGGTTTGTGTGTTGTTGCGGCGTTATCAAAATATATTAACGGATTGCCGTTTATTTTTTGATTTAGTATAGGGAAGTCAGATTTTATTTTTTTAAAATTAAATTTCATGTTTAAAAAATGAAGATTTTGTTTCTTTGTTTTTTAATAATATTTCTTTTATAAATTTTTGCAGCGTTGTTATTTTACATTTTTTCAAAACATCATATATGAAACCATAAGTTAACATTTTAACAGCAATTTCGTGTTTTATCCCTCTAGTTTTCAAATAAAAGAGAGCATTATTATCTATTTGTCCAATTGTGCATCCATGACTACAAGACACATCATCTGCATATATTTCTAACTGTGGTTTGGAGTCTATACTTGAACCATTAGATAACAGAATATTATTATTTTGTTGAAAAGCATCTGTTTTTTGCGAATTTTTGTCTACTAAAATTTTTCCACAAAAAACGCCCCTTGAAGAATCATCATATATTCCTTTATAAAGCTCATTGCTGTAACAATTAGAAACTAAATGTTTTATATAAGTATAGTTGTCGACAATGCTTTTGTTTTTTAAAAATGAAATACCATAAAGATTAGCTGTAGAGTTTTTTGCTTTTAGGTCTACATAAATATTATTTCTAATTAAATCTCCACTAAAAGTATAAGTGTGTATTGAAAAATCACTTTTTTCTTCTTGACTTATAAAGTTATTATCTATTAAAGATATATTTTTACTGTTCTGTGTTTTGTAATAATCCATAATAGATTTTTTTTCACATAAAATTTCATTCACAGAATTACAAAAAATATACTTTGATCCGAGATTTTTTATTTTTTCATTTATTGTTACTTCACAATTTTTATTTACATAAATTATTTGTTTTTGATTTATCAAAACTTCATTTTCAGTGTCATAGAAATGTATTATTTCAATAGGGTCTTTTATTTTAGTGTCTTTTTCAATCATAATAAACAATGATTTTTCATTTAAAAAAGCAGTGTTCAAAAGACATAAGCCATCATAATTTTCTTTATTATAGTTTATAATTTTATTTATGATTTTATGATTTTTTTTGCAAGCTTCTTTTAAATCACAAAAAACAATTCCTTTATTTTCCACAAATGAAAGATCTTTTTGTATTTCTCCATTATATAAAACTATTTTATTTACAGAATTGCTAAAAAATTTTTTTGGTTTTTTTGTGGGATCGAT
>CAXEHY010000069.1:0-7372 GCA_963996865.1 uncultured Flavobacteriales bacterium | reverse complement strand
ATTTCATAATTTTGAGTTTTATAAGAATAATTTTTTAAAAATAATTGTTTATTTAATTGGTGCTTTGGCCATTATCAGTCTTGTTTTATTTCCTTTAAATTTCAGCTCTGGCACAAGATATATGGGACTGATTGGCAATCCTAATGAATTAGGTATCATTATGGCTATAGGGACAGGGATATTGTATAATTTAAAGTTTAATAAATTTTTGAAAATAATTTTATTATGGATATTTGTCAGCTTTGTTTTATATTCGGGGTCAAGAGGGGCTTTATTAGGGGTGATTTTAGCTTTTCTTGTTAGACACGGCTTTAATGTTAGTTTTTTTATTAGGATACTATTATTTCTTGTTTTATCTTATTTTATAACTTCTTTATTAAATATACATACAGGTATAGATAGGTTTTTAGCAGGAGATTTATTATCAAATAGAATAGATGAGTTAGAATATGCTTTAATAAGCTTAAAAAATCAGCTTTATACTGGATATGGATTATCTAACTATTCTTATATAGATCAATCTTTAATAGACGTTGACACAAAATCTTTTGATTTAATTACAGCTCATAATGGTTATTTAGCTATTTTGGTGCAATATGGTATTGTGTTTGGATTTTTATTTTTCGTGAATCTTATATTAGAGTTTTTTAAAATATTAAAATTTTATTTTACAGATAATAATAAAGAAGATCATGTTAAGGTTTATTTATTTTTTATTTTTTATGCTTTTTTATCAAGTTTTTTTGAGTCAATTATGGGTGGCATAAATAATATTTTAACAAGTTTATTTTGGTTTTCTTTTGCTTATTTGTCTTATTATTATAATTTTTATATACATCATAAATCCACAGAATGAAAGTTGTAGTTTATCTTACTGAGCCCGCAGCATATACATTGGATTTGGTGCGTGATGTGCATAAAAAACTAAATATAAAGTATCGATTTTTACAAACCAAAACTCTTATATCTAAAAAAGGTTTTGATGTGTCAAATGAGATTGTTTTAAATCAGTGGTCTTTATATAAACGTTATTTTTTTTTATTGTCTGATTATAATAAAAGTGATATTATTATTTTTAACGGATACAACAGATTAGATTTTATATTATTATTCTTCGGTATTCATATTTTTAAGATTAAGAAAAAAGTAATTATTTTAGAATCAGACACTCAGTTAGTTGTTCCAAAAAACTTAGTAAAACGGCTGATAAAATACTTGTATTTAAAAATCGTGTTTTCAAATAAATTTGTTTATGCTGGAGCAGGAGGCAAGTTTGTTCATAGAGATTTATTTAGACATTATGGAATGGCTGAAGAAAGAATAAAGTTTTTCCCAATGGTGATTGATGTTAAAAGATTTCAAAAATCAACTAAAAACACAAATATTTTTTCTTTTTTATTTGTAGGAAGATTAATAGATATAAAAAATGTTGAATTATTAATTCAATCATTTTTAATAAAATTCAAAAATAATTTTAATGTTATTCTAAAGATAGCAGGGGCCGGAAATCAGTATAATTACTTGAAATCTAAATATCAATTTAAAAATGTTATTTTTTTAGGAAAAATCAATAACATGGAGATAAATAATATTTATAATGATTGCAATGTCTTGGTGTTATCTTCTACATTTGAGCCCTGGGGCTTAGTGGTAAATGAAGCGATGGCTTCTGGTTTGCCTGTAATTGTGAGTGATAAAGTAGGGGCTCGTTATGATTTAGTTTTAAATCAAGAAACAGGATTTGTTTTCAAATCAGGAGATGCGGTTGATTTGTCTGATAAAATGTTTAAAATTTATCATAATAAATCTTTGTATAAAACATTGTCTGCAAATGCCTTTAAGTTACTGCAAGAATACTGGAATTTAGATTTATATAAAAAACAGGTAAAATCTTTTATTGATGAAATTGAAACAAAAATTTAAAATAGCTGCGACTTATTTGTATTATTCTTTATTAAAAAATAGATATAGTAAAATTTTATTTTATCATGATGTTTTTTCTGATATTTCTTATACTAACATGGGAACACCTATTCATATGTTTAAAGAGCATATGAAAATCATTGATAATAACGGCTTTGAATTAGTTAAAAAACTTGAATCAACAAAAAATCAAATATTAATTCAATTTGATGATGGTTATAGAGGTATTTATGAGAATTTAGATTTTTTTTTAAAAAACAATATATACGTTCAAATATTCATTATTACGTCAAGAATTGGTCAAAAAGGTTATTTGTCTAAATCAGAAATACAAAAAATGTATAAGTCTGGAAACTTTATAATATCATCTCATACTCACAGTCATAAAGATTTACCACTTTTAGGTAATCATGAAATTATAAAGGAGGCGGAGGTTTCTAAAAAGATATTGGAATCTATTATTTCAGCAAATATTGATGATATATGTTATCCTAGGGGTAAGTTTAATGCTAAAATAATAGAATTATTCAAGTCTGCTGGATACAAAAAACAGTTTAGTAGTTTGCCTGGTTCTTATTTTAAAAAAATAAAATTATTTGATGATGTTTATAGGAGGAATTTGGTTCAAGATAATAATGTTGTTAATTTTAAGCATTCTCTATATGGGGCGCAAGAAGTATTTTTTACAAACAGAATAAAAAAACAATATCATAAATAAATGAGAGTTAGTGTAATTATACCATCTTTTTATCCCGCAAAGTATTATGGGGGGTCTATTTTCGCGACTTTAGATTTGTATAAAATATTTTCAAAAAATAAGGATTTTTTTGTTTATGTTTCTTCAACTAATGCAAATGGCAAAACAACATTGAAGATAGGTGCGGATGGTCAAAAAATCATAAAAAACAGGTTTCATGATCCTGGTTTTGGTTTTAATATTAAATATTATCATGAGATAATTGTTAATTATTTATCTATTTCTTTTTTGTTTGGAATTTGGATTGATATATATAAAGCAAATGTTGTTCATGTGCAATCAATTTTCTCTTATCCTACACCTATATCATTGTTTATTTGTTGGCTTTTGCGTAAAAAAGTTATTCTTTCTCCTAGAGGCAGTTTTGCTAATTGGGGTTTGGTCCAAAAAACAACTAGAAATAGAAAAAAAATATGGATAAGGTATTTAATTTCTCCTTTTATTAAAAGAGTTATTTGGCATGCGACTTCAAAAAAAGAGAAAACCGAAATAAACAGGTTGTATCCAAAAGCAAAGGTTTGCATCATGTCAGATGGAATCAAAACAGATGAGTATGCAAATTTTAATGAGCAGGATCATAAATCAGCAATTCTAAGAAGCGAAATTTTGCCTGATATTGATTTTGCAAATAATAAAATTATACTATTCTTAGGTAGAATTTGCGAAGTTAAAGCTTTAGATAATTTATTATATGCTTTTTCTAAGTATAAAGATTATAATAGTAATTCTTTTTTAATTATAGCTGGAGATGATCATGGTTTTAAAAAAGATTTGTTTGAAATTATTAGAAAACAAAAATTACAAAGTGATGTGTTTTTCACAGGGATAGTTCATGGTAAAGCTAAAAAAACACTTTATAAACTTGCAGACTTATTTGTTTTACCATCTCATACTGAAAATTTTGGAATAGTTGCAGCTGAAGCTTTAGCATCTGGATTACCTGTTTTAGCATCAAATAAAACTCCATGGAACAATCTTGAAACAATGAATTGTGGTAAATTCGTAAATAATGATCCTAATTCGTTATTTAAAGGTATGATTGATATTTTTAATTCTGACAAAAATGAATTAAAAATAAATGCGTTAGAATATGCGAAGTTTTTTGATTGGAATAAAATTGCAGAAGTTTATAAAAAAATTTTATTAAATATGTAAATTATGCTAGATGTTGCTGTAATAATTTTAACTTATAATGAGGAAAAGAATATAGGTAGATGTTTAGAGAATGTAACTAAGTTTTCAAAAGAAGTCTATATTGTAGATTCATTTTCAGATGATAATACAATTAATATATGTAAAAAATATAAATGTAATATTTTCCAACATAAGTTTCTTTTTCACGCGAATCAATTAAATTGGGCGTTAAGTAATATTGATTTTCAATCAAGCTGGATATTAAGACTTGATGCTGATGAATTTGTTACAGGTTCATTAATAAATGAAATGTATGATAAAATACCTAACATGAGTAAAGATGTCAGCGGTGTTCTCATGAAAAGAAGAGGGGTTTTTTTAGATAAATGGATTCGTTGGGGGGGGTTTTATCCCGTTTGGTTTTTAAGATTATGGAGAAAGGGGGCGGTGGTTTTCGAGAATAAAGTTATGGATGAACATGCTATTTTATTAGAAGGTAAAAAAACACATTTTAAGCATGATTTTATAGATGACAATCAGAATAATTTAACTTGGTGGATATCTAAGCAAAATAATTACGCCACTAAAGAGGTAATAGAAATGTTAAATTATAAATTTAATTTATTTGAATCTGATTCTATAGAGGTTAATTTTTTTGGTTCTTATGAAGAAAGAATCAGGTGGTATAAAAGAAATATATATATGAATTGTCCCCTTTTCGTCAGGCCTTTTTTGTTTTTTATTTATAGAGTTATATTTAAATTAGGTTTTCTAGACGGTTTAAGAGGTTTTATTTGGTATTTTTTACAATGTTTTTGGTATCGTTTTCTAGTAGATGTTAAATATTATCAAATAATCAGAAAACATAAAAAAACATCTTTAAGTGTAAAACAAATAATATTTGAAGAGTATAATATAAATATTGATAATTATGGATCTAAGTAAATTTAATAATGATTGGTATAAACCCGGAGGCTTTTTGAAACGTTCTATTTGGTACGTTTGTAATCGTTTGTTTATTAATACTTATATGCCTTTCCCTTATTCGTTTAAAAGAATAGTATTAAGAATTTTTGGGGCTAAAATTGGCAAGGGTGTTGTTATAATGCCAAAAGTTAATGTGAAATATCCTTGGTTTTTATCAATTGGTGATTATTGTTGGATAGGAGAAGGTGTGTGGCTACAAACAGCGGGTCGTATAACAATGAAAAATAATGTGTGTATGTCGCAATTTTCAAGTATACTTGGAGGTTATCATGATTTTAAAAAAGAAACTTTTGATCTTATAATTAAAGATGCTGTTTTAGAGGATAATGTTTGGATAGGAGCTTATGCTATTGTATGCCCTGGAGTGACATGTGAAAATGGCAGTATATTATCTGTTAATTCTGTTGCTAAAGGAACTATGCTTAAAAATTGTCTTTATTCTGGGAATCCTGCTAAAAAAATTAAAGATATCATTAGAGATGAAAGTTAGTATTATAACAACATGTTTTAATAGCGAAAAAACAATAACAGACACTATATTTTCTGTTTTAAATCAAACTTATTCAAATATTGAATATATAATAATAGATGGAGCATCTCAAGATAGTACTCTTGATAAAATAAATAAATATGCGAACAAAATTAATATTCTGGTTTCAGAACCGGATCAAGGTATGTATTATGCCATGAATAAAGGAATATCTCTTGCTTCAGGTGATTTGATAGGTATTCTTAATTCAGATGATTTATTTTACAACAATCAAGTTATAGATAAGGTTGTAAAATGTATTAAGAATGATAACAGTGATGCTGTTTACGGTGATTTGATTTATTTTAATAATAATAAAATTACAAGATATTGGAAAGCTGGAAATTTAAGTATTAAAAAAATGAAATTTGGATGGATGCCTCCACATCCTACTTTGTTTGTTAAAAAAAACATTTATGACAAATTTGGATTATTTGATGTTTCTTTTAAGACATCAGCAGATTATGAATTAATATTAAGATTTTTATTAAAACATAATATAAATGTTTCATATATACCAGACGTGTTAATTAAAATGAAGACAGGCGGGCAAAGTAACAGATCTATCAAGAATAGAATAAAAGCTAATATAGAAGATAAAAGAGCTTGGAATGTTAATAATTTAAAAATGCCTTTTTATACCAGATATTTAAAGCCTGTATTAAAAATCAATCAATACTTAAAAAAGTATTAAATTTACTTATGAATAATAATGATGTAATTTATATTGCTGGTCATAGGGGGTTGGTTGGCGGTGCTATTTTAAATTTTTTAAAAGCAAAAGGGTTTAATAATATAATTACGAAAACATCTAAAGAATTAGATTTGAGAGATCGGTCTGCTGTTAATAATTTTTTTAGTAATAATAAAATAGATTATATTTTTTTAGCTGCTGCTAAAGTTGGTGGGATTTCAGCTAATAATAAATATAAAGCTGATTTTATCTATGATAATTTAACAATACAATCAAATATTATACATCAATCTTATTTGTCAGGCATTAAAAAACTTTTATTTTTAGGTAGTTCTTGTATTTATCCTAAAGATTCTATTCAGCCTATCAAAGAAGAATTTTTATTAACAGGTAGGCTTGAGCCAACAAATGAACCATATGCTATAGCTAAAATTGCTGGAATTAAAATGTGTGATGCTTATCGTTATCAATATAATTGTAATTTTATTTCTGTTATGCCAACTAATTTATATGGTATTAACGATAATTTTGATTTAGAAACATGCCATGTGTTACCAGCTTTAATTAGAAAATTTTATGAAGCTAAATTAGAAAATAAAAAACATGTTGTTGTATGGGGTGATGGAACACCTAAGAGAGAATTTATGCATGTTGATGATTGCGCAGAGGCATGTTTTTTTATTATGGAAAATTATGATGAGCCTGGTGTTGTTAATATAGGCACAGGAAAAGATCATTCAATTAAAGAGATCGCTGAAAAAATAAAAAATATATTTCAATATAATGGAGATGTCATTTTTGATACAGAAAAACCTAATGGCATGAAACGCAAGTTGCTTGACGTGTCCAAGATAAATTCTTTAGGATGGAGCAGTTCAATAGATTTAGATTCTGGATTAAAAAATGTTTGTGATAATATATACAAAGTTTTTAAGAATTGAATATTCTAATTATAGATAATTATGATTCTTTTACATATAATATTGTAAACTTTATTCCTACACAACATTCTTGTAAAATTCTTAGAAATGATGATAAGTTGATTTTAGATGCAGATGATTTTGATAAAATTATTATTTCTCCTGGACCTGGAATTCCTAAAGAAACAGGTTTAGTTAATTTTTTTTTAAAAAAATATTACAAAAAGAAAAGTATTTTAGGTGTTTGTTTAGGGATGCAATGTATTTGTGAATTTTTTGGAGGAAAATTAAAAAACTTAGAAAATGTTTTACATGGAGTTAAAAGTAAACTTTTTATTAATGATTCTAATTGTAAATTATTTAATAATATTCCTGATAATATACTAATAGGTCATTATCATTCATGGGTTATAGATAAGATGCCTGAT
>CAXEHY010000068.1:0-10091 GCA_963996865.1 uncultured Flavobacteriales bacterium | reverse complement strand
CTAACTCTTTCTTTTGAAAATTTTTCTGAATAAAAATAATATAGGATCATAAAATCTATCTACAACTCTTTCTTTTAAGGGTATTATTCCGTTATCCGTAATCTCAATATGTTCTGGGCATACCACGGTACAACACTTTGTTATATTACACATTCCTGAGCCGTGTTTTTCTTTTATATCAGGAATTCGATCCTCTTTGTCAACAGGATGCATGTCTAAGCTAGCAAGTCTAATCATAAATCTAGGGCCAACAAATTTGTCTTTTTTATCATGATCTCTTAAAACATGGCAAACATTTTGACATAAATAACATTCTATACATTTTCTAAACTCTTGAACTTTTTCCACATCTTTTTGATGCATGATATATCCTTTCTTGGTCTTTTTAGTTTTGTCAGGATTAAAAGGTTTTATGTTTTTGTTTTGTTCATAATTCCAAGAAACATCTGTCACTAAATCTTTCATTATTGGAAAAGTTTTTAAAGGCGTGATTGTAATTGTTTCTTTTTCATCAAACTCGTTCATTCTTGTCATACAAGATAACTTTGGCTTCCCATTTATTTCCACACTGCAAGAACCACATTTGCCAGCTTTACAATTCCATCTACAGGCCATGTCAGTAGCATCATGAGTTTGTATTTTATGAATAGCATCTAAAACGACCATGCCTTCACTTATCTCGCATTGATAGTCAACCAATTTACCCTCTTTATTATCACCTCTGTATATTTTAAAATTTCTTTTAATTGTTTCCATTATTTATTATGATCTTGTTCAACTTCTTTTTCTAAATCTTCTAAAGAAGAAGAAGCTATTCTTTGTAACTCTTTGTCAGGTTCGTTTCTTTTTAATTTACTTAAATTCATCTCTCCCTTAGAATCTTTTTTAATTATAATATTATAATTCTGCCAATCTTTGTTTTCTCCTGGAAAATCTTCTCTTGTATGAGCCCCTCTGCTTTCTTCTCTTATATGTGCCGCTTTCGCCACAGCCTCAGCTGTAATTAATAAATTGTTCATAGCTATAGCTTCATGCCATCCGGGATTAAACTGACTAGTTCCAGATGCTTTTACTTTTTTTAAATCTTCTTTTAATTTTTCTAAATTATTTATACCTGATTTTAAGTCTTTATTGTTCCTGATGATTCCTACATTTTTTTGCATGTTTAACTGAAGGCTTTCATGAATTAAATATGGATTTGTCCCTTCATCTCTATTTAATATATCCGTAGTTTCTTTGATTATTATTTTAATATCGTTTTCATTTATTTTAGATGATTTTGTGTTTTTAGAGTACGCGACTGCTCCTTTTCCCGCAAGATCTCCAAAAACTAATAAGTCTGAAAGAGAGTTCCCGCCTAGTCTATTTGCTCCATGCATGCCTGCCGCGCATTCCCCACAAGCAAAAAGTCCTGGGATATTAGACATAGTGGTATCTGGGTTTACTTTTATTCCTCCCATAAAATAATGACATGTAGGGCCTACCTCCATAGGTTCTTTAGTGATATCTAATTCTGCTAATACTTTAAACTGATGATACATTGAAGGAAGTTTCTTTTTAATATCTTCTGCTGATCTTTGACTTGCTATATCTAAATATGCGCCTCCATGAATAGACCCTCTTCCCGCTTTAACTTCTGCATTAATAGCTCTTGCTACTACATCTCTTGTTAATAATTCAGGAGGTCTTCTTGCCTCTGTATCTCCGGCTAACCATCTCGCTGCTTCTTCTTCAGTGTCAGCTGTTTCTCCAGCAAATCTTTCTGGAATATAATTAAACATAAATCTTTCCCCTTTATTATTTTTTAAAATTCCCCCTTCTCCTCTTACTCCCTCTGTAACTAAAATACCTCTAACGGACAAAGGCCATATCATTCCTGTAGGATGAAATTGATTAAACTCCATATCCATTAATTCTGCGCCTATGTTATAAGCTAGTCCATAACCGTCCCCTGTATATTCCCAACTATTAGATGTTACTTCCCACGCTTTTCCTCCTCCTCCGGTTGCAAAAATGATTGCACTAGATTCAAAAACAACAAATTCTCCTGTTTCTCTATACATACACACAACTCCTGATATGTTTCCATTATTATCTTTTAATAAACTTAAGGCAGTACACTCCATGTATATTTCAATCCCTTGGTGTATACCATGATCTTGTAGTGTTCGTATCATTTCTAAACCTGTTCTATCTCCTACATGTGCAAGCCTAGGATATCTATGTCCGCCAAAATTTCTTTGATTTATAAGCCCGCTTTTTGTGCGATCAAACACAGCTCCCCATTCTTCTAATTCTCTAACACGATCTGGAGCATTTTTAGCATGCAGTTCGGCCATTCTCCAAACATTTAAAAACTTTCCTCCTCTCATGGTGTCTCTAAAATGTATTTTCCAATCATCTCTATGATCTACATTTGCCAAAGCTGCGGCCATTCCGCCTTCCGCCATGACAGTATGAGCTTTCCCTAATAAAGATTTACAAATCAATCCTACAGATACTTTTTCTCTAGAAGCAGATATAGCCGCACTTAAGCCTGCTCCTCCAGCTCCTATAATTAAAACATCGTGTTTTATTCTTTTTATATCTGAAATATCTAACATATTACCATGTGTTTATATCTATTATAACTCCTGATGATACTAATCTTACATAAATATCTGTTAATCCTACCCATATTAAACTAAGCCAAGCAAACAATTGATGTCTTTTGTTTAAAACTGAAACTATAGACCAGCTTTTATGAGCTATATTTCCTCTTAAACTACAAGAATAACAATCCATGTTCCCTCCTATAATATGCCTAAATGCATGACACCCAAAAGTATAAGATCCTAATAAAATAGGATTAATTAATAAAATTATACTGCCTACTCCTATGCCAAATTTGCCATTTTGAAAAAATGCCATAAAAGCATCATATGATAAAATGAAAATAAAAATGATGGCAAAATACATAGTTATTCTGTGTATATTTTGAAACAAAAGCCATTTAGTTTCTCCTTTATAATCTTTTTGAGACAATCCTGTAACTGCACATGCAGGAGGGGTCCAAGTAAATGCTCTATAATAGGCCTTTCTATAATAATAACATGTAAACCTAAAAGATAAAGGAAAAATTAATATCAACCATGCCGGAGAAGTAGGAAGCCATTTAGGCCATATCTCTCGTAACCATACTGGCCACTCTCCAAATAAAGCATGACTTATTGCCGGCACTCCATTAGCAGAAGAATCAATAAAAAAAGGAGGAGAATAAAAAGGAGATAAATATCCGCCAAAACCTTTATGTCCGTCACTCCACCAAAAATACTCACCTTGCCAAGCCGCCCAAGTAGAATAGACAACAAAAGAAAGAAGTCCAAATAATACTAATAAAGGACCTACCCACCATTTGTCGTTACGAGCATTAGATAAAAACTTGTTACCCTGAATCGGAGTAGAAGACATATCTTTTTTTTAGCTATCAAATCTATAAATAAAATAGATATTTGCCAACTAAAATAATTTATTATATTGTACTATGAAATATGATAAAATTAAATCTGAACTTTTTACGTTAAATAGAAAAAATTTTACAAAAAAATTAAAAAAAAATTCAATCGCTGTATTTCATTCTAATGATATTATGCCGACTAATGCTGACGGCTCTATGAAGTTCAAACAAAACAGTAATTTATTTTACCTTTCTGGGATTGACCAGGAAGAAAGTATTTTAATAATATATTATAACCTGTTGAATAAAACTTTTGAGGAAATAATGTTTGTTAAAGAAACTAATGATTTAATCGCCATATGGGAAGGAGAAAAACTTTCTAAAAAAGAAGTAGAAAAAATGTCTGGCATAAAACAAGTTAAGTGGTCTCAAAAATTTGAGAAAATTTTCAATGAAATTGTCGTCAATAATAAAATAAATTCTATTTACATAAACACCAACGAACATAGCAGAAATACCAATAAAGTAGAAACACAAAATAAAAGATTTATAAATTTTATTACGAAAAACTACACTGAATTAAGTCAAATAAAATCAGCTGATATAATAAATGAACTAAGAACAATAAAATCTAATATAGAAGTACAGCTTGTAAAAAAAGCCTGTGAAATAACAAGAAAAGGATTCTTGCAAATATTGAAATTTATAAGACCAGGGGTAAAAGAATATGAAATAGAAGCTGAGCTTATTAGTTGCTTTTTAAAAAACAAAGCTACAGGCTTTGCTTACGAGCCTATTATAGCTTCAGGTAAAAACTCCTGTGTTTTACACTATGTAGCGAATAATAAAAAATGCCTAAATAATGATATTATTTTAATGGACGTAGGAGCCGAATATGCTAACTATTGTGCAGACATGACTAGATGTATCCCTGTAAACGGAATATTTTCAGACAGACAAAAACAAGTATATAATGCTGTTTTAAACGTAATGAAAAAAAGTATAAATCTTTTACAGCCAAATGTTGAGTTAAAATTTTACAGAGAAGAAGTTAATAAAATAATGGAAGCGGAATTAATAAAAATAGGATTAATAGATAAACATGACGTCAAAAAACAAGACCCTAAAAATCCTGCCTATAAAAAATATTTTATGCATGGAGTTTCTCATTATTTAGGTCTTGACGTTCATGATGTTGGCAATATGAATCAAAAAATAAAAGAAGGCATGATTTTTACATGTGAGCCTGGCATATATATCCCTGAGGAAAATTTAGGCATAAGATTAGAAAACGACATATTAATCACCGAAAAGGGCCATACAGATTTAATGTCAAATATTCCTGTAGAAATAGATGAAATAGAATCTTACATGAACTAAGTCTTTAAATTTTTATAATTTTACAATCATGATATCCGCAAACAACGAAACAATATGTTTTATTTGGAGAAAAAAAATCTTAAATAATTATATCAAGTCAAATAATTTAAGATCTACTCCTGAAAGATTTAAAATTTTAGAATTAATACATGACATGAATAATCATTTTACTATTCAAGAATTATTTAATCATATAAATAAAAAAAACAATGTTTCTAAAGCCACATTATATAATAATATAAAAATATTTGTTGAATGTAAACTTCTGATAAAGCATCAATTTTCTAACAAAGAATATTTATACGAAAAAAACAACTTCAAAAACCACTATCATTTAATATGTAAATGTGGAAAAATAACTGAATTCTCTAATCCTAAAATTATATCTTTATTGTCTGGGATTAAAAAGAGCATAAAAGGAGTTAATATCAATAGCTTTTCTTTAAATTTTTACGGGGAATGTGAATCTTGTCCCGAATTAAATAAATAAACACTCTCTATCGTTTTTATAACAACAATAAAGAGTGTTAAATTTAAAAATTAATATCTGTATCATACACATAATTAAATGTGTAAAATCCCCCGAAAAGACTAGTTATCGGGTTATCATAAAAATTAAGTATTTCCATTTTAGCGTACTTATTGTCATGAGTTCTAAACACTAAAATTTTCCCCGGAATAGGATTTATATAATGCGTTGTAAAGTTATCAGAAATGCCGCTATAGATGCACCATCCTTGCCCTGTAAAACCTAAGTCATCAATTATAGCTGGCCTGGTAATACTATCTTGAATTAAATTTTGCAACTCTACACTTTGTATATCTTTCATTGTTCCATCAGCTATATACACTGCAGCATTCCCTGTTCTGAAAGGTTGATCTATATTAGAAGATTGACCTCCGTTAACAATAATAGTAGGTCCTCTAAAAGCTATATCCCAAATACTATCATTTTGAACAACTTCTCCTAATTCGAAACTGAATTTTATAAAAGATCCCGTAGCTATAGGGTTAAATGGCCCCTGTGAAGTATCAAAGATCCAATTACTTGCGTCTAGCTCATTGATTGATCCCGCTATAGAGTTACATCCACTATTCCAATATGGATTAGCCGGATCATTTGGGAAAACAAACATTTCTGTTTGCCCTAACACCACACCAGTTGTGTCATCTATAAAATAAGATTGATGGCTAACAAAATTATAAATTGAAACCTTTTGGCAGTCTCCACAATCATCTATCAAAGCGAGGCCGTGTTCAATTAAATTGCAATCTAAATTTTCCTCAGTTGAACAAGAAGAAAAAATAAACAAAGAAATCAAAATAAAAAAAAGTGATTTAAAAATATTCATAGTTAAAAAATTAAATTAAAAAATTAGTTTTAAAATTGATATAAAAAATTCTTCCTGATATATTACTAATGTTTTGAGGATTAGTAAAATCAAGAATATTATTGCAGCCTAATTGCAATATTTTTGTGTTACTTAATTTATAAGTAAAGTTTAAGTTGTGTAACATGTACCCATCAATGTCTTGATCATATTTATCATAAACTCCATTATCATTAGAGTCAGACGTGGCATAATTGCTATTATAATTACAGCCATACACTATGTCCATTTTTTTATTATAATTATAAAACATCTTGAAATTAAACATGTGTTTTGAGCGATTAAAAAGACCTATATAGTCATCATCTTGTAATTGAAAACTTATCAAAGTTTGAGGATCTCTTGCGTAAACATTACCTTCTTGAAATTCATTTTTTATCCCTGGGTCAAAGGCGTATAATAATTGATATCCTGCTATTATATTTAAAGATGTATTACAATTCCAATCTAAATTAAACTCTAATCCTTGTGTGATGACTTGATTAATATTAAAATAACTAAAAACTGGAAGCGAATTGTTTTTATAGGCTACTATTTGTGGTTCTATTAAATTTTTTATATTATTTCTAAATACTCCACAAGATATATTGACATTGTTAAATTTTAAATCAGAAGAAAAATTCACACTAAAAGAAGACTCTGGATTTAAATTATCATCTAACTCAGATAATGGCATAATGATATTTAACAACAACCCTTGCGCCTCTAATAAATTAATCTCTTCTTGTAAAATATCTCTTCCTAAAATTGTATAACCTATAGTGGATTGAGTGAAATTAAAATACCTCTGTCTAAAATCTGGTATTTTAAACCCTGTGCCAAAAGATGTTTTAACTTTAAAATTTTCATTAACTGTTAACCCAAAAGCCAGATTATTACTTATTTGATATTTATAATCTAAATAGTTGTCATATCTGCTACCTAGCATTAGGTTTATTACATTGTTTTTATTAAAATTAATTTGACTATAAATAAAATGTAACTTTTGATTAGGGGTGAAATCAAAATCTTGCCTTGATAAGCTTTCATTGGTTATTCCTGTGCCAAAAAATAAATTTAAATTTTGATTTTTTTTATATATCAATTTTAATTCTCTGTTTATATAAATTTGATCAAAATAATTATTGTCAAATAAATTATCTAAAGTGTCATTTAAAAATTCTTCTGCTTTATAGTTGGTTAAATAACAATCTGCTTCTATTATTATTTTTTTATTTAAATAATGTTTGAATGATATTAAAGAGTTGAATTCTCGTATAAAACTCTCTCCCTCTAGAAGCTGACCGAAACTGTCTGCTGTATTTTCTTGTTTTTGATTAAAAAAACTAAAATTTGATTTCATAAAAGAAGTGTTTGAAATACTATATTTTATTCTTGAATTAATATTATAATTATAATAAGGGTTAATTGTATTTAATAAATCTGATTTTATTAAATCATAGCCTGCAGTAGAATAATAATTAAAATTGTTATTAATGCTTAGTTTTTTATTCTTATAAGAATAAGAAAAATCAGGATTTAATGTATTGTTAGTCATGTATTTTAAGTTGCCAGAAAAACAGGAACCATAATTATTTTGCTCTTTTGTGATTATATTTATAACTCCTCCAAGAGCATTGGACCCATAAAAACTAGAAGCTGCTCCTTTTAAAATTTCAATCTTTTTAACATTATTTAAATTAATTCTCTTTAAATCTAAAACACCAAAAGATCTTCCTATTAAAGGGAACCCGTCTATTAATATAGGAATATAAGACGCATCTAATCCTTGCATTTGAACCCCCTGTGTTCCTGTTTTAGTTGAAGTTGTAATTATACCTGTCTGGTTTTTTAAAACATCATTCAATAAATTATTACCTGTTAAAAATATTTCTTTATCATTTATTATATGTACAGGAAAGGGAACTGTACTCATGGAATTAATGTTTTTTGTAGTATTGATTTTTACTGAATCTAATTCTATGTTTTTTTCTAACAACCTTTCTTGAGAAAAAATAATATATGAATTTAAAATCATTATAACTATAAAACCTAATCTCATTTACTTTTATATAAAAAAAGATCGAAATAAATAAAAACTACCATGACAACAAAGGATAAATGCATAATTATTCCTGAAATCATAATAACATATTTCATGAAGTTTATTTCATGCCACAACAACCACATTCCTCCAAAAGTTGTTATAAGGCAAATCATAGGTTCTATCATGAATATCTTTTTAAATAAAAAATTACAATTTGTCATGTTAACTAAGATTGACAATATTAAAAAAACAATAGAAAGACCTATTAAATGACTATGTATAATAGTATTTAATTGTCCTTTTGGCATTTTAAAATAGATAATATCTTGATCCTTATTTTCAAGCTCTCCTAAAATATTTCTTTCTATCCCTTCAACTGAAAAATTAGTCGTGAAATTTAATAAATCTAATCCCGAAATATAACCAACAGACAAAACAAACAAAAAAGCGGATATAAAAATCTTAAAATGTATTTTTAATGCTGAAAGTCTTATGCTTAATTTTTTTAATTCTATTTTTTGGCCCATACTTTTATTTCTTGATTTAATTTTGAAATATCTTGTTTTAAAGAATTAACAGAAATCGTAGCTCCAGAAATAGCTTGCACATCTTTAATTTCTCTTTTATAAAATTGACTTAGCCAGCGTCTAGCAGATATCTCTCCTCCATAATCTTCTCTATATGCTAATATTTTAATATGTTTTATTTTAATACTATTATCAAAAACAACCATATAGTCAAATATATCATGTTTGCTAGGAGCCTGTCTTAAACATAAATATCCTATATTTTTATTGTCAAAAATTATATAATAATAATTTTCATTGAATTCTGTTTCTTTTAACTGGAAATCGAAATCATAAAGCTTTTTAAGTTCTACATTTCTTTTCTTTAAAATATATTCACTTGGTTGCCATTGAGAATATGAAAACAAATAACTAATAATAAAAAAAACTGAAAAAAAATATCTCATTTTATTTTAAAATATTCAACTTAAGTAAAAGAAGATTTAAAAAACTTTTACTTAAGTTGAATTAGTATTAAAACCAACTATAATCCTAATATATTAGAACCATATAGCTACACCCATATTAACTTTATTAGTTTCAAGGTCACTAGCTTTGTTACTTATTGTTTGGTAGTCTATTTTAAAAGCAGCTCCATCAGCAACATGCCAAGTTAAACCAAAAGTGTTCTCTGTTCTATTGTAAGCTTTGTTTTTAACAATTCCATCAACCTCTGCATGAGTGTTGTATTTTTCTGTTCTTATAAATAATACTAACTTTTCATTAGAAGGATTGTTAGACATTATATCATAACCAGCTTCAACATAATACCCTTTTATTTTAGATCCTAAATCGCTGTCTGTTTTTGCGTTATATTGATCTGTATTACTTAAATCTCCCACTATATACTGCCCTCTAGCCTGGAACGCTCCATTAATATATCTAGCATCAAAACCTATCATGTCTATTCCTATTTTAGAAGAATCTGCAATAGCGACAGCATTAACATTATCTAAGTCTAACTCGTTATAAAGTATAGTTTCTGAATCCCCTTGATAAATAGAAGCGCCTAAATTCCACCCAGGCATTCCAAAGTATGATACACGTCCAGCAAAATCAAGCTCAGTCATGTAAGATTCTGCTCCTTTTTGACGCCCGCTTCTCAGTCCACTTTTGCCGCTAAAAACGCCACCGTCTTCATCATAACCATTAAATCCATTAATAGCCATAAGTTGATAATTTATATCCATATCCTCCATTGATCCCGCAACACCTACACCTATTTCTCTCCAAGTAGTTGGAACTATATATTTATCTACATTTGTTCTTTCTACTCCATTAAAAGTTGGAGG
>CAXEHY010000067.1:0-13564 GCA_963996865.1 uncultured Flavobacteriales bacterium | reverse complement strand
TAAAACAAAATAAATTGGATGTATATTAAATTTATTATGAATTTTATCTTGTATGTCAAAATTATCAAAAGGATCTTTTTTGAAATCAAATAACACCTCTAACATTAACTTAGATTCTTGAAAATTAAAAGTAAAAACTTTATGCAAAAAACTAATTGTGCTTCTAAATAAACTTTTTCCTTTATAAGCATAAGCTGAATCAATATCTATAGTTGACATATAATTAAAATGATGATTCTTGAATTTTAAATTACTATATATTGTTTTTAATTTTTCTTTCAAAAAATCTAACCAAATATTTACCAAAGGTTTATCTAAAAAAGAATTTTTGAACGCTAAACTTTCTTTTGCGGGAAACCTGCCATATTTATCTTTTTTAAAATCCAAATATTCCTCATATCTAGATAATAAATAAAAAATTGCTGAAAAAATATCAAAAGGAAAATTACCGCCTGTTTTAAAAAAAATTTCAAAATCATCATATTTGAAGACTTCTAATTGTATTTCATGAATATTTGTTTCATATAAAAAACCTGAACTCTTAATGAAAAATTCATCATTAATTTGATTTTCTGAATAATTTAATTTTGGACTATTAGAAGAAGAAAAAAAACCTTTATCTTGAGTGATTTTAAAATCAAAACCATATGTCTCATTAAAAATAAAATTAAAAACATATTTTAATCTTGAACTATTTTGATCAGTATATATTAGAAACATATAATAAATGTAAAAAAAAAGCCTTCTATTTAGAAGACTTTTTAACAACCTTTACTTCTTCTTCCTTTAAAGGAACAGAAGGTTTACTTGAAGATTTACCTTTCAATACCTTTAAAGAATTTACTTGTTTGGTTAGTTGAGATTTTAAATTAGCAGATTTATTTTTACTTATTATATTTTTTTTAACCAATTTATCTAACATACTGTAAACTGACTTTAAAGAATTATCTGCCTTTTTTTTGTCTTTTTCTTCTTTTAAATCACGAATAGCATTTCTAGTAGTTTTATGAAAATACTTATTTCTTAAACGAGCGGTTTCATTTTTCTTTATTCTAAGAATTGCAGATTTATGATTTGCCATATAAATAAAATATTAAATATTGGACGACAAAAGTAACATTTTTTTAGATTAATAAGATTTAACATGACATTTTTTTTTATTTATATATTTTGATTTTTTTTTTATTAAATTAGCGTATATATAAAACAAAAAACTAAAACTATGAAAAAATTATTATTACTAGTATTCAGCTTTCTATTATTCACAAACTCTTACAGTACTCATTTAATGGGAGGACAAATTACCGCTGCACAATTAAATGGTTATGATTATATAATTGAGTTAAACGCGTATAGAGATACAATGGGTATTCCTATGGCTGCGCAAGCTACTTTTTCTGTATTTAAACAAGAAGTTGATACTAGTGGTAATTTATTTTGGGATTTTCAATTTAATCATATAATAACACAAAATTCTGGAACTGGAGGAATAATGGCTAATATGTCTGCTTATGGTGTTGAAGTTTATTCTTTTTCTGACACCATAACATTACCAGGAGATGGTTATTATTCTATAACTTGGGAAAACTGTTGTAGAAATGGAGCTATTATAAATATGGTGGATCCTTTATCTGAATCTATGACTTTAAAAACTGAAATAACTATAGATAGCTTAGCTGCTTCTTCTTCACCTACATTCTTGTCTCCACCTGTAGCATATCTGCCTGCTGATACAATATGGCAATACAATCCTCTGCCATTTGATCCAGATGGAGATTCTTTAGTTTGGTCTTTAACTACTCCTACAGGATCAGGAAACAATAATGTTTTAGGTTATATTTTTTTAGATGACTCGTTATATTCAAATCCTAACGGTCAATTTGCAGTTGATAGTATTACCGGAGAAGTAACTTGGAATCCTTCTATGCTAGGCAATTTTGTAGCATCATTCTTAATTGAAGAATATAGAAATGGAGTTAAAATAGGAGAAATGAGGAGAGACATGCAATATATAGTTGTCCCACCTACTATAAATAATGCTCCTATGTTCCCTAATTCATTGCCTGTTAATAATTTAGGATATCCATTTTTCCAGGTATATGCTAATCAAAATTTCAATTTATCAATCTTAGCTTCTGATTCTGATCCTCAAGATGTAGTTTCTTTATCTGCTTTCGGTGAACCAATATTGTTACACGGGGCCACTTTTAACTACAATAACACAGGCAACGGAAATGAAATAGAAGGTACTTTTAGTTGGAATACAGATAACAGCATGATTAGGAGTAATGACTATATTATGGTATTTCGAGCTAGTGACGGCATGTTTTATTTTGATGAAACTGTATTATTAAATGTTAGTGCTCCGCCTACTTCAATAAATAATACTTTTAAAAATAATGATTTTGAAATTTATCCTAATCCATTGACAGATAATTTATTTCTTTCATTTAATTTAAATGAAAATTCGAAAATTAAATTTGCGATTTTTGATTTATTAGGAAATAAAGTATATGAATCAAATGAGAAGTTAATTGAAAGTTCAAATCATGTTCTTTATAATAAAATAAATCTTAATAGCGGATACTATTTTGTAACATTATACAAAGATGGTTCTCCTATTGGAAGCAAAAAAATTATTATAAATAAATAATTTTTATTCGAAAGCTTAAGATTCAAATTTATTATAACTAAATATTGTTATAAAATTTAAATGAAGATAGAAAGAATAAAGAACTCAAAATTAGAATCTATAAATTTTGATAATTTACCTTTTGGTAAATACTTTTCAGATCACATGCTGATGTGTGAGTATCAAAATGACAAATGGCTCGAACCTTATATCAAGCCTTATGAACATATTTCTATTTCTCCTTGTGCGCAAGTTTTTCATTATGGACAAGCTTTTTTTGAGGGCATGAAGGCTTATAAAAATCAAAATGATATATTTTTATTTAGATCTAAAGACAATTTAAAAAGATTTAATAATTCCGCAAAAAGATTATGTATGCCTGAAATTACAGAAGAGATATTTATCAATGGCATGAAAAAGTTAATTAATCTTGATGAAAAATGGATTCCCGAAAATGACAACTCCGCACTATATATAAGACCATTTATGATAGCTACAGAAGAATATATAAAAGCAATGCCTTCAAAAAAATATCTTTTTATGATCGCAACTGCCCCAACTGGAAGTTATTATGATGCTAAAATTGATGTAAAAATAGAAGAACATTATTCAAGATCATCTCAAGGAGGAGTTGGTTTTACAAAAGCTGGAGGTAATTATGCGGGGGCTTTTTATCCAACAAAAATGGTGCAACAAGAAGGATATACTCAATTAATATGGACAGACGCCTATGAACATAAATATTTAGAAGAATGTGGCACAATGAATATATTCTTTATTATCGACAATAAAATAATAACTCCCAAATTATCAGATTCTATTTTAGGAGGAATCACAAGAGATTCTATAATAGAATTAGCAAGAAACAAAGGATATGAAGTAAAAGAATCTAAAATATCAATTAATGAGCTTTACAAAGCTAACGATGAAAATAAATTAACTGAAGTTTTTGGCTCAGGGACAGCTGTAACTATAGGTAAAATAAAAAGCATAAATAGTTCTTTGGGGAAAATCAACATCTCTTCTCATGAGATAACTGAAAAATTAAAAAAAGAATTATTAGATATACAATATGGCAGAATAAATGATCCTTTTAATTGGAGAGAAAAAATCAATAAAAATTAATTTTTAAAATTTTTTAAAATTTTACTTATATCTGGTTTAAAATAATTTTCACCCTTTAAAACTTTGCCATCTGCACGATATATGGGATTCCCATCTAAATCTAATTTAGACATGTTGCTGTTTTGTATTTCATTGAAAATGTCATCTATTAATCCTTGTAAACCATGGGACAAAATAGTGCCACATAAAATATATAACTGATCTCCTAACGCGTCTGCAATTTCAACTAAATCTCTATCTTTGCAGGCTTGCAAATATTCTTCTGTTTCTTCTTTCATTAATTTAAATCTTAAATTATAAACATCCTCTCCTACTTCTACTGTTGGCTTAAACATATTATTAATGCCGAATTTTTCATGAAAAAGTTTTACTTTATTTAATTTATCTTTCATAATTTTTTAATTATATAATTATTATTTTTGTTTTACGTTAATTAATTAAATAAAAATTGAAAATGAAAAAAATAATTACCTTTTTTTTAATATGTTTCACAACATTAGCTTTCGCGCAAAACACAACATATATAACTAATAGAGATTGTCAAGTTAAATGGACCGGCAAAAAATTAACTGGGGAATCTCATACTGGCACAATCAATTTAATTAAAGGGCAAGTTTTAGTTGAAAACAAAACCGTCAAAAAAGGATCTTTCGCTATAGATATGAATTCCATAATTTGCACAGATATCAAAAATGAAAAAAAGAACAAATACTTAGTTGATCATCTTAAAAATGATGATTTTTTCAGCGTGGATAATTTCCCAATATCTGTACTTGAAATAACATCTACGGAGCGTAAAAAAAACGGTATCTTAACTTATCATGGTATTTTAACTATAAAAAATATATCTCAAGAAATATCTTTTGATGGCAAAACAATGATAAATGAAGATTCTTTTGAAGCCAATGCTAAAATAAGTATTGATAGATCTCTTTGGGATATAAAATATAAATTACCTATTGGAGATAAAGGCATAAAAAAAGAAATTGTTTTTGATGTTTTAATATCTGCAGGAAAATTAAAATAATTGATAACAAAAGGTCAATTACTTTTCGCAAGTATATTTATTGTACTCTTTGTAACTATTATAATAATGTCTTATAGGCACGATTTTAAAAAAAACCTAATAGATTTTAATGGAGTGTATAAATTTATTTTTTTAATAATAATTATTTTATCCATGTTGTTCTTGTTGTTTGTGAAATGAAAAAAAAAATATCTTACTTTATCTGGACTATTATAATTATAATCATAATTATAATTTCTGTTAATATCATTCTACCTGCACAATATAATATTCAAAAAAATATCTATATTAATTCTACTCCTAACATAATATTTTCAGAAATAAACAAAAATCTAGAAAAAAACAAGAACCTTACAGTAACAGAAAAAAATCCATTTATTGAAATAAAATATAATAAAATAGAAAATGATGAATATTCAAATGGAGAAATAATAATAGAAAACAATAACGATAGTACAATTGTATATTGGAAGGTTTATGGAGAATGGCCTTTTTATCTAAAATGGAAAAATATAACTATAAATAAAAATATCAGTTATATTATAAATAACGCATTGAAAGAGATAAAAGAACATTCTGAAAATTTTAATTCTAATATATCAGAAATTAAAATTATAAAAAATGACTCTTTATTATGTGTTTATAAAAAAGACACTTGTGATAATAATATTAAATTTTGTTTTGAAGAAAATTTAGATAAATTATTACAAAAAATCAAAAAAGACAGTAGTAATATAAAAATAAAATATCCTTATTTTATTTATAATAATAATTTTAATAATAAAACTATTTTTGAAATAGGTCTAATTTTAGAAAAAAAAGACACCTTAAACATAAGTCCAATAAAATACTATTACTCTGACTCTATGATTACATGTACTCATTATGGAGAGTTAGGGACATTAGAAATTTCAAAAAAGAAAATCAGAAAATTTATTTCGAGTAAAAATTATAACACTCTACAGCCTATAGAAATATTTCTTAAAAATGACGAGATTCAATTACTTTATTTAATAAAGTAAAAGTTATTGCTTACAAAAACAAGCAAAAAATAATTATTACATATTTCTTCTGTATTGCCCCCCCACTTCAAATAGAGCGCTTGTCATTTGGCCTAATGTGCAATATTTTGAAGCCTCCATTATTTGAATAAACATGTTTTGATTATTAACAGCGCTATTCTTTAAGTTATTAATTTGATATATAGCCTCATTTTTATAACAATCCTTAACTCTTTTAACAGTCTTAATCTGCATCTTTTTTTCTTTTTGTGTTGCTCTAATAACTTCATTAGGAATAATTGTTGGTGACCCTTTAGAATTTTTATATGTATTTACACCTATAATTGGATATTCACCATTATGTTTTAAAGTTTCATAATATAAACTTTCTTCTTGAATTTTACCTCTTTGATACATAGTTTCCATAGCTCCTAAAACTCCACCTCTTTCCGTAATTCTATCAAATTCGGCTAAAACAGCTTCTTCTACTAAATCAGTTAATTCTTCAATTATAAATGAACCTTGCAAAGGATTTTGATTTTTATTTAATCCTAACTCATGATTTATAATAAGCTGAATAGCCATAGCTCTTCTGACACTATCTTCTGTTGGAGTTGTAATAGCTTCATCAAAAGCATTAGTATGCAAAGAATTACAATTATCATAAATAGCATACAAAGCTTGTAATGTGGTTCTAATATCATTAAAATCTATTTCTTGAGCATGCAGAGAACGTCCTGAAGTTTGTATATGATATTTTAACTTTTGAGATCTTTCATTAGAATCATACTTTAACTTTAACGCTTTAGACCAAATTCTTCTAGCTACCCTGCCTATAACGGCATACTCTGGGTCTATACCATTAGAAAAAAAGAAAGAAAAATTAGGAGCAAAATCATCGATATTCATTCCTCTAGATTTATAATATTCTAAATATGTAAAACCATTAGATAATGTAAATGCTAATTGAGAAATTGGATTTGCTCCGGCTTCAGCAATATGATAACCTGAAATTGAAACAGAATAAAAATTTCTGATTGAATTGTCAATAAAATAATTCTGCATATCACCCATAAGTTTTAAAGCAAATTCTGTAGAAAAAATACAAGTATTCTGAGCTTGATCCTCCTTTAATATATCAGCCTGTACAGTTCCTCTAATTTTCTGTAATGTTTCTTTTTTGATTTTATCATAAACTTTTTTATCTAAAACTTGATCTCCCGATAAGCCTAATAACATTAAACCAAGACCATTATTTCCTTTTGGCAATTTGCCTTTATATTTTGGCCTCTCTACACCTCTTTTCTTAAAATAAGATTTTATTTTTTGCTGAACAGACTTACTAAGGCCTCTATTTTGAATATAAATTTCACATTGTTGATCTATAGCCGCATTCATGAAAAATCCTGTCAACATTGCTGCAGGACCATTAATAGTCATACTTACTGAAGTTTTAGAATCTGTTAAATCAAAACCAGAGTACAATATTTTAGCATCATCTAAACAACAAATAGAAACTCCCGCGTTACCTATCTTGCCATATATATCAGGTCTTAAATGAGGATCTCTTCCATATAAAGTGACTGAATCAAAAGCTGTAGACAAACGATTAGCTTCTATGTCTTGACTCAAATAATGAAACCTAGCATTTGTTCTTTCTGGGCCTCCTTCACCAGCGAACATTCTAGTAGGATCTTCACCTTCTCTTTTAAATGGAAAAACACCAGCTGTAAAAGGAAAAGTTCCTGGAACATTTTCCTGTAAACTCCACTTAAGAATATCACCAAAACTATTATAACCTGGCAAGCTTATTTTAGGAATATTTAAATGGGATAATGATTTATGCTTAGTACTAACTGTAATTTCTTTGCCTCTTACCTTGTAAATAAAATTATCCTGTTTATAATCATTTTGTAACTTAGGCCAATTATCTAATACTTTTTTATTCTCTTTAGACAATTCTTCTTTAAAAGAAGATAGTTTATGTTTTAAAACATCTTTTGTTTTTTGATCATCAACTAATTTGATAGCATCACTTAAATGTTGAATTTTATTAGCAACTATAGCTTGATTATTTACCCATTGGTTATAATTTCTTATAATATCTGAAATCTCCGAAAGATATCTGACTCTATCTGGAGGAATTATATATATTTTTTCAGAACTTTTATTTGAAATTTTAAAATTTGATTTAAGACTATTTTTTTTATTTTGATTAATCTTGTTAATTATCCCAAGATATAATTTATTTGTCCCCGGATCATTAAACTGAGAAGCTATAGTGCCATGAACAGGTAAATCATTGTCATCTGCAGACCACAACTCATTATTCCTTTTATATTGTTTTTTAATATCTCTCAAAGCATCTAAAGCGCCTCTTTTATCAAACTTATTTAATGCTATAATATCAGCATAGTCTAACATATCTATTTTTTCTAATTGTGTTGCTGCTCCATACTCAGGAGTCATGACATATAAAGCAACATCTGAATAATCTACAATTTCAGTATCTGATTGTCCTATTCCTGAAGTTTCTAAAATAATCAAATCAAATCCAGAAGACTTAACTATATTTAAAGCATGATGAACATGTTTAGATAATGCTAAATTACTCTGTCTAGTTGCTAAAGAACGCATATAAACCCTTTCATTATTAATAGCATTCATCCTTATTCTATCACCTAATAAAGCTCCCCCTGTCTTTCTTTTAGATGGATCTACAGATATAATTGCAACTTTTTTACTTGGAAAATCAATTAAAAATCTTCTAACTATCTCATCAACAATAGAAGATTTGCCAGCTCCTCCTGTGCCAGTAACACCAAGAACAGGTATATTTTTATTTACATTAGATTTATTTTTATTGAAAAAAACTTTATGCTTACTATAATAATTTTCAGCAGCAGAAATTAAATTAGCAATTGTCTTTTTATTTGATATTTTTTTACCTGTTGGGAAATCACATTTTTTTAATAAATCATTAATCATACCTTGCAATCCTATTTTACGCCCATCATCAGGAGAATATATTCTAGTTATCCCATATTCATGTAACTCTTTTATCTCTTTTGGCAAAATAACTCCTCCTCCTCCTCCAAAAATCTTAATATGATCAGCATTATTTTGAGCTAAAAGATCATGCATGTATTTAAAGTATTCCATATGACCTCCTTGATAAGAAGTTAAAGCTATAGCGTTAACATCTTCTTGAATCGCACAGTCAACTATTTCTTTAACACTTCTATCATGTCCTAAATGAATAACTTCTGCTCCAGAAGATTGAATAATACGACGCATTATATTAATCGCCACATCATGGCCATCAAATAATGATGCCGCTGTAACAATTCTAATTTTATTCTTTAATTTATATTTATTCATTACACAACAAAAATAACATTAAAAACAATAATTAATAAATGAATAAAAATATTTAAATTAGATTTTAAATATGAAGACATTAACTGCTCTATTAACGATATTTAGTTTTTTAGTTATTTTTTATACTCCTAAAGAAAATAAAAAACATCAAAATATAAAAACTGTAAATTTTCCTAATGAAAATCCAATAGAAAAAAAAGAATGGCTTAAGTCTAGATTAGTAGACCCTCAAACAGGTGAAATACCTCATGGCATGAGAAAAAAAGAAGTCAAATTCGCTAACTCTATGCCAAATGATGCCTCAAATATATTTTCACTAACATTTACAGCCAGAGGTCCTTATAATGTTGGGGGAAGATCAAGAGCTTTAGAACTTGATGTAAATGATGAAAATATTATCATAGCTGGAGGAGCATCTGGAGGAATATGGAAAAGCATAAATGGAGGTAACTCTTGGAATAAAATGACATCTCAAAATCAACTTCATAACGTGACTTGCGTAACACAAGATAAAAGACAGGGGAAATCTAATATATGGTATTTTGGGACAGGAGAATTAGAAGGAAGTTCAGCTAGTGGTGGTGGTGCGTATTTTCAAGGTAACGGCATATATAAATCATATGATTCTGGATTAACATGGGATTCTCTACCTTATACAGCAAGCAATAACCCACAAACATTTGACAATAGGTTTGATTACGTTTGGGATATAGAAATTGACAATAGTGTAGATTCTTTAGATGTAGTATATGCTTGTACATATGGCAATATATGGAGAAGTATAGATGGAGGATATACCTGGAATAAAACATTAGGCGGTAATGGTAATCATTATTATACTAGTATCAAATTAGATTCAAACGGGACAGCTTACGCTGCACTAAGTTCAGTGTATTCTAATACTATACAAAAAGGAATATGGAGGAGCGATGATGGAATAAATTGGACAAATATACTGCCTGCTAATTTTCCATCTGTTTATGGAAGAATGTCTATCGATATAAATCCTTCAAATCAAAATGAAATTTATTTTTTATGTGCAGAAACAAATGGTTTCGGACAGTATACAAATGTTTTTTTTGGTGGAGAAACTTGGACTAGTTTATGGAAATATACTTATATAAATGGAGATGGAAGTGGAAATGGAGGTATATGGGAAGACTTATCTAGCAACATACCTGCAAATAGACCAACTGAGTTTGATAATTTTAACGCACAAGGAGGTTATGATTTAATAATAAAAATACAACCTAATGATCCTAATAAAATTTTTATTGGAGGCACAAATTTATGGAGGTCTACAGATGGATTCACATCAGATTCTAACACTACCCATATAGGAGGATATTTTGAGGGATCTAGTATGGGTAATGGAAATTGGGGGTCATATGAAAATCATCATCCAGATCAACATGAAATTTTATTTTCACCTTCAAATCCGGAAATATTATTAAATGCTAATGATGGAGGTATTTTTAAAACATTAGATTGTGCAGCAGATACAGTAGAATGGATTTCATTAAATAATGGATATCAAACAACACAACTTTATTCTGTAACAACTTCTAGAAATCCAGGCAGCAACATAATACTAGGAGGATTTCAAGATAATGGTAATTTTATAACCATGTCATCAAATCCAACTGATCCTTGGGTTATGCCTTTAAATGGAGATGGAGCATTTAATGCTATAGCAAATGATGAACAAAACTATTATATATCTATACAAAGAGGTAGGATTTTTAAAATGAATCTTGATGCAAATGGAAATATAAATGCTTATAATAGAATAGATCCTATAGGAGCAGATACAACAAAGTATCTATTTATTAATCCTATGATAATGGATGCTAGTAGTGATACTATAATTTATTTTCCTGAAGGAAATAGATTATGGAGAAATAATGATTTAAACAATATTCCATTAAATAATTCTAATCAAAGAATAAGCACTGGATGGTTTAGATTTTCTGACAGTCTCAGTAATGATAAAATAACAGCTTTAGCTAATTCAATGCACACAGGAGCAATGGCAGATATATTATATTTTGGGACAGATAACGGTGAAGTTTATAAGATTATCGATGCAGCAAATTCAGATAATTCTTTTATCAACATAACCCCAACAAACATATTCCCAAATGGATATATAACTGATATAGAAATAGATCCTGAAAATCATAATAAATTAATTGTAGTTTTTTCAAACTATAATACTAATAGTCTTTTTTATTCTGACGATGGAGGAATATCTTGGGGTAATATTTCTGGTAATTTAGAAGAACCTATGCAGTCAGGATTTATTACAGGAGCGGGCAGTGGTCCTTCTTGTAGAACAGCTCAAATAGTGTGGCACAATAATAAAAAATTATATATAGTAGGCACAAGTACAGGATTATACGCTACTGATAGTTTAGTTCCTTATTATACAGCTATAACAACTGCCGCTTCAACTAACTGGACACAAATAGGAAAACAATACATAGGGAATGTAGTAGTAGAAAACATAAGCTTAAGAGATAGTGATCAATTCTTGGTAGTAGGAACACATGGTAATGGTGTATACTCTACTAATATTACTGATATAGACAACGTGCTTTCAATAAATGAAAAAAATATAAATATAAAATTATACCCTAATCCATGTCAAGAATATTTTGTTATAGAAAAAAACAACATCTATAAAAAGATAAATGAAATAAATATTTACAATCTAAAAGGGGAATTAATAAAAAGAAATTTTACAAAATATCATCAAAATCAATTAATAAAAATAAACACAAATAATATATCAAACGGCTTATATATAGTAGAAATAATATCCGATGATAATAAAAGAGAAATATTAAAACTTGTAATTAGCAATTAATCTATTTCTATATTTTTAATTTGATTCTTTATAATTTGAATTTTATCTAACGTGTCTTTTTTCTTTTTATTTTCTATTTCAACAACACTTTTAGGAGCATGACTAACAAATTCAGAATTTCGTAATTTACTTTCAACAGATTTTAAAAATCCTTCTAAATAGTGTAACTCTTTATTTAACTTATTAATCTCTTCTTCTTTGTTAATAGATTTATTTGATTGTATGAAAAATTGATTTTTATTTATATTAATTAAAAAATAATCAGGCAGAACTTTATCTAATAATTTAACTTCAATAACTTTTGTCAATTTAGAAACAATATCATAATAACCTTTATCTAAATCATTATCATTTTTGAAAAATAAAACAACCTCATTGTGAGAAACATTTTTAGAAATTAAAAAATTTCTTGTCTCTGATATTAATTTTTTGCAAGTTTCAAACTTTTCTAAAATAATATTATCATGTTTTTCACAAACAGGCCAATCACTAATTGTTAAGTCTTGTTTTCTGTCTTTTAATAAACTCCAAACCTCTTCAGTTACAAAAGGCATAAAAGGATGTAAAAACTTTAATAAAACATCAAAAAAATCTAATGTTTTATTATATGTTGCCTGATCAATATCACAATCTTGAGGTTTTATTATTTCTAAGAAAAAAGCACAAAAATCATCCCAAAACAACCTATACACAAGCATTAAAGACTCTGACAATCTATATTGATTAAAAGAATTTTCAAAATCTTTAGAAAACTCACTTAATCTATTCTCAAACCATTCAATTGCTGTTTTAGAAAATTGCGGAGTTTCTATCTGACTATCAACTTTCCATCCTTTTACTAATCTCATAGCATTCCAAATTTTATTTGAAAAATTACGTCCTTGTTCACATAAATTAATATTAAACAATAAATCATTTCCAGCTGGCGCACACAATAACATTCCTACTCTAACTCCATCTGCTCCAAATTCATTAATTAACTCAATAGGATCTGGAGAATTACCCAATGATTTAGACATCTTACGTCTTTTATTATCTCTTACTATACCTGTGAAATATACATTCTTAAATGGCGATTCAGACAGAAACTTATTTCCTGACATAATCATCCTGGCAACCCAGAAAAATAAAATATCTGGACCTGTAACTAAATCTTTTGTAGGATAATAATAATTTATCTCTTTGTTATCAGGATTCCTGATTCCATCAAAAACTGATATAGGCCATAACCAAGAAGAAAACCAAGTATCTAAAACATCTTCATCTTGTTTCAAGTCATTAATAGCTAAATCTACATTATTAGATTTTTCTCTTGCTAAAACTAAAGCTTCTTCTGCTGTTTTCGCAACAACAAAATCAACCTCATTATAAAAAAACGCAGGTATTCTTTGACCCCACCATAATTGACGAGAAATACACCAATCCTTAATATTATCCATCCAATGCTTATAAGTTTTAGTGACATTTTTTGGATAAAAATGTATATTTCCATCTACAACAGCATCTAAAGCAACCTTGGCCATGTCGTC
>CAXEHY010000066.1:0-4361 GCA_963996865.1 uncultured Flavobacteriales bacterium | reverse complement strand
TTAATTTTATCATTAAAAAATATTTCTATTATCTTTTCTAAAAAGAATAATATAAAAACTCCTATAAGTAATAAATCAAAATCATATAAAAATGGATGTATTGTTAAAAAAACAATTGCAACAAGTGTATTGTTTTTTTTAATTATCCCTTTTTCGTATATCATGTTATTCAACCCAATTGATATGAAAAATAAAAAAATGAAATTTAAAATAATATAAATATTGGCGCTTGAAACAATTGTTGTTATTGTGTCTAAATTTACATGTTCTGAATTAGAAAATAAAAATTTGAAACATATTACGAAAACAAAAAATACAAAAAAAGATATTTTTCCAACTAAATTATTATTACTGATAATTTTTAAAAACATTTTATTACTTTTACTTTATATGAGCAGTTTTTGGTATTTTTTAGAAAATTTATTTTGCAAAACATTTGAAATTATACCTATAGTGCATAATAAATTAAATATAATTTTTATAATTATTATTATTAGTTTGTTAATTTTTTGGACTATAAAATTATTTAAATTCAAAAATCAGTGACTTTATAACAAAACATGTCTTTACCTATATCTTTTCTGAAAAATTTATTATCAAATTCAATTAAATTAGCATTAACATATGCTTTATTTAATGCGGAATTTAAATCTTTGCCTGTTGAAGTTATAGACATGACTCTACCGCCATTTGTTAAAAATTTTCCTTTTTTTATTTTAGTTGCAGCATGAAAAACAAAAGAATCTTTAACTAAATCTAAATTAGTTATAACTTTTTCCTTTTCATATGTTCCGGGATATCCTTTAGAAACCAACATGACTGTGGCGGCTGATTCTTCATTAATAAATATATCCTTTTCGCTTAGTGTTTCATTTTTTACTCCTACAAACAAATCTAATATATCCGATTTTATTCTAGGTATAATAACTTCTGTTTCTGGATCTCCTAGTCTAACATTATATTCTATTACATAAGGCTCTTTGCCGACAACCATTAATCCAAAAAAAATAAAACCTTGATATTTTATACCCATTTCTCTTAATCCTTTAATTGTTGGTTTTATTATAACATTTTCTACTTTATCTAAAAAAAATCTATCACAAAAGGGAACAGGGGAAACTGCCCCCATGCCACCTGTATTGGGTCCTTTGTCTTGATCAAAGATCCTTTTATAATCTTTTGCGTGAGGTAATATTTTATAATTTTCACCATCAGTTAAAATAAAAATTGATATTTCTGTGCCATTTAAAAATTCTTCTATAACTACTTTTTTACTTGAATTGCCAAATTTATTGTCTTTAATCATTAATGTTAACTCCTTTTTAGCTTCTCCTAAATCATCTATAATTAAAACCCCTTTCCCCGCTGCAAGACCATCTGCTTTTAAAACATAAGGGGGATGTAGTTCTTCTAAAAACTTATATCCTTCTTGTATGTTATTTGAATCAAATGTCTTGTGTCTAGCTGTTGGTATATTATTTTTAACCATAAAATCTTTTGCAAAATCTTTACTGCCTTCAAGGGCGGCTCCTTTCTTATTTGGGCCTATAATTAAAAAATCTTTATTTTTTATATTATTATATAAAAAATCAACCACTCCGTCAACTAATGGCGTTTCTGGCCCTACAATTAAAACATCAATATTATTTTTCTCAATAAATTTTTTTATAGATTTATAATCATTCACTTTAATATTAATATTTTCTCCATAAATTGTTGTGCCAGCATTACCTGGTAAAATGTACAATTTATTTAATAAACTGCTTTTTGATATTTTCCAAGCCAAAGCGCATTCACGACCTCCAGATCCTAATAAAGCTACTTTCATGTTAGTTTATTTCTATGTTATGAAAAACATTTTGCACGTCTTCTTCTTCCTCAAACTTTTCTATCATCGTTAATATTTTTAAAGTTTTTTCTTTATCTAATTTAATATACTCTTTTGGTATTTTATGCACTTCTGCATTAATAATTTTTATTTCCATTTTCTCTAACTCTGTTTGCATTAATCCAAAACTATGAAAAGAAGTTAATAATATAATTTTATTGCCTTCGTTTTCTAAATCTTCTAATCCATAATCAATCAATATCATCTCTAAATCTTCTAAGTTTGTTTGTATTGAATCTTTATCTATTTGAAATATCCCTATAGTATTAAAAATAAAATCTAAAGAACCATTAACCCCTAAGCTTCCTCCATTTTTCGAAAAAACAGCCCTTATGTTTGAAACTGTTCTATTTTTATTATCAGTTGCGCACTCAATAAATATAGCCACTCCATGAGGACCATATCCCTCAAAATTAATTTCAAAAATTTGACCAGCATCATTACTTGTTGCTTTTTTTATAGCTCTTTCTATATTATCTTTTGGCATGTTCGCTCCTTTAGCATTTTGAATAGCTAATCTAAGTCTAGGATTAGAATTAATATCTGGACCTCCGCTTTTTGCAGATATTGTAATCTCTTTTATAATTCTAGAAAATATTTTAGATCTTTTTTTGTCTTGAGCACCTTTCCTGTGTTTTATATTAGCCCATTTGCTATGTCCTGCCATATTCTATTTATCTAATTTTAAAACAGCTAAAAATGCGCTTTGAGGAATTTCAACATTCCCAACTTGTCTCATTCTTTTTTTTCCTTTTTTCTGTTTTTCTAATAATTTTCTTTTTCTTGTAATATCTCCTCCATAACATTTCGCTGTAACATCTTTTCTTAAAGCTTTGACAGTTTCCCTTGCTATAATTTTAGAACCTATAGCTGTTTGTATCGCTATATCATACTGTTGTCTTGGTATTAATTCTTTTAATTTAACACATATCTTTTTACCAAAAGAATAAGCATTCTCTTTATGTATTAAAGTTGATAAAGCATCAACTTGATCTCCGTTTAATAAAATTTCTAATTTTACAAGATCTGATTTTCGATAATCTATTGGCTGATAATCAAAAGAAGCATATCCCCTAGAAACTGTTTTTAAATTATCATAAAAATCAAAAACTATTTCTGATAATGGGAGTTCGAAGATCAACTCTACTCTTTCTGTTGTTAAATAAACCTGATTAATTAAAATCCCCCTTCTTTTTATACATAAATCCATAACTACACCAATATACTCTGATTTAGTTATTATTTGAGATTTTATAAAAGGTTCTTCCATGTAATCAATTGAACTAATATCTGGAAAATCAGAAGGATTATTTATATTTAAAATCTCTTTATTTGTGGTATGAGCTATAAAAGAAACATTTGGGACTGTATTAATAACTGTCATGTTAAACTCTCTTTGTAATCTTTCTTGTATAATTTCCATGTGTAGCATTCCTAAAAAACCACACCTAAAGCCAAATCCTAATGCCGCAGAAGATTCTGAGTTATAAGTTAAAGATGCGTCATTTAATTGTAGTTTTTCTAATGATTTTTTTAGCTCTTCATAATCTTCTGTATCAACAGGGTAAATACCCGCAAAAACCATAGGCTTCACCTCTTCAAATCCCTTTAAAGGATTGTTTGCTGGATTTTCTACTGTGGTAATAGTGTCCCCTACTTTTACATCTCTAACATCTTTTACTCCAGATATTATATACCCTACTTGACCAGCTGTTAATTTATTTTTCGGATCCTTTTCTAATTTCAAAACGCCTAATTCTTCTACCAAATATTCTTTATTTGTTGCCATAAATTTCACCTTTTGCCCTTTTTTAACTTCCCCGCTTATAATTTTTATATATATCTCTATTCCTCTAAAAGAATTATAAACAGAATCAAATATCATTGCTTGCAAAGGAGAATCTTTTTGTATTTTAGGAGCAGGCACTCTTTCTGTTATTGCTGACAATATTTTATCTATACCTTGACCTGTTTTTGCGCTTACACAAATAATGTCTTCTTTTTTACAAGACAATAATTCCATTATTTCATCACTTATTAATTCGGGTTGAGCACTAGGTAAATCTATTTTGTTTATAACTGGAATTATTTTTAAATTATGCTCTAATGCTAAATATAAATTAGAAATAGTTTGCGCTTCTATTCCTTGAGCCGCATCAACTATTAATAAAGCTCCTTCACAGGCTGCTATAGATCTTGAAACCTCATAAGAAAAATCAACATGGCCTGGAGTGTCAATTAAATTTAAAATATAATCTTTCTCTTTATATTTATATTCCATTTGTATAGCATGACTTTTTATAGTTATTCCTCTTTCTCTTTCTAAATCCATATTATCTAAAACTTGATTTTGTAATTGTCTTTTAGAAACTGTATTTGTAAACTCTAAAAGTCTATCTGCTAATGTGCTTTTGCCATGATCTATATGGGCTATAATACAAAAATTTCTAATATTCTTCATTTTTATTCTTTA
>CAXEHY010000065.1:0-7665 GCA_963996865.1 uncultured Flavobacteriales bacterium | reverse complement strand
TAAATAATTATTAATAATATTATTATCTTAGGGAAATCAGGTATTGAAAAAAACATGTTTCAAAGTTTTATATTCCCAATATATACGTTGTTTTTTTAAAAAAGTTTCGTTTATTCAAATAAAAAACAAATATTTATTCCACGAGTTTTTAATTTATTCAAAACATCACTGTATATTAAGTTTTCTTCGCTTAGAACATTTAAAATACCTATTGATGATTTCACTTGTATAGAAAATTTGAAATATTCAAAATAAAAATCAATTCCTCCTCCAAATTCATATAAAATATCATGACTATTTATTTTTATTATGTCGTTTCCTCCGTCATCTATATTTTTTTGTGATGCTAAATCATAACTGTATTTAATTCCTGTTATTAAAAAAGCTCTTCCGTTATTATATCTTTCTGATTTATATTTTATAATTAAAGGTATATCTATAAAAGTTGATTCAATTGTTTTATTAATATTTAAAATTGAATTTTCTTGTATAATTTGATATTCTATTATTCGTTCAGCAAATACTAAAGATGGCAATATACGAAAATCAATTTCTCTGCTTAATTTGATATTTGAAATAATTCCCAGATTAAATCCATATTGATTTTTTGATTTATAATTTAATATTTGATCATTTGATGATTCATTCGGTCTTATTTTAAAGTCATAATTATTTAGACCTACTAAAAAACCAAAATGTATAGGTTTTTTATCAAATAAAGGCAGATTTTGGGGTTGAGGAAATATTTGGCAGAAACATATTTTATTTATAAATAGAAATAAAATAATTATTTTTAATTTATTGAACATTTTGCTTATAACGTAAGATATATTAATAAATTTTGATTAATAATAAATTTTTATCAAATTTATTACTTTAAAATGGAAAATAATATATTAAATACATTAAAAAAAGCGTATAATAACGAGGGCTTAAAAGATAAGTTTTTTAATGTTATTTTCCTATATGACACTAAAGAAGGTCAAAGATTTGATTTGTTTTTATTGTTATTAATTTGCTTAAGTGTTTTATGCATCATTTTTGATAGTTTAAAACCATTGTTTATTTATGATTTATTAGAATGGATTTTTACTTTTATATTTACTATTGAATATGTAGTTAGAATCTGGTGCAGCAAGAATGCAAAAAAATATATATTTGGCTTCTGGGGAATGATAGACTTTTTAGCTGTTATTCCTACATATTTATTGTTTTTTAATTTTACCACAGATTATATTCATTATATAATGGTTTTAAGGATATTAAGAGTTGTGAGGATAGTTGGTATTATGCATGTTTTTGCATATACTAGAGCTGCTTATATTATGCAAAAAGGAATACGTAGGAGTTTGCCTAAAATTTTAATTTTCTTATTGTATGTTATGATATTTGTTACAATGTCAGGTACATTAATGTATGTTGTAGAGGGAGTTTTAGCAAATACTCCTAATGAAAATTTTTCTAATATTCCAGAATCTATATACTGGGCTATTGTAACTGTTACTACGGTAGGTTATGGAGATATAGTTCCTCAAACTATTGGCGGTAAATTTATTTCATCTTTTATGATGTTGATTGGTTACGCTTTAATAGCTGTACCAACAGGAATTGTTGCTTCTGAAATTACAAAAGGAAATATGAGTGTAGAAGAATAATTTTAAATTTTTTCTAAAGATTTTTTGAAATCTGCTTTTTTCAAAGCATAAACACCTGTTTTTTGACAAACTATACTTCCACATTTATTTGCTATTTTCATAGTTTTATGAATATCAAATTCTATTTTAATAAGTAAACTAATTATAGTGATTATAACATCACCAGCCCCCGAAGGGTCTATTAGTTTTATTTTATATGGTTTTGAATGATATATTTTATTTTTATCTGTATAGAAAATTCCATTTTCTCCTATAGTAGTGATAATGTGTTGAGATTTTATTTTTCTGTCTAGCTTACAAATAATTTTTTTTAATTTATTGAATTCAGAAGATTTTATTTTTGTACGCATGCTATGATTAACTTCATGTAAGTTAGGTTTAAATAAATTAATATTATTATATGAAAAAAAATTTTTATTTTTAGGATCAACAGATATAAATATTTTATTTTTACAAGCAATTTTTATCATGCTTTTTATATTCTGATTTGTTAAAAATCCTTTATTGTAGTCTTGGAAAATAATTAGATTTATTTTTTTATTTTTTATTGTATTTAAAAATAATTTTTCTAATTGTAATTTATTATTACATGATTTTATGTTTTCTTTATCTAACCTTAGAATATGTTTTTTTTTAGATATTATACGTGTTTTTGTTGTAGTAGTAAAATTTGAATTTTTAATAATATTATTACTATAAAGATTATTATCTTTTAAAAGATTTTTTAATATTTCACCATTATTGTCTTCTCCGATTTGACCAAATAAACATGTATTTATGTTTAGAGATTTTAAATTAACTGCAACATTTCCAGCTCCACCTATTTTGTAAAAATGATTTTCAACTTTATATTTTTTTACATTCGCTTCTGGAGATATTCCATTTTCCTGTGACACAAAGTACTCATCTAGTATTATGTCACCAACGACTAAAGCATTGATTTGTTTGAATTCTTTTATTATATGATTATAATTTTCTTTTTTCAATTAGATAGTTTATTTAGAGCTTTTTCTATTCTTGTTACGGCTTCTGTGATTTTAACTTTGTTTGTAGCGTATGAGATTCTAATGCAATTTTCATCACCGAAAGCATTGCCTGCTACTATAGCAACATTTGCTATTTCCAGTAGAAAAATTGATAAATCATGTGAGTTGTTTATTATATATTTGTCATATTTCTTTCCAAAAAAACTTGATATATCACAAAAAATATAAAAAGCTCCTTCTGGTTTATTAGTTATTATTCCAGGAATTTTATTTAGCAGTTTTATTATTAAATTTCTTCTTTCTTGAAATTCTTGTTTCATGTCATTTAATTCACTTGGATCTATATTCATTGCGGCTTCTACAGCTTTTTGTGTAATAGAACTTGTGGCTGAAGTAAATTGACCTTGTATTTTGTTGCATGCATCAGCTATCCATTGAGCTGCTCCAATATATCCTAATCTCCAACCAGTCATAGCGAATCCTTTAGAAACACCATTTATTGTGATAACTTGATCTTTTATTTTTTTTACTCTTCCTATGCTGAAATGTTTAGTGTCAAAACATATATGTTCATAAATTTCATCTGAAATAATATAAGTATTTGGATATTTACTTAACATTTCTCCAATTTCTTGTATTTCTTTTTTAGAATACACACTACCTGACGGGTTGCATGGAGAATTAAATAATATAAGTTTAGTTTTTTTTGTTATATTTTTCTCTATGTCTTTTGCATTTATTTTGAAATCATTTTTTAAACAACTTTTTATAATTACAGGTTTTCCGTCACAAAATTTTATTATTTCTAAATAACTAACCCAATAAGGTGCAAGTAAAATAACTTCGTCTCCAGGATTTATTAAGCTTAGACATACATTAGCTATTGATTGTTTAGCTCCAGTTGATGTTACAATTTGATTTGGATGATAATCTATTTTATTATCTCTTTTTAGTTTTTTGACAATAGATTTTCTTAGTTCTAATAATCCTGGTACAGGGGTATAATGAGAGTAATTTTCATTTATTGCTTTTTTAGCGGCTGCTTTAATTTTTTCAGGAGTATTAAAATCAGGTTCTCCTAAACTTAATGAAATCACATCAACTCCTTTAGCTTTTAATTCTCTACTTTTTTTCGCCATCTCTAATGTAGCTGATTCTGAAAGTTTTTTTAATCTATTTGAAATCATTTTATGTTTTTCGATTTATATAATTTAATAATTTCATTTATTTCGTTATTAAAATTTAATTTATTTTTTTCAATTCCTGAAGATAATTTTCGAATTCTTTTTTTTATTTCATTTTTTTTATAAAAATCTTTTAATATTTGTTGTTTTATTTTTTGTTCTATCCATATTATTCTTTGTAATTTTCTTTTTTCTGAGAACTTTTTTGTTCTGATATTTTTTTTAAAATAATTGGATATTATATTATAAATAACATCAATATTTTGCGTCTTTAATGATGAACATGTTTCTATTTTAGTTTTATTTTTTGATATTATATGATTGGTAAGATTTCTTTTTAAAATTTGAGATTTTTTAATATTATTTCCGTCACTTTTATTTATAACAATTAAATCAGTTATTTCTATGATGCCTTTTTTTATAGCTTGAATTTCATCTCCTGTGTTAGTAATTGTTAAAAGAATAAAAAAATCAGTTATATTTTTTACTTCGAATTCTGATTGACCTACACCTATGGTTTCAACAATTATTATGTCATATCCTGCTGCTTCAAATAATATTATAGCATCTTTAGTATGTATATTAACACCCCCTAAATGACCTGAGCTAGGAGAAGGTCTAATAAAAACTTTTTCTGATTTTGAAATATCATGCATTCTGGTTTTATCTCCCATAATACTTCCTCCTGATTTAGCACTAGAAGGATCAATAGTCAGTATTGCTATTTTTTTATTTTCTTTTATAAAAAGTTTAGATATTTCATTTATAAAAGTGCTTTTCCCTACTCCTGGAATACCAGATACAGCTATTCTGCATGCATTGCCTGATATGGGAAGACATAATTCTAAAAGTTTATTTTTGTATTTAATTAGACTATTTTTGTTGCTTTCTATTAAAGTTATACCTTCTGATATAGCAGATATTTCTCCTTTTTGGATATTTAAAAATAATTTATTTAAGTCCAATTTTTCGAATAATATTTATTGCCGCATTAGATATTATTGTTCCAGGGCCAAAAATACCTATAACTCCTTTTGAATATAAAAATTTATGATCTTTTTTAGGTATAATACCTCCTATGATAACTTTTATTTTTTCTTTTTTGTTCTTTTTAAGAATGCTTATTATAGCGGGCACTAATGTTTTATGAGCACCTCCTAATGAGGAAACACCTATTACGTGTACATCATTTTCTATAGCTTGTTTTACAACTTCTTCTGGAGTTTGAAATAGAGATCCGAGATCTACATCAAAGCCTATGTCTGCAAATCCTGTAGCTATTACTTTAGATCCTCTATCATGTCCGTCTTGTCCAACTTTGGTTATTAATATTCTAGGCCTTCTTCCTTGTTTTTTTTCAAATTTTGAAATCAATTTTTTTGCTTTTTTAAATTCTTGATTTTCCATAAGTTCTTTTGAGTATATACCTGTTACTTGTGAAGACGAGGGATGATATCTTTTAAATATTTTTTCACAAGCAAATGATATTTCTTCAAGTGTAGCTCCTTGTTGAGCTGCTTTTATAGATAAATCTAGTAAATTACCTTTATTTGTTTCACAAGATTTTGTTATTAAATTCAATAATTCTTGTAATTTTTTTTCATCTCTATTGGATTTTATTTTTTTTAATTTTTTAATTTGCTTTTTAAGCACCTGTTTGTTATCTACCTCAAGAAATTTTATTTTTTTGATGTTTTTTTCTTTTGTTTGAAATTTATTTACACCAACAATAATTTTATCTTTTTTCTCAATCATTGTTTGTTTTTTGATTGAGTTTTTTTCTATTTCTGTTTTTGGGTATCCTAATTCTATTGCTTTTACCATTCCTCCCATTTTCTTTATTTCTTTAATATGATATTTGGTTTTTGTGATTAATTCTTGCGTTTTATTTTCTATATAAATTGATCCTCCAAAAGGATCTATGTAATCTATTATATTAGTCTCTTTTTGCAGTATTATTTGTGTTTTTAATGCAATTTTAGATGACATGTTACTTGGCAGCGCAATTGCTTCATCAAAGGAGTTTGTATGTAAAGATTGTGTTCCTCCTAAAACAGAAGACATTGCTTCTATTGCAGTTCTTGCAATATTATTTATAGGATTTTGTTGCGTTAAGCTCCATCCTGATGTCTGACAATGGGCTCTTAAAATCATGGATTTTTTATTTTTAGGTTTATATTTTTTGATATAATATGACCATAAAAATCTTGCAGCTCTCATTTTACATATTTCTGTAAAAAAATCCATTCCTGTTCCCCAAAAAAAAGATATCCTAGGAGCAAATTGGTCTATTTTTAATCCAGCATCAATTCCTGTTTTGATATATTCTAATCCATTTGCAATTGTGTATGCTAGTTCTAATTCTGTTGAAGCTCCAGCTTCCTGCATATGATATCCTGAAACGGAAATATTATTGAATTTAGGCATGTTTTTTGTAGTATATTTAAATATATCTGATATTATTCTCATGGAACTTTTTGGTGGATATATAAATGTATTTCTAACCATAAACTCTTTTAATATATCGTTTTGTATAGTACCTGATAATTGTGATATATTGATGTTTTTTTCTATTGCGTGCGTTATATAAAACGCCATTACAGGAAGAACTGCTCCATTCATAGTCATAGATACAGAAGTCTTATTTAATGGTATTTTGTCAAATAATTCTCGTATATCTAGAATACTGTCAACTGCTACTCCTGTTTTGCCAACATCTCCTTTTACTCTTTCATTATCTGAATCATATCCTCTATGTGTAGCTAAATCAAATGCTACAGATAATCCTTTTTGACCTAGTTTTAGATTCTTTTTATAAAAGATATTTGATTCTTTTGCTGTTGAAAATCCAGCATATTGTCTTATTGTCCAAGGTTTTTCAGTGTACATTGTTTTATATGGGCCTCTGGTAAAAGGAAATTCTCCTGGATTTGAAGTTTTTAATTGATTTATTTTTTTTAAATTTTCTAATCTAAAATTAGAAAGTATTTTATTTATAATTTTTTCTATTTGAAAAGCACCTGTAATTTTATCTTCTATTCCGATTATATTTGTTTCATGTTTTAATATTAATTGTTGGTTGATTTCATGTTGAGAGAAATTATTTTCTTGTGTATTGCTTTCTATAGCATTTACTCCACCTAATATAGCTGATAAAGATTGGTAGCTATATCTTATTAGATTTTCATATTGATTATATTTTTTATTATTTTTTATTTTACAAAAAATCAAAATTTGATTTTTAAAATTTATTTTCGGAAAAACTGTTTGTAATATAATTTTCAATGATCTTATTTTAGCTATTTGAAATATAAAGTCATTTTCTGAATTTAATTTTATTATTATTTTTTTGTTTGTATTTTTATGAAATATTTTATCACATTTTGCTTTTATTTCAATAATTTCTTTTATGCCTTTTTTGTTTGATTCTATGTAGACATGTGTATTTTTTCTTTTTTCTTTTTTTTGATGTATATCAAAAGCATTATTAAACTTAGCATTTAGAATATTTATTACTTTTTTCATTTATTATTTATTAATAATAAAAATATCTTCATTTTCTTTTTTCATTAAATAATTTTCTCTTGCAAACTTTATCATATATAAAGTGTCATTTTTTATTTTATCTAATGATGTGCTGTCTTTTGATATTTCTTTTGAATAATAATTAATTTCTTTTTCTATTTTTTGTATATTTTTTTTTGATTTCAGTATTTTTAATATACTAGGATTACTAACGAACAATAACCAAAATAAAAATATAATAGATGTTATAAGATATTTTTTATTTTTTACAAAAAATATAATATTGTTTAACATATTTTTTTCTAACCAAGAAAT
>CAXEHY010000064.1:0-3187 GCA_963996865.1 uncultured Flavobacteriales bacterium | reverse complement strand
CAGAACAAGCATTCAAGTCAAAATCAAAATCAACATCTGGCAAGGCATAAACAGAAACAGGACTTGTGATAATATCAAAACATCCATTATCATCAACAACTGTTAAAGTAACATTAAAAATAAAATTATTAATAGTATTTCCTCCTACAAAAACATGTGCAGGGTTTTCATTATATGAAAGATTTAAAGGCGGAACACTAGCATCGCCAAAATCCCATTGCCATGAAACATGTAAATTACTAGTAGTATCAGATGTATTAGTAAATTGTACTGGAGTATCTTCACAAACATTATTATAAGTAAAAGACGCATTAGGAATAGTGTCTACAATAACTGTATTTGTATATGAAGAAACACAACCATAAATATTAGTTACTGTTAACGTGGCAACATAAACACCTCCTGTAGAATATATATGCGTTGGATCTGATAAAGTAGAATAATTTGATGTCCCAGAAAGAGGATCTCCAAAATTCCATGAATATGTCAAAAGAGTATCCACAACATTAGAAGTAAAAGTTGTAGGTAAATTTTCACATGCTGTATCAGAATCAAAAGACACAAAAGGTTCTTCGTAGATTATAATACTATCATTATAAATGCTTTCACAGCCATGATTATCAATAATAAAAAGATCTACTTGAAAAACTCCATTAGTGTCAAAATTAAAAACAGGATTTTGATTTAAGTTCCCTGTTCCTAGGGTATATGATCCTGGATTAATATTCCAATTCCAATTATTAATATTGCCCCCAAATACAGAATCTGTTGTAGAAGCGTCTAGAAAATAAATATTCTGATTTACACAAGAATCAGTAGCCGTGTTTGTAAATGCCGCTTGAGGGCCACAATACACCGGAACTATATCTGTAACTTGTAACTCACAGCTATTGTTGTCAGTCACAATTAAATCAAATGTATTGTTTCCGCAAACACTAAAAATATGTGAAACTAAACTGCCAGCATAATTTTGATTTTCTATGATCCAATCGTAATTAGTTATACTAGAATTAGTTGGTGGATTAGGTAATGATATAGCTACAATATCAGAATAAAAACCAAAACATGTGTCACTTATATCTAAAGTAATATTTGGCAAACAATAAACTTCAATATCTATAGTAGTATCAGCATAACAACCATTACCATCAATAACTTCCAAGTTTATAGGAATACTATCTCCACAATTAGAATGAGCATATCCTTGTGGCACAATATCATTAGAAAAAATTGATGACAAATAAGACCAATTGTATATAACATTTGTATTATTAACAATTTGTGAATTATTAATAAAAGTTGTCGCTGTATTTAAACATTCCGTAGAAGCTGAAAAATCAACTGTCGGATTTTGGAAAATTTCTATAGTATCAGTAATAATGCTCTGACAATATTGATTATCTGTAATATCTAATGTGACAAAATAAAATCCTGGTGTACTATAAGCATGAAGAGGATCAGAAACATTTGACGTATCACCATCTCCAAAATCCCATAAAATATTAGTAATCTGATTTGTAGGATTTGAAGGAGACGAAGTATTATTAAATTGAACTAAAGTGTCTTCACAAAAAGTAGGATCAAATAAAAAACTAGCCGTTGGAGGATTTAACAATTCAAAAATTCTAGTATCAAAATGCTCGCAACCTTGATTTGTTATTACTTGTAACGTAATTTGATATTGACCTGATGTATCTGGAATAGGATAAACTAAATCATATGAAGATACTTGTACAACATATCCATTAGGATTTGTAATTGTCCACATATGAGAAACAATACTAGAACTTAGTGATCCTGTATCAATAGAAGTAACATAAGAATTGTTATTTGCAAATAAAGTATCTCCTAAGCATAAAACACTATCTCCTGATAAATCAAAATTAGATATAGGTTCTGGCCATATAATTACAGTAGTATCGGCTACTTTGATATCACAACTATCTGTAAATCTAAAACCTATCGTTTTAATGCCAGGCGTAGACCAAGAATGACTAGCTGACATAGTATTATTCTGAGGATCAGGAATCCATGTTTCCCAAGGCGTAAAATTATTATTTGTAGCTAGAGGGTCAAAATTCCAAGACCAAGATATTGCGCTAAAATTACCTATTAAGTCAGAATCAAAAAACGTTATAGAATCATCAACACAAGTGCTTGCTGGATTTGGGTACACAAAACCCATAACATCAGCTGGACCACAACTCAAAGTAGTTAAAAATGTATCAGTACCACAATCATTATATCCTACTATAATAACATTATAAGACACAGAATTTAAAGAGTTATTTATATATAAATGAGAAAAAGTAGGTAAAAATTGACCTCCTGGAGTATTAATAGGGGTTAAAGTACTGTAAGTAGTATCTCCAAAATCAACTACAATAGAATCAGCCAATCCAAAAATATTTGGAACAAAAGTAAATTCACAAGGAGCGCAAGCATTAGTGGAATCAGGTGGAATAATATTAAAATCTATTTGCGGCTGAGGTCTTAAAGTGACAATATCTGAATATAAATATGGCGCCGGACAACAATTATCTACTGTAAGATTTATGCTATAATCAATTATCTGCTGACCTTGAGGTAAAACTAAATTCACAAAAGGAATAGAGTCATTGTTTAAACTAGTATCGGAAACAATATTTCCAGTAAAAGTATCTATAATTTCCCAATCATAATTAGTTATAAAACCCGAATTAGATATAGAATATATATTTAAGGTGTCTTCAAAACATAAAAGAGTATCAGATATAAAAGAAGCATTAGGGTTCCCTGCTACATCAAAAGTATCAACATAAGAATCTGTACAACCAAAAGTATCAACTATAGTCATAGTCACAAAATTAGTTGTATCAAATCCTAATGAATTATAATTATTTGGATCTGCAATAAAAGCCTGAACAAAAGAAACATTAGGGACAAGATTAACATTTGCTTGAGTATTATTAAAATCCCATATAATATAATCTAAATTACCTCCTAAAGGAACAATAATATTAGAAGAGTTGTTGAAATTTATCGGCATCCCAGAACATAATATAGTATCACAACTATAACTAATATTAAAATCAGCTATAGGTTGAGGTCTTACAAAAATAGTAGTAGTATCAATACCTACGCAACCAAAAGCATCTGTCACTGTCAAGATAACATCATAAGCCCCATAAGCAGAATAATAATGAGT
>CAXEHY010000063.1:0-16666 GCA_963996865.1 uncultured Flavobacteriales bacterium | reverse complement strand
TTTATAATTTCTGATTTTTATTATTATTTTACTTATGTCGTTGCTTGTAATTTTTTTATTTTTTAATTTTTGAATCTCATGTTTTACTCCTTGATATTTGTCATGAATTTTAAAATTTTTATTTAGATTAAAAATAACATTTGTTATTATATATTTATTTTTTAGTTTCTTTTTAAAAATAGAATTACGATAACTAAATTCACATTCTTCGTTATTGAATATTTTCTGTTTACCTGTTTTTAAATTTACAGCATGAACTTCTTTAATGTATTTTTTTACCTCTACTCCGTAAGCTCCGATATTTTGTATTGGAGCTGCGCCAACACTTCCTGGAATTAAACTTAAATTTTCTAATCCATACATTTTTTTATTTATTGTCCATTGCACGAATTTATGCCAATTTTCTCCAGCACCAATTTTAACTAAATATTTTGTTTTATTTTCTTTTATGATTTCTTTGCCTATAATATTATTTTTTATAATTACACCATTATAGTTTTTTGTAAATAAGATATTGCTTCCTTCTCCTAGAATAAAATAATTTTCTTTTTTGAATTCTTTTGATTTCGACAATTTGACAATTTCCTCTAAATTGTTAGCCTGGAAGAATAATTTACATTTGACTTCTAACTTAAATGAATTAAATTTTATTAATGAAAAGTTCTTTTTGAACATTATTCTATCAAAATTAAATAAAATTTTTACTTTTTTGATATATTGTTATTAAATGACTATAACAAATAAAAAAATAATAGTTTCTGTATCTAATGACTTGATTACAGATTCTAGAGTTAAAAAAGTTTGTGATTACTTAAAATGCAAATATGATGTTGAGTTAATCGGAGTCAAGAGTTCTTTTAATAAAAAATTTAGTCGAAATTATAAAGTCACTTTAATTAACTGTTTTTTTAAAAGAAGTTTTTTGTTTTATGCTGAATTTAATATCAAATTATTTTTGATTTTATTGTTCAAAAAATCACATTTTTTATTGTCAAATGATTTAGATACTCTTTTGCCTAATTACATGGTTTCTTTATTGAGAAATAAAAAAATTTTTTATGATAGCCATGAGTGTTTTACGGAAACCCCCGAATTATATAATCGGTTTTTTGTAAAAAAAATTTGGCTTATTATTGAAAGACTTATTTTGCCGAATTTAAAAAACACATATACTGTTTCTGATTCTATAGCAAATTTTTATAGCGAAAAATATAATATAAAAATGAAGACAGTTAGGAACTGTGCTAGTTTATATAACTTGCAAGAAGGAAAAAAGGATTTTAAAAATATTATTTATCAGGGTAATATTAATATTGGTAGAGGTATAGAATTAGTTATTAAAAGTTTAAAATTTATTCCAGAATTTAAGTTGACTATTGTAGGAGGGGGGAGAGAATTAGATAAGTTAAAAAAAATAGCTTTTTCTGAGGGAGTGTATCAAAGGATAAATTTTAAAGGAAGATTACCTCATGATGAATTAAAACAATACACTAAAAAAGCTATTATTGGTTTACTTATGGAAGAGCCTTTAGGTTTAAGTTTTAAATATAGTTTACCAAATAAATTATTTGATTATATACATGCAGAAATTCCTGTTTTAGCTAGTCCTTTATTAGAAGTAAAACGCATTATTGATAAATATCCTGTCGGAGACTTACTTGAAAATAGAGATCCAGAAAATATCGCTAAACAGATTTTGGAAATATATTCAAGATTAGATGTATATAATTTTAAACAAGCTAAAAAAGATTTAAATTGGGCTCAAGAAGAAAAAGTATTGAATCAGATATTTAGTTAGATTTTTTAATCTTCAAAATATATAAGTGTTATTTTAATCATTGTAAATGATGTTTTTTATTTTTTCAGCTTCTTTTTTGTTGTTAAATATTTTTTCAATTTTTTTTCTTTTGGTTATTTTGTTTTCATCGAAAACTTGATTTTTTATTTTTTCAATTCTAGTCATCCATTCTTTTGTTGAGTTCGCTGAGAAGCAGAATTTTTCTACTTCTGAATCTACTAACATTTTATTATTCCCTATACAAAAACGACCTCTATAGAGCGATTCAATTAGTTTTAATTTTATTCCAGTATTTTGATTTGTTTTTAAAAGGTTAATATGAGCATTGCTTATTATGGAAGATAATTCTTTGTTTTTAGGATTTTTAATTAGTTTAATATTTTCATGTTTCGATATTTCTTTTTCTAGTCTTGGTTTAGGGTTATTGCCAGCTACAATTAATTTGTAATTATTTTTCGCAAAAATTTTTCTTATTAAGAAGAGAGCAGCATTTTCATTTTCAGCTATTGACAGGTTTCCGTGATATAATGAGAAATTTCCTTTTCCCTTCTTAGAGGTCACATTTGAGTTAGAGTGGAATGCTTTTATATGATAAGATTTAGAATATTTTTGAAAATATTTTTGGTCATTTTTTTTTATAGCAAAAATCCCATCAGCATGTTTTATTTTTTTTTGATAAAAATATATTTTTAAGTATTCTGAAAATAAATATATTTTTTTGAAAATATTTTTTTCCACTTTGGCTAATAGCCTATAATAATCTGTTTCTATATTATATGTTCTGACAAACTTTTTATAGTATAAAATTTTTTTATTATTAATTAATTTTGTGGAATGTATGCCCTCAAATATAATTGGGCATTTTTTTTTGGCTAAATTTTTAATTAAATTTTTATCATCTCTGCTTTTCACAATAAAAGGTTTTGAGGAAAAAAAATTAATTAATGTTATTTTTCTTTTATAATATTTTACAGACTCACAATAAGTATTTAAAATCTTATTTTTTTTTCTTTTATGATAAAAACAGTGTAAATGAATTTTTATTCCCGCTTCTTTTAATGCTTTTATTTTGTAGAAGACATCAATAACACCACCATAATTCACAGGATAAGGAATATCAAACGTGATAATATGTATCTCTTTGGTTATATTCATCTATGAAATACTATATTTCTGTTAATTTTTTATCTTCTAGTTTTAATATTTTGGCAGGAAACAGATTAATGATTTTCTCATCATGAGTTGTTATTATAATAGTTTTGCCTAGTTTGTGAATTTTTGAAATTAAATTCATTATCTCTAAAGAAGTTTCTGAATCTAAATTCCCTGTTGGTTCATCAGCTATAATTAATTCAGGATGATTTAACAATGCTCTACCTATACATAATTTTTGTTGTTGACCGCTTGAAAGTTTGTGCAACATGTCATTTATTTTTTCTTTTAGTCCTATAGTCTCTAAAATATATTCACATCTGTTTTTTATTTTTGTTTTATCTTCCCATCCTGTTGCTTGTAAAACAAAAGATAAGTTTTTATATACATTTCTATCATAAAGAAGTTGAAAATCTTGAAATACTATCCCCATTTTTTTTCTTAAAAATGGCATTTCTTTTTTATTTATTTTATTCATGTCAAAATCTAAGACATTTAGAGTTCCTTTTTTTATTTTTTGCGCTCCATATAATGTTTTGAGAATAGAAGATTTTCCAATTCCAGTTTTACCAATAAGATATACTATTTCATTTTTATTTATTTTTAATGAAACGTCTTCACATATTGAAAGATTTTCATTTTCTATATAAACATTTTTAAATTGAATTGCTGCCATGTATTTATTTTGAAGTTTAATATAGTTATTTATTTACATTATTGTTTGTTAATAAATAATAATAACATGAAAATTATATTGTGCTTATTTTAATAAATTTATTTTCATGGTTTATAAATATAAAGTTTTATTTATTATTTGTTTTTTATTTTCATCTACTGTTATAGTAAATGCAGATTGTGATGACTTTCATGAAGGCTTAGAGTTGTTTAATAAAAAGTTTTATGTTTTAGCTCAAAGTTTTTTTGATAATTATATAAATTGCGGTGAATCTATTTTTCTCTTAGAAGAAGCTCATTATTATTCAGCTGTATGTTCTAAAGAATTGTATAATTATGATGCGGAAATCAAATTTCAGAATTATCTGGAAAGTTATCCAAAGGGAAGATTTGTAAATGATGTTTATTTTAACATGGGTAGTATTTTTTTTGAGGCAAAAAAATTTACATCATCTTATGATTGGTATAATAAAGTGTCACATGCGGATTTAGTAACAACTAATAAGGATATTTATTTTTTTAGACATGGATATACTTCTTTTAAAGATTCATTGTATGATCAATCTTTATTTTTATTTGAGCAAATAAAAAAAAATAGTTTTTATTTTAATCTAGGTGTTTATTTTACTTCTCATATTTATTTCTCACAAGAGAAGTATAATTTAGCTTTACGTGGATTTGAAAAATTAGATTTAATTAAAGGATTATCAGAAATATCTGCTTATTATAAGGTGTCTATTTATTATAAACAGAAAAAATATAATCAAGTTATAGAATATGGTCAAAGAAAGATATCTGATGGAGCTATTAAAAAAAAGGAACATGTGTCAAATTTAATTGCGGAATCTTATTATAATTTAGGCATGTATAATGAATGTGTAAATAATTTTTCGCAAGATCCTTCTTTGTTAAAGTCGCACAAAAAAATGTATAAATTTGGATATTCTTTATATAAACTTGACTCTATAGATTACGCTATTAAGATTTTTGAAAAAATAGATATTAAAAATGATAGTCTTGGTCAATATATTAGTTATTATTTAGGTAATTGTTATTTAAAAAATAACAATAAAAGATATGCACTAAATTCTTTCAATAAGGCAAAAGATTATAATCATGATATTTTTTTAAAGGAAGATGCTTATTATAAGTATATTGTTTTATGCTTTGATCTTAATTGGGAGTTTGATGATTTATATGATGATATTATAAAATATCAGGCTCTTTTTCCTGATTCTGAACACTCTAGTGTTGTTGATAATTTATTATTAAATTATTTCACTTTTACTAAGGATTATGAAAAAGCTCTCAGTGTTTTAAAAAATAAGACTTTTTTAAATATTGAAGAGAAATCTGCTTATCAAAGGATGTCTTTTTTTTTAGCGAAAAGATATTTGCAAGAGTATAATTTACAAAAGGCAAAAACATATTTTGTAAATTCTTTAAAATATGATATTAATAAAGAATATGCTGCTTTTGCAAGATATTTTTTAGGTGATATAAATTACAATTTAAAAGATTATAAGTCATCTATATCTTATTACAAAGCTTTTCTTTTTTCATCAAGCTCATATGGTGTACATGAATATGAAATAGCTAAATATTCTTTGGCGCATTCTTATTTTAAGATTAAAAAATATCAGCTTGCTGCTAATTGGTTTAGAAAGTTTATTTCAAATTATAAGCAAAAAGATAAATTTTTAAATGACGCTTATTTAAGATTAGCTGATACTTATTTTATGTTAGAAGATTATAATAGAGCAAATAAATTTTATTTTGAAGCTGTAAAAATTAATATTTTTGATGTGGATTATGCTATGTTTCAACAAATTAAATGTTACGAATTGCTTTCTGATTTTAATTATCAAAAAGAAACAATAGAAAATTTTCTAAGTATTTATAATGTAAGAGAAAATAATTCTATCTATTTAGATGATGTGATTTATAATTATGCTATTATAAATTTATTAGATAATAATATAGATAAAGCTATAGTTTATTTTGATAAAATTATTAATAGCTTTTCAGAAAGTAATTTTATTAGAGAATCTTTTTTACAGAAAGGTTTAATATATAGTAATTTGTATTTTTCTTTAGAAGAGAAAGACGAATATTTCGATAAATCTAAAGAAAATTTCATTTATATAATAGAAAATTATACTTATACTAAAGAATACACTGAGGCTTTGTTAGGACTTAAATTACTTTATACTAGTAGCGGTAAACATAAGGAGTATTTTGATTATTTAAAATCAAAAGACATTGATATAAAAATGTCTAGTCAAGATTCTATTGTTTTTTCTTCTGTAGAGTCATTATATTTGAAAAAAGATTATAATAAAGCTATATTAGGTTTTAATGAATATATCACAGACTATCCTGATGGCAAGTTTTATTTATTTGCTTTGTATTATAGGGCGAAATCTTATCTTGAGACTGATCAAATTATTTTTGCATTGAATGATTTTTTGGAGGTTGTAGATTTAAAATCACAATATTACAATAAATCTCTTCTTTTTTCCGCGGATATATCATTTCAATTAAAAGATTATGCTTCCGCTTTGTTTCATTATACAAAATTATATAAAATAGCGACGGATAATCATATTAGGAAGCATGTATTATTGAATATAATAAGATGCCAAAATGAATTAAATCTTTATATAGATTTAATTAGTTATTGTGAAGATTTTTTAGATTTTCAAAATTTAAGCTACAATGATATTCATGAAGTGAAGTTTATCTTAGGAAATGCTTATTTTTCTTTATCAGATTTCAAAAAATCAAAAGAGATATATACTTGGTTTTTAGATGAAGGTAAGGGTAATGATCATATTTTATCAGAATCTAAATATATTATTGCTTATATGTTATTTCTAAATGATAGTTTAGACACATCTGAAGATTTAATAATGGAGATATTAGATCATTCTTATGATAATTATTATATAGCTAAATCTTTGATTTTGCTTTCAGATATACTATTGGAAAAACAAAATTATTTTCAAGCAAAAGCTACATTAAATAGTATAATAGAAAATTATAATGGAGATACTATAGTTAATGAAGCGAAGATGAAGTTAAATGATATTATTGAGTTTGAAAAACAATCTATTTCCAATGATACTTTATCTGAGGAAGAAATTATTTTGGATTTATTGAAAGATTTTAAAATTTATAATAATGATTTAATCGAGTTAGAATGAAACAAACAATTTTATTTATTTTAATATTATTAAATACGTCTGTTTTTGCGCAGAATCAAGAAATAGATGCTCAAAAGGTGATAGTTGTAGATGAGTTCATTCCAGAAATACCTGACTCTTATAAAATTAATTTTAATAATAACAATAATAATGACACTGTGATAATTGATAGTGATTTTAAGTATCTTTTATTTGATAGTCATTTGAAGTTTTCAAATGAAAATGTTGATATTACTGCAGTAAAAATAAAAGGGCATCCAGTATCTAAGTTGTATAATGCTTATATAAAAGGGGGGACTTTATTAAATAGCATTTCACCACATGTGCATTTTTATTATAACAGTCTTAGATTGGCGAACAGAAAAGATTTTAATTGGGGTATTTATGGAGATCATGAAACATTTAAATTTGATAATTTTAATATAAATAGCAAAATTACGTCTGTAGGTTCTTTTATAAAAAAGATAGAAAAACATGGAATTATAAGTTCTAATTTAGATTATTTAAGTAATAATTATAATTGTTATGCTAATAATGATGATATAAAAAAGTATAATCTTTTTTCTGTTAAGGGAGAATATAATAATCTAATAAAAAATCAAAATAATATCGACTTCGATATTAGTATAGATGCATATAATTTAAAAGTTGACAATTCTCATCAAGAATCTGCTTTTGAATTAGGAGCTAATATAAATCATGAATTGTTTGACAAGGAATTTACAACTTCTTTGTTTGTAGAGTTCTCAAAAGGAGGTATTGTTACAAGTGATTTTTCAGTTGTAAGTTGGGAAACATCTACTGTGTTTGATTTTCAATCTATTGTATCTTGGTATTTGAAAGATATTCATATTAATTCAGGATTTATTTATTCTTATAATGAAAGCAGTCATTTATATCCTTATTTTGAATTTCTTATTAATGATAATTCAGAATATAATAAGTTGTCTTTTTTAATTTCAGGTGACTATGTGCAAAATAACATTATAGATAGAATTTTTGAAAATCAATATTTAGCTGATTCTTTAGAAATGCTAGAACAAAATCAAAAATTTAAATTCATTTTAAATCATAGTACTAAATTTTCTAATAGTATTTTCAGCCAAAATAACATTTCTTTTCATGACTCAAGAGACATGCATATTTATAATTTAGACACAAACAATAGATATATGATCTTGTATGATGATGTAAAAACGCTTCAATTTAAATCTTCATTTTTGTATAATTACAACAAAGATATTAACGTAAGAAGTGTATTTGTTTATAGTAAATTTTTTATGACTGATTTGTCTCATGCTTTTTTTCAACCAGAGATTGAATTTATATTGGAAACTGAATATAATTATTCTGATCAAATTTCTTTTTCTTTTTCTTTTGATTCAGGATTTAAAAGATGGGATAGTGATGGGTCTTTAATGAATCCTATTTCCAATGCAGATTTAAGAATGAATTATCAATTAAATGAATTTTTTAATATAGATTTTATTGTAAATAATATACAATTTAGTGATTACCAAAAATGGAGTAATTATTCACCTTATCCCACTTCTTTTTTAATACAATTATCTTATGTTTTATAATGTTAATTTTTTGTTAAAAAAAAACCTTTTATAATCTGTTTTTTTGACACTTTTTACGTCTAGTTTTATATATTTGTTTTAACTAAAAAAAAGTATATGAAGGAGGAAGGTAATAGTTCAGAAAATATTAATAAAAACACTGCAGAACATACACAATATGGTGCTGAAAATATTCAGGTTTTAGAAGGTCTTGAGGCCGTTAGGAAACGACCAGCTATGTATATTGGAGATGTTGGACAAAAAGGTTTACATCATTTAGTTTATGAAGTTGTAGATAACTCAATAGATGAAGCTTTAGCAGGTTATTGTGACAAAATAGAAGTTTTTATTAATGAGGATAATTCAATTACAGTTTTAGATAATGGTCGAGGAATCCCAACTGATATACATTCTAAAGAAAAGAAATCAGCTCTTGAAGTTGTAATGACAGTATTACATGCTGGAGGTAAATTTGACAAAGATTCTTATAAAGTGTCAGGAGGTTTGCATGGTGTAGGTGTTTCTTGTGTTAATGCTTTATCTGATAATTTAAAAGCTGTTGTCTATAGAAATGGAAAAATATTTCAACAAGAATATAGCAAAGGGATACCTCAGTATGATGTTAAAGAAATAGGTCAAACTGACAAAACAGGAACTGAGGTTACTTTCATTCCTGATAGTAGTATATTTATAGAAACCGTATACAGTTATGATATCTTATCAGCTAGATTAAGAGAATTGTCATATTTAAATAAAGGTATTAATTTAGAAATAACTGACAAACGACGTAAACATGAAGAGACAGGAGAGTATATAAAAGAATCATTTTTATCTGAAGGAGGATTAAAGGAGTTTGTTTCTTTCCTAGATTCTAATAGAGTAAGTATTTTAGAAGATGTTATTTATATTGATGGAGAAAAAAATAATATTCCTGTTGAAGTAGCGATGCAGTATAATAATTCTTTTTCTGAAAACATTCATTCTTATGTAAATAATATTAATACTCATGAGGGAGGAACTCATTTGGCTGGCTTTAGGAGAGCTTTAACTAGAACTTTAAAAAGTTATGCTGAAAAATCCGGCATGTTAGATAAATTGAAATTTGAAATTAGTGGAGATGATTTTCGAGAAGGTTTAACAGGAGTTATTTCAGTTAAAGTGATGGAGCCTCAATTTGAAGGTCAAACAAAAACTAAACTTGGCAATAAAGAAGTTATTGGCGCTGTTGATCAAGCGGTGGGAGAAATGTTAAATAATTATTTAGAAGAACATCCTAAAGCTGCAAAACAAATTGTTCAAAAAGTGATACTTGCCGCTACAGCTAGACATGCTGCTCGTAAAGCTAGAGAATTAGTTCAAAGAAAAAATGTATTAACGGGATCTGGTCTTCCTGGTAAATTATCTGATTGTTCAGAGAAAGACCCTGAAATATGTGAAATATATTTAGTGGAGGGAGATTCTGCAGGAGGAACTGCTAAGCAGGGAAGAGACAGAAAATTCCAAGCAATATTACCTTTAAGAGGTAAAATTCTTAATGTAGAAAAAGCAATGCAACATAAAGTTTTTGAGAATGAAGAGATAAGAAATATGTATACGGCTCTTGGAGTTACTGTGGGCACAGAAGATGATGATAGAGCTTTAAATTTAGAAAAATTAAGATACCATAAGGTTATTATAATGACAGATGCAGATGTTGATGGTAGTCATATAGCAACTTTAATATTAACTTTCTTTTGGAGATATATGAAAGAGCTAATAGAGAGAGGGTATATTTATATCGCAACACCTCCTTTATATTTATTAAAAAAAGGTAAAGATGAGAGATACTGCTGGTCAGATGAGGAGAGAGATAGATTAATAGAAGAAATGAAGCAAGGCAAAGATGTTAATGTTGCTACACAACGTTATAAAGGTTTGGGTGAAATGAATGCAGAACAATTATGGGATACAACTATGAATCCTGAATTTAGGACATTAAGACAAGTTAGTATTGATAGCGCAGCTGAGGCTGATAGGATTTTTTCTATGTTAATGGGAGATGAAGTTCCTCCTAGAAGAGAATTTATTGAGCAAAATGCTAAATATGCCAATATAGATGCTTAAAAATAAGTATTAAAAAATAACAATTATCTTATTAGACTAATTGTTCCAGAACAGTTTGTTCTATTTGTGTAATCACGAATCCATCCTTCAAAATCTTGATAAGATATATAATAAGAGTAAACTCCATGAGGGGCTTTTTTGTTTTTGTATTTTCCGTCCCAGCATTCATTTGGGTCATTTGATTCAAAAATCATTTGTCCAAATCTATTGAATATTTTTATTTGATAAGTGTCTTCTCTTAGCGCATGATATTTGACACATAATTGATCATTGTGTCCGTCATTGTCTGGAGTGAAACTATTAGGTATGTAAAATGTATGTTCATCTTTTACTAATATTATTTTTGTGGTGCTGTCTTTACAATTATTAATATCTTCTATAGCTAGTTGCACATTATAAATTCCTTTACTTGGAAATAGATGATCAAGTTTATCTTGAGTATAAGTTATAGGGCTTCCGTCATTAATTGTCCATTTCCAGCTTGTAGGATTTCCAATTGAATGATCATAAAAATCTATTACAGGATAATTAATAGAAAGAGTGTCACTTAATGTATAAATAACAGCCTGTAAAATATCAGGTTTATTCAAGTAATAACTGAAAGTTGAGCTACAGTTATTATTGTCTACAACTATAATAGTATAATCTCCAGCATCTTCTAAATTAAATATATCTTGTTGATTAGAAAAGAAATTATTTGGCCCTGTCCAATTATATGAGTATGTATTATTATTAGAAATTCCACCCCAAACAGATATGTCAATAAAACCATCATTTGTATAATTACAACTAACATCAGATAAATTAGCTGGCACTATATTTAAAGGAGTTGGAGAAAATAATGATATAGTAGATTGTGAAGTGCAATTATTTTGATCTGTCACAGAAACAATATAATCTCCAGTAGATAAGCCTGAAATATCTTCTTGACTAGACATAAAATTATTAGGTCCAGACCAACTATATATATAGGGAGGAGTACCGTTGCTTGTTGTTAAATCAATTATTCCATCACTGAATCCATAACAGCTTATCTCAAATCCATTAAAACTTGAAGTTATCGCTGCTATATTCATTATACCAGCTTCTATAATTTCTTGTGAAAGACTATTTGTGCATCCATTATCATCAGTGATAGTGACAGTATAGTTTCCTTCGTCAAGGTTGCTGACATTTTGAGTGTTTCCTGTAAATGAATTTGTTGCTGTCCAATTATACAAATATGGTGGAGTTCCACCACTAACTCCTATATTTATATAACCATCTGAAAACCCATTACAAGTAACATCTGCGTATGAAGTTAGACTTACTATTAGTTCAGCTGGTTCAGAAATAGTTTCTTGTAAAGTCTCAGTACATCCATTCCCATCTGTACATGTAACAGTATATGTTCCAGGTTCTAATCCAGATATGTCTTTTGTTAAGGCTGTAAATCCATTAGATCCAGTCCAAGAAAAAGAATGAGTTGCAGTGCCACCTGCAAATGAAATATCTATAGATCCATCTCCGGCATTATAACAACTAATATTATTTACTACACTGCTTAAAGTCAGAGTTTGTGGTTCTGTAATTATAATTGGCTCTTGAACTACGCATCCAGAAGCGTCAGTAATAATAGCAGTATAATTACCCGCAGATAAATTACCGCATGTTGCATTATTATTAACTCCATTATCAGTTTGTATTGTTATTCCGCTAGCATTTTGCCACACTACATCCCAAGGAGCTCCTGAACCAGAAAGAGACACTGTCGCTGAACCATCACTAAAACTATTACAACTAACATCATTTGTGCTTTGATTTATATTTAAAGATGATACAGTCACAGTTGTATTACATGATAAAGAACCCGAAACTGAGCATCCAGTTGAAGTAGCTGTGTATGTTGTGGTTGTAGTTGGATTAACTATAATACTTGTTCCGTTCCCTACTATGTTACCAGTGCCATCAGTCCATGTTACAGTATTTGTGGTTAATACAGGCTGATAGGGTATAGGATTTATTGTATATGCATTTGGACCATTTGGCACAAATTCATAACCATCATTTTGAGCACCCCATACAGTAGGAAAATTTCTTCCAGGCACAACATCAGCTATATTACCTTGAGCATTTTGAACTCCATGTATAGCTGCTCCCTGATTCCAAGTATTACATTGAGATTTGTATTCTATATGTGTTTCTATTTTATTTGAACCTTCGTAAAGAAATACTGAAGAGCAGAATAAACTATCTGTGCATCCAAACATAGGTATTTGAATCCATCTAACTATAAAAATTTGATTTGGGCTAGATCCAGTTAAACCATATTCTACTAATCCATAAGCGCCTGTTGGCGGATATACAGCGCAAGGGTTAATATCTTGCCATGGAGACATAATTGAATTTACAGGATTTCCAGCATTTGGGATTGCATTATTTATAGCCCAAGGAGAATATCCTGAAGTATTTGTTAAATCAAAAGTGACATAGTTATTGGAAGATATTAAAAGTTGAGAATAAGTTTGTCCGTAAAAGTCAAAATTAAAACCAATATTTATTGCTGCTGAATATTGATCGTCAGATAATCCAGGACTACCAAAACAGCTTCCGGTGACCAGATTTAAGTTAGCAATATTCGCTATTTGTGTTTCAATAGTGATAGGTGAATTAGAACAAATAATGGTGTCATTACTACATACTAATTGAGCATTTAGTTTTATATTACAAACAATAATAACTATGACTAAATATAATATTCTATTCATAAGAAATATAAAGATACAAAAATAGAAGAAAAGTTTAATTTCTGTTCCATATCCATAAATATATTTTATTATACATGGGTTTTGGTATTCCAAAAATATTTCCGCTCATTAATGATGCTATTATTATTAAAGAAATAGTAGATATTCTATATATAGTTTTAGTTTTTTTTAAATTTTTTATATTATCATTTTCCCTGAAAAATAGTTTTTTAGGTATTTTGATATAAAAAAACATCATATCTTTTATTTTGTTTAATATTAAATTCATTCTTTTCTTTTTATATACGTTTTATTTTATTTAAATGTTTATACATTTGTACCTAAAAATTAGATTATGAAAATTACAGTTATTGGAGCTGGAAATGTTGGCGCTACTTGTGCAAATGTCTGTGCTCAAAATGAATTAGCAAACGAAATTTATTTAGTAGATATTAAAGAAGGAGTTGCCGAAGGTAAGGCTTTAGATATGTGGGAATCTTCTCCAATTGGACTTTATGATTCTAGAATAATTGGCGTTACTAATGATTATGAAAAAACAAAAGATTCAGATGTTATTGTGATCACTTCAGGAATTCCCAGAAAACCTGGGATGAGTAGAGATGATTTAATTGCCACGAATGCTAAAATTGTTAAAACTGTTACTGAAAATTCAATCAAATATTCACCTAATGCTAAAATTATTGTAGTTGCTAATCCTTTAGATGTGATGACATATACTGCTTATTTGACAGCTAAAATAGATTCTTCTAGAGTTTTTGGAATGGCTGGAATTTTAGATACAGCAAGATTTAGATCTTTTATAGCTTCTGAATTAAATTGTTCTCCAAAAGATATTCAGTCTGTTTTAATGGGAGGACATGGAGACACTATGGTGCCTTTAATTAGATATACAACAGTTTCCGGTATTCCTATTGAAGAATTAATAGAGAGTCATCGTTTAAATGAAATAGTAGAAAGAACTAAAAAAGGCGGAGGTGAAATAGTTAATTTAATGGGGACTTCTGCTTGGTATGCTCCTGGTGCTGCTGCTGCTCAAATGGTGGAATCTATTGTTAAAAACCAGAATCGTATTTTTCCGTGTTGTTGTTGGCTGACAGGTCAATACGGCATGAAAGATATTTATTTGGGAGTGCCATGTAAATTGGGTTATAATGGAATTGAAGAGATATTGGAATTAAAACTTAATGATCAGGAAATGGAGATGTTGAATTCTTCTGCTGAAGCTGTTAAAGGAGTCTTGTCAGTTTTAGATGACATGAATTTATTTTAAATTTTTATTTAATAATTAATTTTTTATTAATTATAGAATTTTGAGTTTTTATATATATTATATAAATCCCACTTTTTATTTCTGAACAATTTATTTTTTTGGATCCTTTGTTGCGTGTTTCACCTTTTATTAATTGTCCATTAATAGATAATATTTTATAATCATATAATGTGTTTGTTTTTATTGTAAAATAATTGTTAGTAGGATTAGGATATATCTTTATTTCTTCTTTTAATTCAGTAATATTATTTATAATTGAAGAATCTTCCATATATATATTTAATCCTCCACTTTTATTTCCAACTATAATATCATAATGACTGTCATTATTTATATCAGCTATAGAGACAAAGCTGTTAAAACCTTGAAATATATTTCCTACGCTTGAAGTAAGTAGAACGAATGTGTCATTAGGATTTGTGATAAAAGGATCTTCTATAAAATATTTATAAATATCACCTGACTCTGAACCCACATATAATAAGGTAGAATCTTGTATGTCAATAAAATCTCCATCATTATTGTTGTCTATTTGTATTACAAATGGTTTGCTTTTACCATTTGGTAAGCTGGTTGCAGAAACATTAATATTCCCAAAGTCACTTATTATAGTATCAAAAATAGGATTATTTAAAGATCCTCTATTAGGCAAATAATATATTTTCCCATCTCTGTTTCCTATTATAAGATCTGTTAAAGAATCATTATTTATATTACATAAATAAGGACTGGCATTGTTTCCGACATCAATGTTAAAATAATCAGGACTTGCTATAATAAAATCATATTCTCCATTATTTATAGTGCTTTCAAATAAATGTATTTTTCCATTAGCATCCCCTATGATCATTTCAGCTTCATTATCATTGTCAATATCGCCAAAAGTAGGTATAAGTCCAGGAGCTGGCATAGATAATATAGTATTTAGAGGCATATTGGAAAGACCGCCCCAGTCGTTATTTATTAATTTAAATTCTGGATTTGAAATGGTTCCTATATTTTCTAAAACATGTAAACCTGAAATATAATTTCCTTGATCAAAATATCCGAAATTGCCACAAATAATATCTATTAGTCCATCTGTGTTGTAATCAAAAAAAACAGGATAACTTTCACTGCCTAGATCTAGCATTTCAGATTGTAGAAAGTTATATATAGGCATATCAAAATCAGGCATATTTGTAGCCCCCTGGTTTAAATACAGCCAAGTGCTATTTTTATTTTCATGATTATTAGCACTATTTGGACTGACTATTAAATCTTTTTTGTTATCATTGTTTACATCTAAATAAAAGGCTGCAGGAAAAGATGAAATTATAGCAGCTTCAGAATTTATATAATTTTGTGGAAATAGTGAATCAACATATACTATTAGAGCGCTATCTTGATCTCCTCCATTGATTAATAAATTTAGATTATTGAAAGCGACATCTCCTAGCACTACTTCTTTGTCATTGTCGTTGTCAATATCTAGAGTTAATAAAGAAGACCCTACATGAACTTTATGCTCAGCTAAAGGAAAAGAGGAGCAAGTATACAGACTATAACTATTAAAACCTTCATAAACATCTCCCCAACAAGCATCTGCTCTTTCAAATATTAAACTATCACAATGACCGTAAGTTTCCATAGAAAGATTTTTATGATATTCTATATATCCACCTAGGATGTGAAAAGTTAATACATCTAAATCTCCATCTCCATCTATGTCATCTATAGCTGGAATATCTACATCACTTACAAAAAGATTAAGAGAGCTAGATCCATATGATGTTTCTACTATATCTTCTACTAGTGTAAAACTTATAGAATTATTAGAAGTGTTTTTATAGACTGACATACTAGCTTGATTATATGTAAAAATATCCATTAGTCCATCACAGTTATAATCTCTCATTAACATCCAATGGTGTATGTTGGGAAAGTCTTTTCTGTATTCTGGAGTATAATTATAATTTATAGAATCTGTTATTCCAGCATTCACAAAAGGATATAATTTCCCATTACTTTTATCAAAAACAATTAAATCTTGAATGTTGTTTTGATTTAAATCGATATTTGAAATTTGACTAGTATTTAGCCCTCCACATAATCCATTTTGCAAGATGATATTATTGTTTTTATGTATAAAAATATTTAGATTTTCACTTAAT
>CAXEHY010000062.1:0-5101 GCA_963996865.1 uncultured Flavobacteriales bacterium | reverse complement strand
TGTCTATCTACTCTTCTTGAATCGTGTCTCTCTGTGCCGATTATTGCTAAACCTCCAGAAGCTTTAACTTCGTCAGATAATTTGATGTCAGTTCCTCTACCGGCCATATTTGTTGCGATAGTTATAGAACTTTTGTGACCTGCTTGTGCTACTATATCTGCTTCTTGTTGATGTCTTTTTGCGTTTAATACATTATGTTGTATAGATTGCATAGTTAGCATTTTAGAAAGTAGTTCAGATACCTCTACGGATGTTGTTCCTACGAGAACAGGACGGCCTTCATTTTTTAATTTTTTAATTTCTTGAATAATAGCTGTGTATTTGTCTTTTTTAGTTTTATATATTAAATCTTCTTCGTCTTTTCTTATTACAGGGACATTGGTAGGTATAGAGATACATTCTAATTTATAAATTTCCCATAATTCTTCTGCTTCTGTTTCTGCGGTACCTGTCATGCCAGATAATTTATTATACATTCGAAAATAATTTTGTAAAGTAATTGTTGCTAAAGTTTGGGTTGCAGATTCAATTTTTACATTTTCTTTTGCCTCTATTGCTTGATGTAATCCGTCAGAATATCTTCTGCCTTCCATAATTCTCCCTGTTTGTTCGTCTACAATTTTAACCTTATTGTCCATTACAACATATTCAACATCTTTTTCAAATAAAGTATGGGCTTTTAATAATTGATTTACGGCATGAATTCTTTCACTTTTTATACTAAAGTCATTTAATAATTTTTCTTTTTGCACTTCTTTGGTTTTTTCATTTTCTTCTGAATTTTCTATTTTAGCTATTTCTAAACCAACATCTGGGAGGATAAAGAAATTAGAATCTTCATTATCGGTGGATATTAAATTTATCCCTTTATCTGTTAATTCTATAGAATTATTTTTTTCATCTATAGTAAAAAATAACTCTTTATCTACTAAAGGCATATTTTTGCCTTTTTCTTGTAAATAAAAATTTTCAGTTTTTTGTAAAATTATTTTTATGCCTTCTTCACTTAAAAATTTTATTAAAGCTTTATTTTTCGGGAGTCCCCTGTAGGCTCTTAGTAAATTAAAACCTGCATCTTTTTGATTGTCATTTATTAATTTTTTAGCATCTTGAATTATAGTAGAAACATATGTTTTTTGTGCTGAAACTAATTTTTCTATTACTGGTTTTAAATTTGTAAATAGAGTTTGGTCATTAGATTTTACAGGTCCAGATATTATCAAGGGAGTTCTTGCGTCATCTATTAACACAGAATCAACCTCATCAACTATAGCAAAACTGTGAGGTCTTTGAACTAAATCTTGTTTTTTAATAGCCATATTATCTCTTAGATAATCAAAGCCAAATTCATTATTTGTTCCATATGTAATATCAGCATTATATGCTTTTTTTCTTTCAGGAGAATTAGGAGCGTAGTGATCTATGCAATCTACACTAAGATTATGAAACTCAAATATTGGAGCCATCCATTCTGCATCTCTTTTTGCTAAATAATCATTAACTGTAACAATATGAACACCTCTTTTGGTTAAAGCATTAAGATATGCTGGTAAAGTTGCAGATAAAGTTTTACCTTCTCCTGTTTGCATTTCCGCAATTTTACCTTGATGGAGCACCACTCCTCCAATTAATTGAACATCATAATGTATCATATTCCATTCAGTCATAGATCCAGCTACTAACCATGAATTATTATATATAGCAGTATCTCCTTTAATTGTGATATTGTCTTTTGTTGTTGCTAGGTTTTTATCAAATTCTGTTGCTTGAACTTCTAGACTTTTATTTACAAATCTTTTACATGTTTCTTTTACTACAGCAAAGGCTTGAGGCAGAATTTCATTCAAAGAATTTTGGATTTTATTTGTTATTTCTGTTTCAAGTTTTGATATTTCATCATACATTTCTCTTTGTTTAATAATATCATCATTATTTTCAATTTCTGATTTTAATTTTTCAATTAAATTTTTTTCTTCTTTGTATGATTCTTGAATTATAGATATAAATTTTTTTGTTTTTTCTCTTAGTTCGTCATTAGACAAATCATTTAATGATAAAAATGCTGTTTTTGTTTTTTCTATTATTGGATTTATACTTTGGATATCTTTTTTGTATTTATTTCCAAATATTTTAGTAAATGAGGTAAAAAAACTCATCTTAGTTTTATTGATTTAATATTCTTCTTCATTAAAGAAAAAATCATCCTTATCAGGATAATCTGGCCACACGTCTTCTATTGATTCATACACTTCATCATCATCTTCAAGTTCCTGTATATTTGACAACAATTCTGATGGGGCGCCTGTTCTAATACAATACTCTAATAATTCGTCTTTAGTTGCCGGCCAAGGAGCGTCTTCTAGTTTAGATGCTAATTCTAATGTCCAATACATACTTGTTTTTTTTGCAAAATTAATTTTTTTGTCAACAAAAACAAGTTAATTTTCAGGTTCCCAATAAATTTCTTTTCCGTCATTTATCATATTTACATGTCTCGCGAAAACAAATAAACAGTCAGAAAGCCTATTTAAATATTGTATTATTAATTTTAATTGATGAGCTTTTCCTAGTTTGACACATAATCTTTCAGCTCTTCTACATACACATCTTGCAATATGACATAATGATGAATTTTCATTACCTCCAGGGATTATAAATTTTGTAATTTTCGGTAAACCGTTTTCGTAATTATCTATTGTTGTTTCTAAAAAAGCAACATCTTGATCTTTTATTTTAGGTATTTTTATATTTTTTTTACTAGGATCACATGCAAGTAGACTTCCTATTGTGAATAAAGTATTTTGTATTTTATTTAATTCTAAACATAATGATTTGTTATTATTTTTACTATAGATTAATCCGATATAAGCATTAAGTTCGTCTATAGTTCCATAGGCTTCTATTCTTATGTCAGATTTTTTTAAAATTTTTCCTCCTAAAATTTGAGTTAATCCTTCATCGCCTTTTTTTGTGTAAATTTTCATATTATTTATTTTAATAATATGATTTTTCCAGCGGTGTTTATGTTATGAATATTATCTTCTGTTGGATGCAGTACATTTAAAATATAAGAGTACACGCCAGCAGGCAATTCTTGATTATTTAAATTTTTTCCATTCCAGCCTACTTCATATTGATCAGTTTTGAAAATATTATTGCCCCATCTATCAAATATTTGAAAAATGTATATGTAATCTGAAATATCATATGATATTACGGGTTTAAACACTTCATTGTCTCCGTCTTGATTTGGAGTAAATGAGTTAGGGATAAAGAAGTTAAATAAACTAGCATATATTGCTGTAATTGTGTCGTTGGAAGTGCATTCAAAATATGCTGTATTTTGCATATTGTTAGGCAGTATTTGTATGTTATTGGAAGTCCAATTTTCAAATTCATATCCATCTTTAGGGGTTGTGTACATATATATATATTCTCCTTCTCTATATTCCTTTGTGAAAGGAAAACTTGAAAACAATTGACCGTCTATTTCAAATTCACAAGAATTTGCAGGTTTGACATTGTATGTTATATTATAATATAAAATTTCTTTAAAGTTTAGCGTTATAGTATCATTAGATGTTATATTAATATTTAGCTGTAAGTCGGTATTCCCATTATTTATTAAATTATTAGCACTCCAATACTCAAATTCCCAGTTCGCGTTATCTATCGGAGAGATATTGATATTTTCCCCATAATTATAATTGACAGAATGCGGAAAAGCAGATATAGTATTATTATTTAAATTTAGTTCTCCTGAATTATTAGGATTTGTTGTAAAAGTAATATTTAGAATATCTGGCTGCATATTTAATATTATAGTATCAATATCTGTAACATTAAAATCAACATTTATTGAAGTATTATTAGGATTAAAAATAGAATAATTACTTTGCCAGTTATTTATTACCCAACCTAGATTAGGTAAAGCCTCTAAACTCACATTAGTGTTACTTGGATATGATTCAGTATATGGAAAATTAGAGATAATTACACCATTAATGTTGATGTCTGCGCTTAATGGGGGATTTACCATATAGACAATATCTACTGCGTCAAAATGTGCTATAATTGTTATATTAGAAATTAAATTTAAAACTAATGTATCCACAAAAGGATCATATATATATGTAGAATCTGCTATTATTTCCCAGTAAGAAAAATTACCACTTTCAACTTCTAATGGTAGATTTACTCCTCCAAAATATATTCCATCAAAAGGAGTAGTTAAGTTATTTACATCAATTTCACTTATTTGAACTTCTCCAATACCATCTATAATAAGCGTGACATCATATGGTCCTATGACATCAGGAAAACAATCTACAATACCGTCATTTATTATTTGACATCTAGTTAATATAAAATCTCTTATATCTTGCACATTGTTTTGCCAGGTATTATAATTACCTCCCCATCTATTTATTTGGCCATTCATTTCAGGTTCTATAATATTAATTAAACTGTCAAAATGTTGGATTAAAAAATCACAACTAAAATAAGTGTTCGCTAAATCTGCCCATCTATTTATATAGTCATCAAAGAATGATTCGCTGGCGAATAATGAATTTAAAATAGGAACATGGCCTTGTCCGCCAGGATCTCCTAAGGTGTTTGGGTCACAAGGATCTGCATTAACATTTTGAGAAGGGACACCGGTATAATTTGTGCCATGATCAAAAATATTATCTTGATCCCACAAAGCATATCTCCATTTTTTTTTGTCTCCATTTGGATCTTTTCCTCTCCACCATTGAGTATTCCAGTTTAGCCAATCAGCGTTTATTACGTATGAGTTTAAAATAAAATAATCAATTAGACTCCCTACATTATATAGGCTTTTAGCGTAGTTGTAATTAGCAGGAATAGACATGTCATTATTAATTATAAAATCCCTGATAGCGATCCAGTCAGTATCATCTCCATATTCTATCCAAGTGCCTCCCCATGTTTTTAGCCAATCAATATTGAATTCATTTTGATCGTAATTATAATCAGTAAAATCAGGGTCATCAATTTTTTCTCTTAATTCATATAGACCCCAATATTGTCCGTTTAAATATAAAATACAAGATTCAAAAGATCTTTCATCCATGCG
>CAXEHY010000061.1:0-25057 GCA_963996865.1 uncultured Flavobacteriales bacterium | reverse complement strand
TAATAACCTAAATCACTATATCTATAAGCAGGATTTGAATCTATATCTGAATTAACAATATAATTGTAAATACTATCTTTAAAAGTATTCATTAAAAATATATCACTTGCTACCTCTATACCGAAATCTTTAGATTTACTTTTTCTGTAATATTCAGAATTTAATCTTCTGTTTTTAAGTGTATTCTTGTAAAAAGGTATCCAAGATTTTAAACCAGAATTATGAGATAAAATATTTTTAATCTTTAATTCTGATTTATTCGTGGTATCTATATCTTTTAAATAACAATGTAAACTAGAATCTATATTTAAATATTGTGATTCTACCATATTCATTAATAAAGGTGTAGATACCGTAATTTTAGTCAAAGAAGCTAGATCATAGATATTATCATTATTAACAAAATATTTTTTTCTATATGTATAATAACCAAATGCTTTTTGATAAAAAACTTTACCATCCTTACTAAAAGCAACTTGGCATCCAGGCATAGCCTTTCTTTTTATAGCATCTTTAATAATACTATCAATCTTGTTTAAAGATTCCTTGTGAATTCCTAGTTCTAATGGCACTGTATATTTTAATCTTATTTTTTTAGTCTTTAATCCTGTGTTAATTTTAAAATAATTAGTAGACACTGGTAAAAATCCTTTAGATTCTATACCACCAAAAATTAATTGAGCTGAATAATCTTGAAATATATCATCATTCTGATATGACATTAACACAGACTCAACATAATTATGAGAATCAAAACTATTCAAACTATAAGGATTAGCAAAATGCACTGTTACAATTTTAACTTCAGAGTCAATTTTAGATATAAAATCATTTAACTTCTCATTGAAATCATGTCTTGCCCAAGGAGATTTACTATTTTCATGAATAGATAAAATTAGAAGATTATGTTTATTTATTTTTTCTAAAATCACATCAATATTATCTGAAAAATTATAAAAAGAAATATCTGCATACTTTGTTAAAGTATTTTGAAAAATTTCATTTTTATTGTCACCAAACAACAAACAAGCTATATCTAATGTGTCTATAGATTTTAATGGTAATAAATCTTTTTTGTTTTTTAATAAAGTCAAGGAAGACTCTACTAATTTCCTATGCATTAAATCAGAATCTTCATTAACAATGTCATTATATAAATTTGTAGTATCTATAATATTATGTTTGTCCAATCCTACCCATTTTTTCAACATTAACACCTTACGACATTTATCATTAATCATCGCTGTATTTAAAATTCCATTATTGATTGCATTTTGTATTTTTTCTAACGCTACAGGAACATTTTGAGGCAATAATAAAATGTCATTTCCCGCTAATAAAGACATAACCTCTAATTCTCCTGAAGGGAAAGAATCACTGACAGCTTTCATATTTAATCCATCGGTGATCACTAAACCATTATATCCCATTTCTTCTTTTAATAAGCCTTTAATTATTTCAGAAGACAAAGTCGAAGGAAGACCTAAAGAATCAAGAGATAAAACATCTAAATGAGCAACCATAACTCCCCCTAAACCAGAAGAAATTAATCTCTGATAGGGGAACAAATCTACTGAATCAAGTAAAGACTTACTTCTTTTTACCTTAGGCAAAGTTTTATGTGAATCCTGTTCGGTGTCTCCATGACCAGGGAAATGTTTAGCTGTACAAAAAATATTTTCTGACTCATGACCATAAAAATAAGCTAAAGATTTATCAGTAACATTAGTATAAGACTCACCAAAAGATCTATTATATATAATTGGATTTTTAGGATTAGAATTAACATCTACTACAGGTGCAAAATTAACATGAACTCCCAATCTTTTCATATTTCGTGCAATTAATGTGGAATAATCAAATATCAAAGAATCATCCTCAATAGCTCCCAACGTCATTGGCCAAGGGAACTTTTGACATTCAGATATTCTCATGTGCAGCCCCCATTCAGCATCTATGGAAATTAATAATGGTATTTTAGATTTCTGCTGATAATAATTAGTTTTTTCAGCTTGATTATTTAGAGAGCCTTTAAAAAAAGTCAAACCTCCGATATGAAAAGAATCAATTAAATAAGACAAATAATTGCTGTCTAAGTCTGCGCTGACAAAAAAAAGTTGCCCTACTTTTTCTTGTAATGTTAAAGTTTGCATGACACTATCAGCCCAATAATAATTATGTAAAAAATCTGGACTATGTTTTACATCTACTTCATATAATAAATTTTTATTAAAAGAATTACAAAAAATAAGAGCTAATAGAATTAATAAAAATCTCATTAAAAAATGAAGTTTAACCTATTGGTAAATCATAAACAGTTGTATCTTTCCTTTTCGTAGGAGTAATACTTAAAACAGGAGCTTCTGAATTATTAATTATAGATTGAGCTGTAGAACCAATAAAATGACTCAAAAAATGACTTTCTGACTGAGTCATTATAATTATCAAATCAGGATTAACAATATTAGAAAAATCTAAAACTGACTTTGATAAAGTTGTATTTTTTGAAAATTTATTAATTTCTCCAGAACATTTTATGCCTTGATTTTCAATGAACCCTTTAACTTGATCTAAATTTCTCATTAATTTATTGCTAATAAATTCATCTTTACTAAATACAGCAGAAAAAACAATAATTTCAGAATCAAAAACCTTAGCGAAATTAATAGCAAAATTGACCTTCTCTTTTGTTTCCTTGGAAAAATCTAAAGGCAATAATATTTTTCCGCATCCTTTTCTATGTTTTTTACCTTTAATAGTAATTACTGGTATATCCGAACCAGACACTACCCTTGAGGCATTTGATCCCATAATTTTTTTTCTAATATTTGAATCAGCACCATCAGCTCCCATTACTATCATGTCGACGTTAATAAGACTCGCTGTGTTTATAATCTCTTTATAAACTTTACCTTTACTAATTAATATTTCAATATTGCTATCTAATTTTTTCTCATAAGGCTTAATTAAAGATTCTAATTTAACCTTTAACTGAGTTTCTATTGCTGAACCAAATTGATCATCTTTATTAAGCAACTTATAAATACTAGCCGAACTATCTAATACCGATAAAACTGTGATTGAGCCTTGAATTTTAACAGCTAAATTTACAGCCTGTTCAAGAGCTATAAAAGATTGATCAGATAAACCAATAGGAACTAAAATTTTAGATTTTTTTTCTAACATTACATCATTCTATTTTGTAAATTTATAAATAAGTTCAAAATTTGGCAATCTTTAATAAAAAACAATTTATAAAAAATCCCAATGATTACAATTATCATCTTAAAATAAATGATAATGATATAGGTGAAATAGTGTTTCTAGTGGGAGATCCTGGTAGAGTCCCTGAAATAAGCAAATACTTTGAAAAAATATATTCTAAAAATAATAACAGAGAATTTGTAACACATTGCGGCTTCTTTAACAAGAATAAAGTAAGTGTTATTTCTACTGGCATAGGAATAGACAACATAGAAATAGTAATGAATGAAATAAATTCTATTATACAAAAAAAAAGAAAAATAAAATTTATACGAATTGGTACTTCAGGTTCTATAAAAAAGCATATCAAAATTGGCTCTTTAGTTGTCTCAAAACACTGCTTAGGAATAGACAGTTTAATATATTATTATAACAATTATCAAAAATTTATAAATAAAAGAGAATCTGATAATTTAATAAATCATTGTCTTTTTGATGCAAACATGGCTAAACCTTATATAGTTGATTGCTCAGAAAATTTATTTCAAAAATTTCAAGAATTACAACATGGTATAACATGGACAACTATAGGGTTTTACGCTCCTCAATTCAGACAAAATAGTTTGATAAATAATAATCTCAAAATATTTGACTCAATAACAAATTTTGAAATTCAAAATTGTCAAATAATAAATTTTGAAATGGAATCCTCTGTATTATATTTTCTTGCTAAACTATTTGGACATGAAGCTATTACAATATGCGCTATATTAGCTAATAGAGCAAATAATACTTATCATGAAAATCCTGAAAAAGCAATAAATGATTTAATAAAAAAAGTATTGGACAAAATTTAAGTTAAAGCGGAATCTAAAATTTTATTTATTTCTTCTATTTTAGAATTAAACTCATCATTTGTGACATTTTCTATATTTTTATCATGTACTTGATTGAAAACAGCATCTAAACATATCATAGACAAAACATCTTGGATGTCTTTAACTTCATATTTTTCATGATACTTCTCTATCTTAATATTTATTAAATGAGCAGCTTTACGCATACTTTTTTCCTGCTCTTCAGATGTTATTTTAACAGGATAAATGCGATTTGCTATTTTTAAATTAATTACTATTGGCCTCATAAATTATTCAGCATTTAATGATAAAATACATTCATCTATCATTCTAATAATTTGCTTTAGTTCATTATTAACACTCTTTTTATCTTCTGTCTTAACACTTTTAACTATACTCATCAATCTCATTTTTTCTTCTAGTTCTTCTATTATCCTATTTTTTGTATTAACAACTTGCTTAATATCAGTTAAATCTTTATTTAAATTTTGATTTTTTTCTTGTAATTCATTTAAAGAATTAACTATGTTCTTAACTTTTATATTAATTCCGTCTAAAAACTTATTCATTTATTTAAATTTATAAAAAAAGTTTTTATTAAAATGAGATCTTACTTTTTATTATTAATATTTAGTATTATCACCTTGAATACAGCTCTTCAAGGACAATACAAATATCATGCTCCTCTTGATATAGATTTTAATTTATCTGGTTCTTTTGGGGAAATTAGAGGAACTCATTTTCATGGAGGCATGGACATAAAAACCAATAAAGAAATTAACTTAAAAGTATATGCAATTGATGACGGATATGTTTCTAGAATCAAAATCAGCCCTTATGGATATGGTAAAGCAATATATATCACACATGAAAATAACATAACCTCTGTTTACGCTCATCTAAATAAATACAATAGAAATATTCAAAAATATGTGACAAAAAAACAATATGAAAAGAAATCATTTTCAATTGAACTATTTTTTGACTCCACAACTTTCAAAGTTAAAAAAGGAGAAATAATTGGATTTTCAGGTAATACAGGAGGTTCGTTTGGCCCACATTTACACTTTGAGATGAGACACACACATAGTCAAGAACCATTTAATTTACATGAACATAATTTTATAGTCAAAGACACTATAGCTCCAGAAATAAAGGAAATAAAATTATATAATATTAATGAAAAAGATTTCATAAAAGTAAAAGGACTTAACACATATAAAGCTCACTATGATTATAATAATAAAAAATACTATATAAAAGACACTATACATGCAAATAAATCTTTTGGACTGTCTATTTTTTGTTTTGATAAAACAAATAACAACTATAACAAAAACGGCATAAGATCTATAAAGTTAAAAGATGAAAAACAATATTTCTTCAAATATGCAATGGAGAAATTTAGTTTTTCAAAAAATAAATATGTAAAATCTCATATAGATTATAAAGAAAAACAAAAAAATAAAAAAACATTTCAAAAATCATTTATTGACAGAAATAATAAATTAGAATTATATGACCATAAAAATTATGGAATTATAAAATATAAAAACGATACTACAATTAAAATGACTTATCTAGTAGAAGACTTTTATGAAAATATTTCAGAATTAAATTTTTATGTTAATTTCAAAGTAACTCAAGAAAATAACACAAATAACACTATAATAAAACCAAATAATGTGAAATCAAAAATGTACTATGATATAAAAAATCAATTTAAAAATGAAAATATTAAAATCGAAATACCTGCGAAATCATTATTTGATAATATTGAATTATATATAAATGAAGAAAATGATACAAATATAAAATATCTCAGCCCTATATATGAAATACATGATCAATACGTTCCTCTTTGTTCTAAAATAAAATTATCAATAAAACACAATGTAGATGAAAAGTATAAAGATAAAATAGGCATAACTAAAATAGAAAATTCTAATTTAAAATTTTTAGGTGGAAAATATAAAAATAATATGCTAACGCAAAACATAACATCATTTGGCAAGTACACGATAACCATAGACACTGTTCCCCCAACAATAAAGCCAATTAATTTAAAAAACAATATGTCTAAAGCTTATTCAATTAGAATTAACATCAAAGATAATTTAAGTGGAATAAAATCATATGAAGGTGAAATAGATGGAAAATGGATACTGATGGAATATGATTACAAAAACAATAAATTAATTTATTCTTTTGATAACTCTATAAAAAAGGGATCTCATAATTTTAAGCTTATTGTAATTGACAAATCTGAAAACAAATCTGAATACAGCTTCAATTTTCAGAGATAATAGCATTGACGTCAGATGAAAATTCTTTTATAAATGCTTCTATTTCATTTCTTACTTTTCTGTAAACATCTAATTTCTCTTCATTTGTTCCAACTGCATTTGCTGGATCAAAAAAATTATGATGTATATGTTTCGTGACAAACTTAAACACCGGACAAGTCTCATGAGCATGATCACAAACTGTAATTACAATATCAAAACTTTCATTTAGATATTTATCTATTGTATTTGATTGATGATTTTTTAAATCATATCCCATTTCTGACATAACTTGTGACATGTATGGATTAATACCATGAGCTTCTATGCCTGCGCTATAGATATCCCCATCTTTTATATATTCTCTCAAAAAAGCTTCTGCCATTTGAGATCTACAAGAATTACCTGTACAAATAACAATTATTTTCATTATAATAAAGTTATTAATTAATAAACAAAAATTTATTATTCTATTATTAAATAATAATCACTAAAACAACATCTATAATTATAGATAAAATCATCTTAAAATTTTAGTATATTTGCCTAAATTTTTTTTTTGAAAAATACTATTTTAATTATATTATGTTTTTTCTGTTTTAAAGGTTTTGCCCAAGAATTTAATCCTAATGCAAAGCCCAATACATACAGAAGTGTTGATAATCCGCATTATTGGAAAAATAAACTTCCGCATATAGGTTATTGGCAACAAGATGTACATTATGTTATAAATGCCAATATAGATGAAAAAACAAACATCATTGATGGCTCGATGAGTTTAACTTACTATAACAACTCTCCTGATAAACTTGACTTTGTTTTTTTCCATTTATATCAAAATGCATTTCAACCTAATTCACACCTGCACGAATTGCACAAACAAAATAACTCTCAACAATATTGGGGTAAATATGAAAAACAAAAATTAGGAACTTCTATTCAAAAAATAGAAGCAAATAATAATATATTAAAAACAGAACTTGACAACACTATAATGAAAGTTTTTTTAACACAACCTATTCAAAGTGGTGATTCTATAAAATTTGAAATCGATTTTAAAACATATTTCGACACAGGTTCTACTAGAAGAAGAATGAAAACTTTCTATAGTGAAGGATTAAATAAACATTATGATGGCGTTTTATGGTATCCTAGAATATCAGTATATGACAGAAAATTTGGATGGACTACCGATCAACATTTTGGACATGAATTTTATGGAGATTTCGGGACTTTTGATGTTGCTCTAACTTTTAGTTCAAACTACATTGTAGAAGCCACAGGTTTTTTGACTAATAGAAACAAAATGTTACCAGATGATTTAAGAAAAAAATTAGATGTTACTAATTTTAAAGACAAACCATGGAATGAAAAATCTTCAATAATAATACCCTACGATTCTTTAAAAAGAAAAACATGGATATATCACGCTGAAAACGTGCATGATTTTGCTTTTACAGCAGATCCCACTTACAGAATAGGTGAAGCTGAATGGAATGGGATAAAATGTTATTCTTTAGTTCAAGAACCTCATGCTTCTAAATGGCAAAATGCAGCTGATTATGCAGCAAAATGTATACAAGTTTTTTCTGAAGATATAGGAATGTATGCTTGGAATAAAATAATTGTTGCAGATGCCAGAGATGGCATGGAATATCCTATGATAACATTAGACAGTGGACAAGATCCTACTTATAGGGGTTTACTTGCTCACGAAATTGCTCATATGTGGTTTTATGGACAAGTAGGAAGCAATGAAACATATAGAGCCGCGCTAGATGAAGGATTTACTGAATTTTTAGAAACTTGGGCTTTAAATAAAATAGATGGAGAATATTTAAAATCACCTCAACAAGAACCAGGAGAAAAATTATCTTTTTCTGATAAATATTACAACAAATTTAAAAAACCAATAAAAGTAATAGATAATGGAGTTTATTATGCTTATATAAAAGATGCTACTAAATATAGTGACGCTCAGCTAAACACTCATTCAGATGATTTTGGAAGTTCTTTAGGTTTTGGAGGAGGATATAGACATGTATATTACAAAACAGCAGCTATGTTATATAATTTACAATATGTTTTAGGAGAAGAATTATTTCTTAATTCAATGAAAAATTATTTTGCAACTTGGAAAATGGCGCATCCTTATTTTAATGATTTCAGAACATCAATTATTAATCATAGTAAAGTTGATTTAAATTGGTTTTTTGACCAATGGCTTGAAACAACTAAAACTATAGACTATAAAATTGAAGAAGTAAAAAAAACTGATAAAGAAAATGAATACAAATTAACATTTGCAAGAAAAGGAGAAATGCAAATGCCTATAGATTTTACTGTTATATCAAAAGATAATACTAAATACAATTATCATGTGCCTAATACTTGGTTCATTAAAAAAACTGATGCAACTGTATTACCAAAATGGTATGGATGGGGTAAAATTTATCCTACATATGAAACCACATTAAATATTCCTAGTGGAATTTCAGATGTTATAATTGACCCTTCAAACAGATTAGCTGATAAATATATGCTAAATAACAGTTATAAAGCTCCTTTAGATATAAATTTCGACTCTAGAGTTTATAATCGTCCTGATTGGAAAAAATATCAAATATTCATAAGACCTGATTTGTGGTATAATGGATTTGATGGTTTTAAAATAGGCATGCATCTAAATGGTAACTATTTAAGGTATCATCATAATTTTGAAACTAATTTTTGGGTAAATACTGGCATAAAACAATTTGAAACATTTAATAAAGATCAAACTTTTAATGATTTTTCTTATAGAATAAAATATAACACTGGATTAGAAAAATACAGCAAAAACTCTACAGTTTATATGCAATCTTCAAAATTAGACGGTTTATTTTACAATAATTTTTTAATAAAAAAACAAGATTATAATAAGGAAAATACATTTTATATTAATTTATCTTCAACTATGACTAATGAAAATAGTTTTAATTATTTGCTTTACCCTAATGAATGGGCAACTAATACAAATCATGAAAAATTCTTTAATAATCAAATGTCAATTGGGTGGATAAAAAAAATAAATAGTAAAAAAATGGGTAACGGTAATATAGAATTTAAACTAACTAGTTCGTCCCTAGGAAGTAATTATAATTTTGCGAAAATTCAAATTACATCTATAACATCAAAAAAAATTAAATCAAATAATCTAAGAACAAGATTTTTTGCACAATATTCAAATTCTGTCTGGCATAGACATATATGGCCAGAAGAATCTATGCTGTTTCTTGCTGGAGCAAGTCCAGAAGAATTAATACATAACAAATACACAAGAGCTATAGGTTTTATACCTGAAGATTGGGCTCAATATGGTAGTAATATAAATCATTTCCACATGGGAGGAGGACTTAATCTAAGAGGATATAGTGGATATTTGGCTCCTAATATAGATGATAATGGCAATTATCAAAATTTATATAAAGGAACAAATGGATATTCTATGAACCTAGAGTTAGATATTCAAAAATTAAAAATTAATTCTAACAATATATCTTTCACGACTTATCTTTTTTATGACGCAGGATGTTTATATGCTGGCAGTAATTTAATCCAAGATAATTTTAATATTGATATTAAAGAAGTTTTAGATGATATAAAAATGGATGCTGGGATTGGCACTATAATTCAAATAAAAGGGTTTGGGCCTCTTAATCAAGTTAAACCTTTAAATATCAGAGTAGATTTTCCATTATTTTTAAATAAAATACCAAATGTGGAAAATGATTATTTCAAATTTAGATGGCTAATAGGACTAAATAGAAGTTTCTAAGGAAAACTAACTATTTGTAATTCTTTTAAAAGAATCAAATATATTATCATAAATAATCTTAGGATCAGAATTTCGAAAATAGTGGTTTTGAATTTTCTTTTTATCTTTTATTGTTGATAATATAACATCCGCTAAGTTTTCTTTATTTTTATATTGATATATATACTCTTTTTGATCATTATTAATTTTATAACTATTTGGAACTATCCCTATTTTCCTATAATGTATAATATCGCCTACACTACCAGAAAATTTGGTTTTACCATACTCTTCTTTATAAATAGTGTATTTTGTTTTTATATTAATTGGAGCTATAATGCAATCTGTATTTTGCATTAATTCATCAAACTGTAGCTGAGGTATTCTCTCTTGAAAATATTTAAAAGTAAATTTATCATTTTCTAATGTTTTAAATTTTTTAATTATATTTTCAGCATATCGACCTTTTGGTCTACCTGCAAAACTCAAAGTAATATTTGTGTCTAATTTAGGCACCAATATTTTAAATGATTCAAATAATAATTTATAATCCCTCCTTTTTTCTTCTATTGTCCCATTTACAGTGAAAAAATATTGGTCATTATTTATCTCTTTTATAGGTAAATCTAAATTAGAACATGTCGTAGGTATGCTACTACAAGTTTTATAATCAACAAGCATATTATTAAAATTAGCATAATCCTCTATTGCTTGACTAGTGAAATTCAAATAATCCATTTTATCAATACATTTTCTCCTATAATACCAATCAAGTTGCAAAATGGTTAATCTTATTATATGTGAAAAATCTTTATATAAAAAATATGGAGTTAATTTGAATTTTAAATTTTTTAATGGAGCAAGATAACTGTTTGAATTATGTAATCTTAGTATAGTTTTTCCTTGAAAGTTTAATTTTGAAAATATCTTAAAATTAGATGCAAGTGTGTTAAATAATATTATATCACATTTATTAATTTGATCAAAATTTCTATTAATAAATTTATTTACGTTTTCACCTTTTTCAGGAACATGCCATCTGTAATTATCATAATTACAGGAATTCCTAATTTCAGAAGCTATCTCTATTTTTGTGAATATATTTATTTCAAAATCAGCACTTACAAAAACTTTACATAAAGTATTTAAACATTCTACGTGATAATCTAATTCTATTATAGCTAATCTATTAATCATCAAATATTGATAAATCTATATTATTTGTTTTTTGAGAAATAATACTTTTTTGTTCTTCATTAAATATAACATTATACTTATTAGAAAAACTTAAATCTTTAGTATTATTTTGTTTCCATTTTTCTTCTGTATTTTTAATACTAGAAACAACTTTTTTGTAATCTAAAACACTCTTATCATAAGATATATTTAATTTTTCAAACAAACCACACATCGTCTTATCAGGATTTTTTATTATGTTTTCATATTTAACAAAAAAATGATTTTCTTGATTAATTCTTGAAATTGACATCTTAATCTCTTTATTATATCTATTAATACATGAATCAAGGCTTTGTTGTCTAAAATATTCTGGATATTTATTACTAGCATCAAACAATGATGCAATATTATCTTTTCCTTCTCTCACGACATGAATAAAAACAGCATTATTATCAGCACTCGTGATTAAATCTGTATAATATAGATGTAAAGGAGTTTTTTCTACCCAAATATTTTTTTTTGAATGTGTAGTTATATTATCTAATAAATCAAAAACATGTTTTGCCCATTTTTTTTTAGAAAAAGTATATTTTGATTGATATTGAAAAATATTCTCAAAACCATTCTTGCTTATATAATTAATAACATTTTGATTTTCTTGTTTAGAAATAAATCTAAAAAAACGTAATAATTTTATTTTTGGTAATTTAACGAAAAAATGCGTTTCAGGAAAAGAATGAATTTCAGGATGAGAAGCTAACATACTTTGTAATAAAGTTGTACCAGATCTAGCTACTCCAACTATAAATATTCTTTTCATATGAATAATATATAATTAAATCTTTTAAGATAAAAGAATTTAAAACTATTTATTGAAAAGAAGTATGAAGATTATTAATTAAATTTGTAACATAATGAAAAAAGAAAATATTTTAATTTTAGCAGCACATCCCGATGATGGAGAATTTGGCTGTGGTGCATCTCTACATAAATTATCAAGAAAATATGAAATCCACTATGCGGTATTCTCTCCCTGTATAAAATCTTTACCAATAGGCGCAAAAGAAACAATACTATTCGAAGAATTAAAAAATGCAGCTAAACATCTAAATATAAAAATCAAAAACATTAAATGTTTCAACTATCCTGTAAGAGAATTTACTTCTTACAGACAAGAGATTTTAGAAGACATGATAAAACTTAAAAAATCTATAAAACCAGTTCAAGTATTTATGCCAAATTCATTTGATATACATCAAGATCATCAAGTGATACATAATGAAGGTAAAAGAGCATTTAAATATAACAATATGCTAGGATACGAACTGCCATGGAATAATATTGAATGCAGAAATAATTATTTTATTGAAATATCAGAAAATAATTTAAAAGCTAAATGGAAAGCAATTAAAGAATATAAATCCCAAAATTTTAGAAAATATAAATCATTTGATCTATTCAAAGGATTAGCAATAGTAAGAGGATCACAGATGAATAAACAATATGCTGAAAGTTTTGAATTAATTAAATGGAGTGTTTGATGCAAAGATCCTGAATGCTCCAATTACTATTATAAGGAATAATATCATATAATTTTCTAACTATATCATAAATAATAAATGAATTTCTATTAGAGTCAATTGTTATAAATAAACCATTATAAAAACGAGTATTTTGCAGCCATTCTAAATCATTCAAAAATTTATCTTTTTTTGGCAAACTCACAAAAGATATAATGTGTTTAAAATTATCATCTTTAACAACTACTTCTCCAGCAGAAGTGCTAGTAGCCATTATAAAATCTGAATAAGCAAATCCTCCATGTGGAGTTTTTAAATCTTTAATAATTAAATCCAAAGATCCTGTATTCTTATCAAGAAAATAGACGTGACCTAAATGAAAAAAAGTTAAAATAATATTATTTTGATAATCATAAGCCGCGTTATTTATAAAAGCGGCTCTTTTAGCCGTAGGTAAAACAGTTTTAAGAGGATCTTGAATAAATAAAAAATTTTTATTAGCTTGTTTGAACTCTGTGGCAATATTTTCTTTCCTGGTTAAAAATATATCTGAACCATCATCATTTTTTCCATGATCAAAACCATTTTCCCACGCAAACCATTCCCATTCAAGAGATAAATTATTAATATTATATTCAAAAATAGCATCAAAACCAGAAGAACAAATCAGTAATTTATCTTCTTGCACATCTAAAGAATGAATATAACTAAACCATTTATTGCTAATTATTTTATCTTCATCACCGCAAATAAAAACTTTATTTTCACTAGAAAAAATTAATTTATTATTAAAAACACACAAACCTCTAGGCTCTAAAACCTTATGTAATACTTTTGATTCATTGATAACACCTTTAGATATTTTAATTTGAGCAACAGCACCCTCAGCGGGCTCTCTCCTTTCAACACTACCTACCCTACTCCTCTTTTTAGACTCTAAATAACGTTTTCTTATAGCTAATAAATCAAAACTTTTGACAGAAACATACATGTCTATATCTCTATAGAAATGACTATTTCTTTCAAAACTTGAAATATCATAATTAATTATTTTGACCATAGACTTTATCTAAAACTTTAGCTAAATTATTTGTTAATTTTAATCTTGAAAAATTAGATATATCACTTTTATCATAAATAAATTTTAAATTATTATTTTTCCACATATCATAATATTTAATTATATTATTTTTAATTCCTTCCTTATCATCATAAGACAACATTGCATCTCTATTAACTGAATGAATAATATTGGCAGCATCTCCATTAACAGGACCAATAGATAAAATAGGAGATAAAGACGCTAAATATTCAAAAAGTTTTCCAGGTATAATAAGATTTTGAGTATTTGATTGCGGAATGACAAAAATCAATAAATTAGATTCAATCATTTTAGAAACTGCAATATCATGAGAGCTAAATTTATTTACTGATAATTTATTTTTAAAACTTTTTGATTTAATATAATCTATTATTTCTTGATCAACATTGCCGGTGAACTCTATTTCTAAATCTTCGATATCAATTTTATCGTCTTTTATTAGTTCATCTATACCATCCCATAAATTATAAATATTTTGATTTGGTTTAAAATTACCAACATAAGATATAGTAAAATTATTTGTTTTTAAACTAGAAATATTTTTAATGTCTTCATGATCAAAACCATTGTAAACAACATCTATAGATTTAGATCTATCCATAAACTCTTTCTTCATGCCGTCAGTGACAACAACTACTGAATCAGCAGTTTTCAAAACATGATCTTCATAACTTTTATCTAATTTTTTTGTTCTTTTAATTCTAGGTAAATATTCATTATAATAAACGCTAGTCCAGGGATCTCTAAAATCAGCCACCCAAGGTATATTATGTTTTTTCTTAATTGCTAATCCAATTAAATGAACACTCATTGGGGGCCCAGTAGTTATAAACGCGTCTATTTTATTCTCTTTCAATATAGATTCGAATTCTTTGACAGCATACTTAAACCATCCTTTACGAGCATCCGGGACAAACATGTTAGCTCTAATAAATAAAGACAATTTCTGAAATAAAGATTTTTTCTGATTTAAACCTATCATGCCCATAGAAATATTACTTCCTTTTGAACCTTTAAGGAAATTATAAACCTTGAACGGCTCTCTAGTTTTAGTTTTATACACCTTAGTTCCTTGATTAATATCATCAAGTAAAGTTTCATCATAAGAAGGATGTGAACCTTTTTCTACAGTTAGAATAATTGGATTCCAATTATATTTATTTAAATATTTACTAAACTTTAAATATCTCTGCACCCCAGGACTTGAACCTGGAGGCCAATAATATGTAAGTATTAAAACGTTTTTCAATTTTTATTTCGAAATTCTTTAAATAAAATACCTAATAATAAAATAATTAATAAAGAAGATGAAGCATAAGATATTTTTCTTCCTTTATTAATTACTTGAGGTTCAAATTTAAATTCTATTTTATGATTCCCAGCAGGTATTAACATGCCTCTTAAAATATAATTTACTCTAAAATAATTTGTTTTTTCTCCGTCTAAATAAACATTCCATCCCTTATCATAAAAAACTTCTGAAAATACAGTTAATTTATTGCTTTCGGCAAAAAAATCATAAACTAAATAATTAGCCTTATAACTAATTAAATCAATATAATCACCACTGTTATTATCACTAACATAACCATTTAAATATTCTTTATCTTTTGAGGCTATAACAGCTGTTGTCCTTGTATCAATAGATCCTAATAAATTGATTTCATCATCTGCACTTTCAGCAATCTTAAAATCATTGACAAACCAAGCATTATCCAAAGCTTCGGTATTTAAAATAGGATTTGCATTATAATCATTAATTATATATTTAACATTTAACATATTTAAAACCCCCGCATTAGGATTATTAGAAATATGATAATCAATTAATTCCTGATATCTTCTTAATTTAGCTCCATGATATCCTCCAATATTTTTATGAAAATAAGATGTTCTAGCTCCAGCATCTAAACGCTCTAAAGTTGAATAAACTCTGAAATTCAAATCTTTATCTTTTAATATTTCATCATCTGCTTTTTGCTTCTGAAAAGGTTTATTCATTTTACGACTAGAAACAAAGTCATCTTGATTTAAATATCTTTTATTAACATCCCACATATCAAATAATATTAATAAACCTATAACTGGAATTACCACGTTGATTTTTATAATTTTTTTATACAGCATATAAAAAATACCAAAACATAAAGAAATTAAAATCAAAGAACGAAATGCGTCTTGTTTCGCTAAAGCTATTCTATCTAACTTTAAAGCTCCAATTAAACCTGAATAATCTTGTGGTATATTATTATCATTTAAAGATGAAAAATCAATGAACAGTGAAGGTAATATAAAAAATACAGCGCAAACACCTCCAGAAATATAAAATGATTTTTTCACTACATCAAAGTTTAAATTTTCTGATTTAATTAAAATTTTATTTAAACCATAAAAAGCTAATAAAGGAATTAAAAATTCAACTATTACTAAAATAGTTGATACTGCCCTAAATTTATTATAACCAGGAAAATATTCTAAAAACAAATCTGTCAAAAACATAAAATTTTTACCCCATGACAACATAATTGCCAAAACAACAGATATCAATATCCATCTTCTAAAAGAACCCTTTACAGCAAATAAACTTATTATAAATAAAAAGAAAACTATACTGCCAATATATACTGGACCAGAAGTAAAAGGCTGGTCCCCCCAATATGTCCTAGTAAAACTTTGTAATTGATAAGCGTCTTGTTGAGATCTAACTTTAGTTCTGAAAAATTTCACGGTATTTGATTCATTGTCTTGTAAAAATGACTCACTACTAGAACCGCCAAATAAATTCGGAATTATTAAATTAAAAGATTCCTTTACTCCATAGCTCCATTGAGTTGCGTAATCTTTATCTAAACCAGAAGTTCTATTTTCTTGTTGAGTGGATAAATCTGATTGACCTCTAATTGTATATTTACCATACTCATATGTTGATGAAATTCTATCAATATTAGTCAAAAAACCTAACAAAGCTGCTATCAGTAATACTAAAACCTGTTTCATGAAAACAGGAATAGTTTTATTTTTAATACTATCATAAAAATACACACATCCTATTATTATTAATACGAGTATTAAATAGTAAGTTATTTGCAGATGATTAGCGTATAAAATTAAAGAAACAAAAAGAGATGTTAATGCTCCCCCTAACAATAATTTTCCTCTATATGTCATTAATACACTAGCTAAAATAGGAGCCATGTAGCCTATTGCATGCGCTTTTGTATTATGACCAGCTTCTAATATTATAAAAAAATATGAGGACAGAGCGAAAGCTAAAGCCCCTATGATAGATACTCTATAATTAATATTTAAAGAAATTAATAGAAAATAAAAACCTAACATACATAAAAACACAAAACCTGCTGGTTTTGGCAAAAAACCTTGAAATATTTTATCAACATATTTTAAAAGGTTTCCTTTCCATTGAACTGATATTTGATAAGCTGGCATTCCGGCAAACATAGAATTTGTCCATAAAGGATCCTCGTTATGCTTTGCTCTATGATCAAAGATTTCCTTTGACATCCCTTTATAATTAACCTTGTCACTTTGACTAACAACTTTTTTATCAGGACTAAACAAAGGATTGAAATATAAAATATTCAAACAAACAAAAACTAAAACAGCAACAATATGTTTATTATACTTTTTCACTTTATTCTATTTCTTCAAAATCATCAAACTTTTCAGATGATTTTTTGTTTTTAGATTCATTATTATTATTAAACTTATTAAATTTTTTGTTTATATAAAGCTTTAATAAGAAAGGAAATAAAACCCTAAATGTAAATTTAAATACAAAATATATTATAAATAATGTAACAAGAAATTTTAAAAAACCCATTTATTTACTTAAATATAAATTTCTTTCAGAATACACTTTTTGAAAAAAAGGATCTTCTAGATCTTTAATAAAATATATACTTTCTCCAGTCGATTTCATTTGAGGACCAAGCTCCTTATTAACATTCGTGAATTTATTAAAAGAAAAAACTGGTATTTTAATAGCAAAACCATTCTTTTTAGGATTAAACTTAAAATCTTTAACTTTATTTTCACCTAACATGATTTTAGTAGCATAATTTGGATAAGGTTCATCATAAGCTTTTGCTATAAAAGGGACTGTCCTTGATGATCTAGGATTAGCTTCTATTACATAAACTTCTTCATCTTTAATTGCAAATTGAATGTTAATTAAACCTACAGTACCTAACGCCAAAGCTATTCTTTTTGTATAATCTTCTATTTTTTTTATTATTTCTTTTGACAAACTAAATGATGGTAATACAGCATATGAATCTCCAGAATGTATTCCACAAGGTTCAATATGCTCCATTATCCCAATAATATAAACATCTTTACCGTCACATATAGCATCAGCTTCCGCTTCTATCGCTTTCTCCAAAAAATGATCTAAAAGAACTCTATTACCTGGTATATCTTTTAATAGATTAACAATATGAGTTTCTAATTCTTGTTCATTAATAACTATTTTCATGCCTTGGCCGCCAAGAACATATGAAGGTCTAACTAAAATAGGAAAGTCTAATTCTCTTGAAAGCTCTATAGCCTTATCTGCATTTTGAGCAACACCAAATTTAGGATATGGTATATTATTTTCTTTCAATAAAGTAGAAAATCTCCCCCTATCTTCTGCCAAATCCAAAGATTTATAATTTGTGCCAAACAAAGGAATCCCATATCTGTCTAGTTTTTCAGATAATTTTAAAGCTGTTTGACCCCCTAATTGAACGATGACTCCATCAGGTTTTTCGAAATTAATAATATCAAATATATGTTCCCAAAAAACAGGTTCAAAATATAATTTATCAGCAGTGTCAAAATCTGTTGAAACAGTTTCAGGATTACAATTCAACATAATAGTTTCATATCCGCATTCTTTAGCTCCCAAAATACCATGAACACAAGAATAATCAAACTCTATACCTTGTCCTATTCGATTAGGCCCAGATCCTAAAACTAAAACTTTCTTTTTTTTATTTGACACAGAATCATTATCTGTGATTACGCTATTATTTTCTTCCATGTTTTCTTCAAAAGTTGAATAATAATATGGTGTTTTAGCCTCAAATTCCGCAGCACATGTGTCTACCAATTTAAAAACACGATTAATTCCATAGTCTAATCTTTTTTTATGTACTTGACTTTCTAAACATCCTATTAAATAAGCTATTTGTCTATCAGCATACCCTTTCTTTTTAGCTTCAAAAATTAAATCTTTGGTAATAGTATCTATATCGTAATTTGATAATTTTTTTTCTAAATCAACTAAATCATTTATTTGATTTAAAAACCAAAAATCTATTTTAGTGATATTATGTATTGTCTTTAAAGGGATCCCCAGTTTTATAGCATCATGGATTTTAAAAACACGATTCCAGCTAGCATGTTCTAACTCATAAAGTATTTTTTCTTGATTAGTCTCATGTTTGCCATCCGCCCCTAGACCATTTCTTTTTATTTCAAGTGACTGACAAGCTTTTTGTAATGCTTCTTGAAAAGATCTCCCGATAGCCATAACTTCTCCAACTGATTTCATCTGTAATCCTAATCTTCTATCTGAGCCTTCAAATTTATCAAAATTCCATCTAGGTATTTTTACAATAACATAATCCAAAGTAGGTTCAAAAAAAGCAGAAGTAGATTTTGTAATTTGATTTTTTAACTCATCTAAAGTATAACCTATTGCTAATTTAGATGCTACTTTAGCAATTGGATAACCAGTAGCTTTAGAAGCTAACGCTGAAGATCTAGAAACTCTAGGATTAATTTCAATTGCAATAATATCTTCATTTTCATCAGGACTAACTGCAAACTGGACATTACAGCCTCCCGCAAAATCACCTATTGCTCTCATCATTTTTATCGCCATATCTCTCATTCTTTGATACGTTTTGTCTGAAAGTGTCATTGCAGGCGCAACAGTTATTGAATCTCCTGTATGTATACCCATAGGATCCATGTTCTCTATAGAACATATAATTATAACATTATCATTTTTATCTCTTAATAACTCTAATTCATATTCTTTCCAGCCAACAACAGCTTTATCTATTAAAACTTCGTGTATAGGTGATTCATGCAAGCCTCTAGATAATAATTCTTCAAACTCATCTTTTGTATAAACAAAAGATGCTCCTGAGCCTCCAAGAGTAAAAGAAGGTCGTATAACGAGAGGAAATCCTAATTCTTGAGCTATAGCTTTGCCTTCTAAAAAAGAAGTTGCTATTTTTGCGGGTGCAACAGGAATATCTATATCATTCATTAATTTTCTAAACTCTTCCCTGTTTTCAGTGATATTTATAGCATCAATATCTACACCTACAATGTCAATATTATATTTTTCCCATAAACCTTTATTTCCTGCTTCTATACAAAGATTTAAAGCTGTCTGTCCTCCCATAGTAGGCAAAACAGCATCTATTTTTCTTTCAGATAAAATTTTTTCTATAGACTCAACTGTTAAAGGTAAAAGATATATATTGTCAGCAACAACTTTATCTGTCATAATTGTAGCTGGATTAGAATTTATCAAAGAGACTTCTATCCCTTCTTCTCTTAAAGATCTAGATGCTTGAGACCCAGAATAATCAAACTCACATGCCTGGCCAATAACAATTGGACCACTCCCTATAATTAAAATTGATTTAATATTCTTATTACGTGGCATTTATATAATCAATTTACTTTTCTGCAAAAAAAAAGGTGTTTAAAACACCTTTATTTTCTTTTTATTTCATCTGAAACACTAAGTCTCTTTCTACCCTTTTTACGTCTAGCAGAAATAATATTTTTACCGCCTGATGAAGACATTCTCTCCATAAAGCCGTGTTTATTTCTTCGTTTCTTATTAGATGGCTGAAAAGTTCTTTTTGGCATCTTTATTATTTTTTAAGCAAACAAATTTAATTTTTTTAATAATAAAAAAACTAATTCTTTATAATTTTTTCTAAAACTATTTTATCGTGACAATATATTTTAACAAAATACAACCCAGACTGAAATAATTCAATATTAATATTATCTGTGTTTTTACACTCAAATACTTTGTTGCCGTTGACATTATAAAACTCAATTAGAAGAACATTATTTGGATCTTTAATATTCAAAAAATTATTCACAGGATTAGGATATGTCATGTTTTTATTATCAATCAATTGATTTTGAACTGAACTAATAATAGGAGCATGAAACACAAATAATCCATTTTGCATATCGGAAATCAATATCTTCCCTGAATTAAAAAAAGGATAAATACCCCAAGCTCCTTTATAATCATCATAAGCTGTATCAATACAGGTATCATATATTCCAAGTAATTGCGGATTATATGGATCAGAAATATCATGCATTACTAAACCATCATAATAATGAGCTGTATATATTATATTATCAATGATAATTTGATTATGTGGTATCGAATTGGGATGAACTTCTGAATTAAACAGTGATAAAACAGTAATGTTATTTAAATCGGAAACATCCAATAACTTCATTCTATAACTATGATCTTCATCGGCCATGACATACAAATCATGAGATTTATGCAGCCAACCTGAATGATTATACCCTGCATCTGGATAATTATCAAATATTGCTAAAGTATTATAATTGCCATTTTGATCTAAATTAGAAAAATCAATAACTCGTAATCCTGACCCCCCACAATTAGCATAACCTGTGTCATTTTCAACATAAATATCATGAACATGTCCAACATCATCATATTCATATATCAAAACAGGATTCACCGGATCTGAAATATCATAAATACTCATAGCTGCGTTTTCATTAGCACAAGCATATAACCTAGCTGTCAAAGTATCAATAAATATGTTATGAGATGTTCTAAATAACACATTAGAATCATAAACTACATTAACACTATTAGGCAAGTTAGATATATCCACTATTTGTAATGTACTAGATGACCATCCTTCATCACAAACAATATATAGATAACCATTATAATCATGATAATCTCTATGAACAACCCCTGTTCCCTGGTATCCTCCAGCTACAAAATTAATTTCCTGTATATTTTGAATATCAGTGACATCTATAAAATGAGTACCTGCAGTTGAACCAATAATAGCTATTTCATGGTCATTAACTTCTAATCCCCAAACTTCATTATATGCGTTATCATACCAAGTAGAACCAACTAGCGTGGTGTCCTGCCAATTATATAATAAATTAATCTGACTTTGTGATTGTAAAAAAGAAAAAAAGAAAAACAAGATAATGAAACCTCTCACAAATTATAGTGTTTTTTTAGTTTTCTTAGAAACTACAGGAATTATTTTTTTTGAAAGTTGAACACCTAGAAAACAACGACTTGTATATGTTTTCGCATCAGAATCATGCAATAAAGATAAATCTACATTAAATCGTGTTGTTACTTTTTTTGAAAGGTTGAAAATATTAAAAGGAAAACTCAGGCCTGTAGAATAAATATAATAATCAACATGTCCATCAGGCAAATTATCATAAGATATAGTTTGATGCCCTATTCCACCTCCTATTTTAATAAATTCTCCTAACAAGACACCTCCTTGCACTTCATAAAATGTATTTTGTTCTCCAACCATATGACTTTGAATGTTAAATATCTTATTATTTTTTATAATGTCAGCTGTATTATTACCATAGTTAATAAACAAGGATAAAACATTTGAAACACTAATATCTTTTCCTTTTCTATTAATCCTAGGTTTATCATTAAGATTTCCACGTAATCCTACAACTCCCTGAAACATCCAGTTATCTGTAGAAGAAAAAAATTTAATAGGACTTTCATCAAAAAAAGTACTTGTAGCTGGATCTATAAAATTAGAATAATCTGTGTGCAAACCAGCCCCCACTCTAATTAATAATCTTCTGGCACTTTTTTCTCTTGCATCAGATTTTTTTTGTCTAAAATCTTTTTTTTCTAATTTATCTTTATCAATATTATTACCTTGAGAAAAAGATGTTACGGGGCTAAATAAAAATACAAGTAAAACAAAAAATAAAAAATAAAACTTCTTCATAATAAAACGTATTTACCAGGCTAATATAATTATTTTTAAGCAGTTATCTTTGAAATAAGATAACAAAAAATATCAGATAATTTTTCGTTATTCATCTCCGCTACTGACATTATTTCTTCATGAGTAACTTTCTGTATCTTGCCAGGAACTCCCAAATCTGTAATCACAGAAACCCCAAAACATTTTAAACCCATATGATTAGCAGCTATAACTTCCGGTGTTGTTGACATACCTACTGTATCGCCGCCAATATTTCTAATATAATTATATTCTGCTAAAGTTTCTAAAGTAGGACCTGTTAGAGAAACATAAACTCCTAACTTTAAATTCAAATTATTAAGTTTAGAATAATCTAATACTAAATTTATAATTTCTTTATTATAAGCCTCACTCATATCAGGAAATCGCGGTCCTAATTCATTGTAATTTTCTCCAATTAAAGGATTAGGTATTAAATTAATATGATCGTCAATAACCATAATATCTCCTATGTCAAAATCAGGATTCACCCCTCCACTCGCATTAGAAACAAATAAATATTTTATACCTAAAAACTTTAGAACTCTAATAGGGAAAACAACTTCTTGAGCAGAATAACCCTCATAAAAATGAAATCTACCTTGCATAGCTACAACATTAACTCCAGATATTTTACCAAAAATCAGCTTTCCTTTATGTCCCTTAACAGTTGATTTAGGGAAATTTGGTATATCTGTATAATCTAAAGACTGAACATTCTCTATACAATTAACTAAATCACCAAGCCCCGTTCCTAAAACTATCCCGACGACAGGATTTGAATTAAATTTGCTTTTTATAAAATCTGAAGAAATTTTTATTTTACTCAACATGCTTAAAAATTAATTTTGACATTCTTTTTTCATCATCAAATTTAAAATAAATTGGCAAAACATATATAGGTATATCGATGAACTTATCTTTGAATTCTTCACTATTTAATTTTACATAATCTTTTTCAGTAACTATTATAACTTTATTTTCACTCTTCATAGCTTGATATTTGTGTAAAATATTCTTCACGTCATCCTCTTTATATAGATGATGATCGCCAAAATTCATAACCTTAACAATATTAAATTTAAATTTTAAAAAATCATTAAAATAATGAGGCTTAGCAATGCCACTAACAGCTAAACAATCATAATTAGATAAATCTTGAATACATGGATTGTAAGAAAAATCCATGAATTTAGAATAACCTACATTACTGTAAAAAGCAAATTGTTGTTTTGCTAGCTTTAAAGATATATTCGAAGATGATTTAGTATATATTATTAAATCTGCTCTATTATAGCGATAAATAGGTTCTCTAAGCTTACCAAAGGGGAAGATTTTATCATAATAATCCTTTTCATCGATTAATAAAATATTTAAATCAAATTTTATAGATCTTTTTTGATATCCATCATCTAATAGAATAATATCTATTTCTTTATGCTGTCTTATTATTTTTGTAATACCTTGAATTTTATTTTTACAAACAAACACTGAACAAAAAGGATTTTTTTTCTTTACCTGTACAGCTTCATCTCCATAAACAAAAGGATTATCATCCTCTTTTATTTCATAAAAAACGTTATTACTGCTTTTATAACCTCTACTTAATAAAGCCACTTTATATTTTGACGACAATAATTGTATTAAATATTCAGCCACAGGAGTTTTACCTGTACCCCCCATAGAAAGATTACCAATAGATATAATCTTCTTAGAAAATTTTCTTTTTTTAAATAATCCTAAATCAAATAATAAATTTCTAAACTCAATAAATATTACTGAATAAAACAAAAATATCTTCAAAGAAAAAAACAAAACACGTTTTATCATTCGCCAAATTTAAAATAAATAGTTTCTATTTATTACTTTTGAAATATGAAAATAAAAGAACTAATAAAATTTTTAGAAAACTTTGCTCCACTATATCTGCAAGAAGAATATGATAATTGTGGATTAACTGTAGGAGAAAAAAATAACAAAATAACAAAAATCTTAACTTGTGTTGATGTTACTTTAGAAGTAATAAAAGAAGCAAAAAAAAATAAT
>CAXEHY010000060.1:0-3910 GCA_963996865.1 uncultured Flavobacteriales bacterium | reverse complement strand
TGTATCTGTCCGCAAGCTGTCTTATAGGCCTGTATAATAAATTTATATACATTATAAAAGCCATCATTTCTCCCAATGTTACCCCCGAATTATTTAAAGCGCTAACTCCTCCCCACCATAATATTAGAGACAATGAAATTGCAGATAGAATTTCAATAATAGGAAAAAATAAAGAATAATATAATATAGATTTGACATGAGCAGCTTTAAGTTCAGAATTAATTTTTTTAAACTTATTATATTCTTGTTTTTCGACATTAAACAACTTCACTATTTTCATGCCTGAAACTCTTTCTTGAACAAAAATATTTTGAGATGAAATAAAATTCCTAACACTAATAAATGTTTTTTTAATTACAATTCTAAACCAATTAGTTGCTAATATTAATAAAGGAATAGTCAAAAGACTTATTATAGTTAATCTCCAATCAATATATATCATCACAGATATTATAATAATTAATTTTAAAATATCTGAAATCATAGCAAATAAACCTTGCGAGAAAATATCAGCAATAGTTTCTATATCTGAAACTACTCTTGTAACTAACATTCCAACAGGTGTTTTATCAAAAAAAGAAAATCTAAAAGACAAAACATGCTTATATAAATTTTCTCTAATTTTTAATATGACCTCTTGCCCTATAACATTAATCAGATATGTATAAAAATATTGTGACACTGCTTCTATAAAAAGACAAAATAACATTAAAACACAAATTAATTTAAGACCACTATAATCATTTAACATGATATAATCATCAAAAGCCAACTCTACTAAAAATGGTCTCAATGGAGCAAGAACAGCTAACATAATAGACAAAAAAGCAGATATGTAAATTAATCTTTTAACATGCCCAGAATAAGAAATTATTCTTTTTAATAAAACAAAATCTTTAACCAATCCTTTCATAAAACAAAAACACTATTAGAATAACTTATTTTATGCAAAAACAAACCACTAGCGGGAACTGAATGCCCAGCACTAGATCTATCTCTAGAGTTTATAATTACAATAAACTTATTCAAGTTTATTTTACCTTCACCTAACATAATTAAAGTTCCAAGTATCGATCTCACCATATTACGTAAAAATCTATTTGCACAAATATTAAAAATAATTAAATCTTTTTCTTGTTGAAATCCTATATCATATAATTCACAAATAGAATTACTTGCTCCTGAATGAGACTTTTCAAAAGATTTAAAATCTTTGTTTTTTAATAAAATCTTACAAGCCTGATCCATTATTTGAAAATCTAATTCTTTAGAAAAAAGCCACGACGTCCCTAGTCGGAAAGGGTCTTTCTTTGTCACAATATAATATCTATAACATCTTTTTACAGCATCAAATCTTGCATGAGCAGATTTATTAACATGTATCATTTTAAAAACTTTTATATCGTCAGGCAAAACAGAATTTAACCTATACAAAAAATTATCTATATTCACTTTTGCCAAATCAATATGAGCAACCATTTCATTAGCATGAACACCTGTGTCTGTTCTTCCTGCCCCAACAACTTCTATTTTTTGTCTAAAAAATTTATTAATAGAATCCTGAATAACATGTTGAATAGTAATAGAATTAATTTGTTTCTGCCATCCATGATATTTATTACCATTAAAAGATATATATAAAAAATAACGTTGTGTCATAAATATTGATTATTTTGAAATTTAATTTTATTTTCGCCGTTAAACCTATAAAATTATTTATAGTTATAGGGTATACTAATTAAAAAAAAACAAAATGAATAATATAAGTTCAGATATAATCAAATTAAATAACAAAATAGAAAAAGAAAGCTCTTTTATTCAAATTATAATTAACGAAATGAAAAAAATTATAATAGGTCAAGATGAAATGATAGAAAGCTTATTAATAGGTTTAATATCAAATGGTCATATATTGCTTGAAGGAGTTCCCGGTTTAGCCAAAACATTATCAATAACAACTCTTGCGCAAGTAGTGGACGCGGAATTTAACAGAATACAATTTACTCCTGATTTATTGCCAGCTGATTTAATAGGAACTCAAATCTATAGCCCAAAAAAAGAAACATTCTCTATTAGAAAAGGACCTATCTTTTCTAATTTTATTCTTGCGGATGAAATCAATAGAGCTCCAGCAAAAGTTCAATCTGCTCTATTAGAAGCAATGCAAGAAAAACAGGTAACAATAGGTAAAACATCTTTTAAACTTGATGAACCTTTTTTAGTATTAGCAACACAAAACCCTATAGATCAAGAAGGAACATATCCTTTGCCAGAAGCTCAAATGGATAGATTTATGTTAAAAGTAAAAATAAATTACCCCACAAAAGAAGAGGAAAAGGTAATTATTAGAAATAATATAGCGATAAATGCGCAATCTATAAAAAAAGCAATAAGTATTAATAAAATATTAAATGCAAGAAAAGTAGTAAAAGAAGTATATATGGACGAAAAAATAGAACAATATATTATTGACATAATATTTGCCACTAGAAATCCAGAAGCATACAATTTACATGAAATAAAAGATTATATTAACTCGGGTTCTTCTCCAAGAGCCAGTATCTTTCTTGCATTAGCTTCAAAAGCATATGCTTTTATTCAACAAAGAGGATATGTAATACCTGAAGATGTTAGAAAAATATGTTATGATGTCTTAAGACACAGAATCAGTGTTTCGTATGAAGGAGAAGCAGATAATGTTACCTCTGAAGATATAATCAAAGAAATACTAAATAAGGTTGAAATCCCATAATGAGCACTAAAGATTTAATAAAAAAAATCAGAAAAATAGAAATAAAAACCCGAGGTTTATCAAATCACATCTTCTCAGGTGGATATCATACAGCATTTAAAGGAAAAGGTATGATTTTTTCAGAGGTAAAAGATTATATATTAGGAGATGACATAAGAGATATTGACTGGAATGTAACCGCAAGATTTAATTCTCCTTACATAAAAACATATGAAGAAGAAAGAGAAACAACAGTAATGCTTTTAATAGACATAAGTCATTCTAATATATTTGGATCTAAAAATCAATTAAAAAAAGATTTAATAACAGAGATATCTGCTGTTTTGTCTTTTTCAGCCATCCAAAACAATGACAAAATTGGAGTTATTTTTTTTAGTGAAAAAATAGAAAAATATATACCAGCAAAAAAAGGCAAAAAACATATTTTAAGAATTATACATGAATTAATCTCAATAAAACCTGAAAATAAAAAAACTAATATAAAAGAAGCCATGAATTTTTTTAATAGTATAAATAAAAAAAGGAGTATATGTTTTGTTATATCTGATTTTATAGATGACAATTATATTGACAGTATAAGTATAGCTAACAAAAAACATGATGTGATTTGCATCAAAATACAAGATTATTTAGAAAAAAAATTACCTAAACTAGGTTTACTGAACATATTAGATCCAGAAACTGGAAAAAGAAAAATAATAAACTCTAATAATATGATACAAAAAAAACAAGATAATTTATACAGAAAACTAGCAAAACAAGGAGTTGACTTAATAGAACTATTAACAAATGAATCATATATCAAAGAATTAAATAATTTTTTTAAAAAAAGAGCTAAAAGAAAATGAAAAAACACTTCTTGATTTTTATATTTTTTTATCTTAACACATCTAACACATCAGCAATTGAAATTGACTCTATTTATATTGGAGACCAAATCAAAATTACAACTGAAGGAGAAATAAACCAAGATTCTATTATTAGAATTATTCCAAATAACATAAAAATCATATCAGACAGTATTTATAATAACGAGTATACAAAAATCCATGAAATTAAAATAACATGCTATGATTCTGGATTATATTTAATAAATCAACCTGACGCGCTAATTAAATTTAATTTAGACACATTATATGTTAATAACATGAAGGTTGA
>CAXEHY010000059.1:0-15984 GCA_963996865.1 uncultured Flavobacteriales bacterium | reverse complement strand
TTAAAAAAAACAATACACTTGTTGCAATTGTTTTTTTAACAATACATCCATTTTTATATGATTTTGATTTATTACTTATAGGAGTTTTTATATTATTCTTTTTAGAAAATATAATAGAAATATTTTTTAATGATAAAATTAACAATCAGGTTTTTTATGCGGCTTTTTTAATATCATGCGCGAGTTTGTTTAATTTTTATCTTATATTTTATTCTTTGTTACCGTTATTTTTTATTTTTTTATTTAAACAAGATAATATTCGTTATTTTATTATTTATTTATTAGGATTAATAGTCCCATATTTTTTCATATATTTTTTAGAATTGTTATTCGAATTTAAATTGTTTAATAATATAAATTCAAGTACCACTTTCTTATTTCAATTAAAAGATTTAAAGTTTTTTATTCCCTTGGTTTTGATTTCGATTTTTTCTTTTATAGAGCTTTTTAATTGGATGAATAAAAAAAGCATTAGATCTAGAAATTCTTTTTTTATTATTATATTTTTTGCAATTTTTACAATTTTATTTTTACTATTACGAATCATTAGTTTTTCATATTTTGTTTTATTATTTTCTTTTCCTGCAAGTTTGTTTTTGGCAAACTATTATCTTTATTCTAAAAGAATATTTATAAAACATTTTTTATTTTTTATCTTTACTTTAACTATGTTTTTTTCTTATTATAATTTTTAGATGAAATTCGGGATAGTTAGATTTCCAGGCTCTAATTGTGATCATGATATATTTTATGTTTTGCATAATATCTTAAAACAAAAAGTTGAATTTTTATGGCACAAGGAGACAGATCTTAAAAAAAGTGATTTTATCATTTTACCAGGGGGTTTTTCTTATGGAGATTATTTACGATCTGGAGCGATAGCTTGTATGTCTCCTATAATGAAGGAGATAATAAAGTTTGCTGATTCTGGAGGTTATGTTTTAGGCATATGTAATGGATTTCAGATTTTATGTGAATCTGGATTACTCCCAGGAGCTTTACTTCGGAACACAAATGGACTTTTTATATGTGATAATACTTTTTTGAAAGTTAATAATAATACTACTTTATTAACAAGGAATATAAATAAAAATAACATTTTAAAAATTCCTATTGCTCACGCAGAAGGAAGATATTTTGCTTCAGATGAAACCTTAAAAAATATTATCGATAAAGATCAAATATTATTTCAATATTCAAATTTAGAAATGGAATTAAAAGAAGAATGTAACCCGAATGGATCTTTATTAAACATAGCAGGGATATGTAATTCTAAAAAAAATGTATTTGGGATGATGCCCCATCCTGAAAGAGCTGCAGATTTAGAGTTAAAAAACGATCATGGTAAAATTTTGTTTGAAAGTATTTTATCTATTTAAACATTTTGTTGTTTTTATATAATCATATACTTGATGATTAATCATATTTTTAATTTTTCTGTAGTTATTAAAATTTTCAACAATATATGATGAGGATACATTTATAAAATTATTTTTTATTTTAATTATTGATTTTGATTTTTGATAATTATTTTTCACTGAGCTATTTTTTCTTGGATAGACTATTATTTTATACTCTTCAAGTATTTTTTCACATTCTTTCCATGTTTCTATATTATTAAAATTATCTTCCCCCATAATAATAGAAAAAGAATTATTGAATTTTTTGAGAAAATTTAAAGTTTGTATTGTGTAATAAGGAGGAGACATTTTTTTTTCAAAATCTTTTACAATTAAATTAGGGTGATTTTTAGTTGCAATATTTAGTATATTTATTCTTTCAGAGTATTTTATAAGATTATTTTCAGGTTTTTTATTATAAAAAGGAGTTACTAAATACCACACCTCATCGAAATTTATTTCTTTCATTACAATTTCTCCAACATCTATATGTCCATTATGAACAGGGTTAAAAATCCCAAACAATAATCCTATTTTTTTACTCATCAATAAATAATTTTATTTTTTTTATAATTTCTAAGCATGTTTTTTTTAAATCATCATTCACCACAGAGCAATCAAATTTATTTTCCTTTTTTATTTCTTTTCGGATTTTTTGTATTCTGATATTTAGATCTTTTTCCGATTCTGTGTTTCTAAGAGATAGTCTTTTTTTGATTTCTAGTATACTGGGAGATTTTATAAAAATAGATAAAGCTTTATTTTTAAATTTATTTTTTATTTTTATCCCACCTTCAACATCGATATCAAATATTACTATTTTTTTTAAATTCCATATTCTTTTTATTTCAGATTTTAATGTTCCGTAATATATATTTTCATACACCTCTTCCCATTCTAAAAATTTATCATTTATTATTTTTTGTTTAAAAATTTCATTTTCTATAAAATAATAATCTTTTCCATTGATTTCATTTTTTCTTTTTTTTCTCGTAGTACAAGAAATAGAAAACATTAAATTTAAATTTTGTTCAAGTAAATGTCTCACGATACTTGTTTTCCCGGATCCAGAAGGGGCAGATATTATAATAGCTTTTTTCATCTTTTATTTACAAAATTAAATTTTTTTAGTACTAACCAAGTATACTCCTAAAAATATTAATATAGTTGGGGTGATCATTTTTGCATTTATAACATCTACTTGAAAAAGTATCGCAAATAATGCCGCAAAGATAGGTTGTAAATATATATAGCTACTTACAACAGATGATTTTAAATAAGTTAGGGAAAATATGTTTAACAAGTAAGCTAAAAATGTTGTAAATATAACAACATACAATACTCCAATTATAATGCTTGTTGTTATAATATCTGGATTTATGGTTAAAACTTCTTTTATGCCGAATGGAAATACAAATATAAATCCAAATAAAAAAACATAAAAAATTACAGTTATAAAACTGTATTTTTTCATCAAGCTTTTTACTAATATTAAATATAAAGCATATGAAAAAGCATTGACAAAAATCATAACATTTCCTTTTGATATGTTTGTCGCCGTAAGTGTGTTTTCGCCATTTAAAATTATACTTATAGCTCCTATGCATCCTAGCACTATGCCTAATAACTTTATTATTGAAAATCTTTCTTGTTTTATTAATAAAGCTATTGTTAGCACTAATATAGGATTAGTGGTCATGATTATTGAAGCATTTATTTCTGTAGTTAAGTTTAATCCATTAAAAAAAAACAATTGATTTATAGTTACTCCAAATAAACCACATAGCATTAATAAAAAGTAGTCTTTTTTGTCTATAACTTCTTTTGTAATCCATATAGATTTTATTATAAAAAATAATAAACAAGCAAAAAAAACTCTTAAGAAAACAAATCCAGATGGATGTAGATTACTATTCATCACATCTTTAGCTATAGTGTAATTTAAACCATAAATTAGATTTACTAAAATTAACGCTAAATGAGCTAATTTATTTTTTTGCATATATATTTTAACTAATATATGATAAATTTATATCAACTTTAATACTTTTGTAAAAGTGAAAATAGAAACTAAATTTATTCATGCTGGTCAAAAACCAGATCTTGCAACTGGAGCAATAATGACTCCAATTTATCAAACATCTACTTTTGCTCAAGAAATACCCGGACAACATAAAGGATTTGAGTATGCAAGAACAGGAAATCCAACCAGAGATGTTTTGGAAAAAAATATTGCAGCAATAGAATCAGGTAAATTCGGAATATGTTTTAGTAGTGGAATATCTGCTGTATCTGCGGTTATTTCTATATTAAAACCAGGAGATGAAGTTATTGCTTCTACAGATTTATATGGAGGCACTAATAGATTGTTTAATAAGTTTTTTGCAAAATATAATATAGTGTTTAAGTATTTTGATTTTAAGAATTTAGAGAGGTTAAATGAATTAATTAACTCTAAAACCAGATTAGTTTGGATAGAAACTCCAACAAATCCTTTAATGCAGATTATAGACATCAAAACAGTTTCTAGTATTTTACAAAAACATTCAAATATTAAGTTTGCAGTAGATAATACTTTCGCAACACCATATTTACAAAATCCATTAAATTTAGGAGCTGATATAGTTGTTCATTCAGCCACTAAATATTTAGGAGGACATTCAGATTGTATTTTAGGGGCAGTTATTTGTAATAATAAACTTATATCTGATAAATTATATTTTATTCAAAATAGCGTTGGCGCTATTCCTGGACCAATGGATTGTTTTTTAGTTTTAAGAGGAATAAAGACGTTACATGTTAGACTAAAACAACATAGTTTTAATTGTAAAAAGATAGCAAATTTTTTATCTAATCATAATAAAATTTCAAAAGTATATTGGCCTGGAAATCAAAATAGTAACAATTATAATATAGTTAAAAAACAGATGAGAGACTTTGGGGGCATGTTGTCTTTTGTTTTAAAAACTGATAAAGCTTCTAAAATAAATAAATTTTTCAAGTCTTTGACTTTATTTACTTTAGCAGAATCTTTAGGAGGAGTAGAATCTCTGATTTGTCATCCGGCAACTATGACTCACGCGGCTCTTTCAAAAACAGAAAGAAGACGCTTAGGTATAAATAATAATTTTATAAGAGTTAGTGTAGGAATAGAATGTTTTGAGGATTTAATTGAAGATTTACGTATATCTTTAGATAAAATTTAATGTTTTTGTGTTTTTTTCATAAATTAAGTAAAAAAAACTTGTAAAAGATCATAAATGACTGATAATCAGGAAAATAAATATTATACAATTTTAAACACAAATGTGTTAATAATCATGAAAAAAACACACCTATATCATATGTTAATTAACTGTAAATCAATCATTTATATCAAAAAAGCTTTTCAAAAATCAAAAGATGTTAAAATTATGTTTTCATTAAAAAATGAAAATAAGTTTTCTAAAATTAAAATATATCATAATTTAGCAGACGTTTAACCAAATTAATTAACTATGGATGGTGTTTTTAAGTACTTTAATGGCTTCTTTACAGGATTAACAGGCTTATTGGTTAACTTGTTAGCTTTAGGAGTTGTTATTGAAATCCTTTTTGGTAGTTCTGCTTTTGGAATGACTGTAATTGATAATGTTATGGGAGTTGTACAAGGGCTAGGCTCACAAGGGTTCGTTGGAGTTGTTGCTTTATTGATCTTATGGAGTTTCTTCTCTAAGAAGTAAGCATACCGACCCACTTAATTATTTAAAATAACCCTCTTTTTAGAGGGTTATTTTTTTTAATGAGAGATTAGCCAATTTTGACCATATCCTATTTCTACCTGTAAAGGGGTTTTGAATTCCTTGAAGTCTTCCATTTTGTTTTTTATAATTTCAGACATTATATTTAATTCAGATTTTTGCACATCAAAAACTAATTCATCATGAACTTGTAAAATCATTTTACTATTTAGATTATGATTAATAATTTCATTATTGATTTTTATCATAGCTATTTTAATTATTTCAGCAGCTGTTCCTTGTATTGGAGAGTTTATAGCGTTTCTTTCTGCATGTGATCTTAATGTTTCATTATGAGAATTAATATCTTTTAAAAATCTTTTTCTTCCATAAAAAGTTTTTATATAATTATTTTTTCTAGCATAATTTATACATTTATCCATGTAATTTTTAATTTCAGGATATTCGTTAAAATATTGTTTTATAATATTATTAGCATCTTTTTTAGAAATTTTCAGTCTCTTAGATAATCCAAACGCGGATATTCCGTATATAATTCCGAAGTTTACCATTTTAGCGATACGTCTTTGATTTGTATTAATATTTTTAATATTTATATTAAAAATTTTTGAGGCAGTTGATTTATGAATATCTATATTTTCAAAAAAAGCATTTTGCATATTTTTATCTTTACTCATTTCCGCTATTATTCTTAATTCAATTTGAGAATAATCAGCACATAGTATAAAATTATTGTCTGAAGAAGGGATAAAAGCTTTTCTTATTTCTTTTCCTAAATCTGTTTTAATAGGAATATTTTGCAAATTTGGATTATTAGAACTTAATCTTCCGGTAAGAGTAATAGTCTGATTATAATTAGTATGTATTTTGTTTTCATGTATTAATTTAGGTAAAACATCTATATACGTATTAGTAAGTTTTTGTAAAGTTCTAAATTCAAGTATTTTATTTATAATAGGATGTTCATTTTTGATATTTATCAATGTTTCTTCAGATGTTGAATATTGACCTGTTTTTGTTTTTTTTTTATTATTTATTTTAAGATTATCAAATAATATTTCCCCCATTTGTTTTGGAGAATTAATATTAAATTTTTTGTTTGCTAGCTTGAATATGTTTTCTTCTAATTCATTAATTTTTTCTTTATACTTTTGTGACAATTTTTTTAAAAATACAGTATCAATATTAATTCCATTGTTTTCAAGATCTATTAATACGTTAATTAATTGATATTCAACATCTAGTATTGATTTTAGATTTTTATCATCATTTATTTTTTCTTTTAAAATATCAAACAACTGCATTGTTATGTCGCTGTCCTCACAACAGTAATTTGCAATACTAGTATTATCAATGTCTTTTAATTTTTTTTGATTTTTTTTATTATAACCTATCAAATCTTCTATTTTAATTTTCTCATAATTTAAATAGTTTATTGATAAATTATTTAGGCTGTGGCTATTTTCAGGATGTAAAAGATGATGGATAATCATAGTATCAGAAATAGTTTTATCTTTTTTTATATTTATTATTATATCATATTTTTTCAGTATCGCGAGATCATATTTTAAATTATGTCCTATAAAATTTTTATTATTGCTAGAGAATATTTTTTTTATATATTTTAAGTAAGTTTTTTGAGTTTTTTTGTTTAAATCAATATAATATGCTTGATTTTTTTCGTATGAAAAAGAAATTCCTATTATTTCAGCTAATTTTACATTTAAACTTGATGTTTCAGTGTCAAAACATATATCTTTTTTTTTAATTATTTTATCTGTTAATACTTTTAGTTCTTTTTCGTTGTTTATAAGAGTATATTTTTTTTTAATAGTTTTTATATTATCATAATTACTTTTAATTATTTCTTTATTTGAAAATAAATTTAATTGATCCTCTTTTTTTTCATTTTCAGAAGTTGTGTTTTTTATTTTTTTAGTTAGATTATTAAATTCTAAATTTTCAAATAATTCTATCAGCTTATTGTTGTTGTATTTTTGAAACTTTAATTCATTAACAGAAAAATCGATAGGGACATTTGTGTCTATAGTTACTAGATTTTTTGACAATTTTCCTATAGCTATATTATTAGAAATATTTTCTTTTAGTTTCCCTTTTAAAGCGTTTACATTTGTTATTAAATTGTCTATATTATCAAATTCTTTTATTAATTTTTTTGCAGTTTTTGGACCTATGCCTGGAAATCCTGGAATATTATCAGCGGAATCTCCTGTCATTCCCAAGTATTCAATTACCTGATCTATTCTTTTTATTTCAAAATAATTTAATACTTCTTTTATTCCCCATATTTCTTCATTTTTCCATTTACTTCCAGGACGAATAATATTTATTTTTTCTGAAACTAATTGTGCAAAATCCTTGTCAGGAGTAACTATATAAGTATTTATGTCTTTTTGTTCTGCTTTTTTTGCAATAGTTCCTATAACATCATCTGCCTCATAACCTTCAAATGCGATTTTTCTTGTATTAAGTGAACTAATAAATTGATCAATATATTTCAGATTATCTATTATAGGTTCAGGCATTTTTTGTCTATTTGCTTTATATTCTTTATAAACTTCATGTCTGAAAGTTTTCACCTTTGTATCAAATACTATGCCTAAAAAATCTGGTTCAAATCTATTTATTATATCAAAAACACTATTTACAAATCCAAATATAGCTGAAGTGTCTATTCCTTTAGAATTTATTCTAGGGTTTTTAATAAAAGCATAATATCCTCTATAAATAAAAGCATAAGCGTCAATTAATATTAATTTATTTTTCATTATATATAATATTAATTAATGTTTCTCCAACAGCTTGTAAGGTTTTTTGACTTATAATATTCATATTATCATTATGAGTATGCCAATGTTCATTAAACTTGGATTTTGTTCGATAATCATATTCTACTATATTTAACGTAGGAATTCCTATTATTCTATTAATAAAAAAATGATCATCTATTATTTCTTCGGTTTTATCATAAACAAAATAATCGCCATACCCTATTTCATTGCCCTTATTCCATATTTTTTTTACATAATTTTCTGCATATTTATATGAACCTCCTTCAATTGTAAAATTTGCGTTTTCTCCCCCTACCATGTCTAATAAAACTCCATATTTAGCATAGTAGTTTTTTTTGTGTGGGGTTTTTGACCAGTATTGTGATCCTAAACACCAGGAATTTATATCTCCTTCATTTCCGTGATCTTCAGCGTCAAATAAAATTATATCTAAGCCTATTGTTATAGGATTATTTTGTATAATTCTAGCAATTTCTAATAATACTCCTACGCCGCTTCCACCATCATTAGCCCCTAGTATAGGTTTATTTTTATTTAAAGGGTCATTTTCAGCTATATGTCTGGTATCCCAATGAGCGCAAAGAAGAATTCTATCCTTATTTTCAGGATTAAATTCACCTATAATATTAAAGAATTCATGTTCAACATTATCATATGTTTTGGTTTTAGATGTTTGAATAATTATATTATCAGCATATTTAGATATTTTATTTTTCAAATAATTTAAACACAAAGTAGCTCCAGGAGAACTAAGATTTCTAGGGCCAAAAGAAACTTGATCTTCTATAAATTTAAAAGCTGAATCAGAATTAAAATAAGGAATATTTATATTTTGATTTTCTGTTGAAACAACAGTGTCATTTTTACAAGAAAAAAATATTAAAACAATAAATAATAAAAAAAAGTTATTTTTCATATTCCCATTCAGAGCCATCTTTTGTGTCTTTTATATTTATTTTTAGTTTTTTTAATTCATCTCTAATTAAATCAGAAATATCCCAGTTTTTATTTTGTCTACTTTTATTTCTTATTTTAGTAATAATCGACATTATTTTATCAAAATCATCTGATTTATTTATATTTGAATTTTGTAATCCTAAAATATCTTTTATAAATAAATTCATTAAGTTTTTTAATTCATTTTTATCTTTTTTATTTAAAGTTTCTCGTTCACTTATACACAAATTAATTAGCTTAACAGCTTCAAAAATATTTGCAAATAGTACAGGTGTATTAAAATCGTCATTTATTGATTTATAAAAATTTTCAGATATTTTTTTTACATTAAAAGAACTTTTTTTATTAGGCTTTATTTTATCTATCATATCAATAGCGTTGAACAATTTAGTTAATCCTTTTTCAGAAGCAGATAAGGCGCTATTGCTAAAATCTAATGTACTTCTATAGTGCGCTTGTAATATGAAAAATCTAATAGTCATAGGAGAAAAACTTCTTTTTAAAAATTTATGTTCTCCTTTGAAAAATTCATTTAATGTGATAAAATTATTTAAAGATTTACCCATTTTTTGCCCTTCAATAGTAATCATATTATTATGCATCCAATATTTTACAGAATTTTTATCAAAACAAGCATTTGATTGTGTTATTTCCGCTTCATGATGAGGGAATAATAGGTCTGTTCCTCCTCCATGGATATCAAATGTTTCACCAAGATATTTATTGCTCATAGCAGAACACTCTAAATGCCATCCAGGATAACCAATACTCCAAGGAGAAGGCCATTTCATTATGTGATCTTTCGTTGCTTTTTTCCATAGAGAAAAATCATATGAATTTTTTTTCTCATTTTGTTTTTTTAATTTTCTAGTTCCTTCTAAATTATTTTCAAGTTTTCTACGAGAGAGTATTCCGTATTTATATTTAGAGTTATATTTTTTTACATCTAAATAAACAGATCCATTTTTTTCATAAGCAAATCCATTTTTTAAAATTTTTTCTATCATATTTATCTGTTCTATTATGTGACCTGTAGCTCTAGGTTCTATATTCGGAGACAAGCAGTTTAGTTTATTCATAGCATTATGATATTCGTTTGTGTATTTATGAGCAATTTCCATTGGCTCTATATTTTCTTTTTTTGCTTGTTTTTGCATTTTATCTTCTCCGTCATCTGAATCATTTAATAAATGACCAACATCAGTAATATTTCTCACATATCTTACTTTATTGTTTAAGTGCATTAAATATCTATAGACAATGTCAAATGTTATTGCAGGTCGAGCATGACCTAAATGTGGTTCTCCATAGACAGTAGGCCCGCAAACATACATACCAACTTTATTTTTATTTATGGATTTGAAAAGTTCTTTTTTTTTGCTTAGAGTATTATATATTTTTAATTTTTTATTCAACATTTTTCAGTATTTTTTTATTTGTTTTTATGTTTTCCAACATATTTTTAACTATTTCATTTAAATTAAATTTAGCTTTCCATCCCCAATCTTTATAAGCGCAAGAGTCATTTATTGAATCTGGCCAGCTTGTTGCAAGATTTTGTCTGAAGTCAGGTTTATAGTTTATTGTAAAATTAGGATAATATTTTTTTATTTCATTAAAAATTTCTTTTGGACTGAAAGAGCATCCCGAAATATTGTAAGATTTTCTAATTTTTATTTCATCAGCATTCATGATTTCATGAATAGCTCTTATAGCGTCATCCATATACATCATAGGCAAAAAAGAATCGTAATTTAAAAAACAATTAAAAGTATTATTATTAATAGCGGAGTAAAAAATATCAACTGCGTAATCTGTAGTACCTCCTCCAGGCATTGATCTATATCCAATTAAACCTGGAAATCTTACACTTCTAACATCAATATTATGATTATTGAAAAAATATTCACATAAATTTTCTCCTAATACTTTTGTTATTCCATATATTGAATTTGGATTTAATTTTTCATTTTGTTCAGTTTGTTTTTTTTTAGCATCTTTTCCAAAAACAGCTATAGAGCTTGGCCAAAAAACTTTTTTAATAGAATATTTTTTACACAAATTTAAAATATTGAGGAGACCATCCATATTTATTTTCCAAGCTGTTGTCATGTCGTTTTCAGCTTTTGCTGATAAATATGCCGCCAAATGATATACTTCATTTATTTTTTCTTTTTTAAAAATACAATCTAATTTTTCATAATTTAAAATATCACATTCATGAAATTTAAATTTATTATTAGGTCGATTGTTTAAATCTAAACCAATTATATTTTCTTTTGCTAAAAAAGAATGAATTAATTCTTGACCTATTTGTCCATTACACCCTGTTATTAATATATTTTTGTTCATTTTTTTTTGTTAACGTGTTTTTTATATTTGCAGGAGATGGATCCAAATGCGTATAAAAAAAATTTAGTAAATAAATTTAACAAAGAAGAAGCTATAAAAAAATTAAAAAAAGAGAAATTTAGTAGACTTATAGTGTCTTTTTATTTGTTTAAAAAAATTATTAATCCCTTAAATTCAAGAGATGCCTTATTTACAAGTTTAAATGATTTAAATATAAAAGGGCGTATATATTTGTCTAAAGATGGAATAAATGCTCAAATTAGCATTCCTGAAAAAGCAAAAAATTGTTTTGAAAGTTTTATAAAAATTTTTTTGAAAGAAGACAGCTTACGATTTAATTATGCAATAAATCATAATAAGTTTGCATTTTATAAATTAACAATAAAAGTAAAAAAAATTTTAGCTGATGGCTTAGATAAAGTTGACATGAAAAATAAAGGAGAACATTTGCAAGCTGTCAAATGGAATAAAAAAGCAAAATCTAAAAAATCTTTTATTATAGATATGAGGAATCATTATGAGTCAGAAATAGGAAAATTTAAAAACGCACATGTTCCCGAGGCAGATACTTTTAGGGAAGAAATGAAAGAGATAAAAGACATGTTGTTAAATCAAAAAGAAAAAGATATTTTGATGTATTGTACTGGAGGAATAAGATGTGAAATAGCCAGCTCTTATTTAAAGCAAAATGGATTTAAAAAAGTATATCAATTAGAGGGGGGAATAATTAATTATTTTAATCAGATAAAGAGCGATTCTAAAATAGAAAATTTATTTATAGGCAAAAATTTTGTTTTTGACGACAGGCTTTCAGAAGAGATTACATCAGATGTTATTAGTTTTTGTCATCAATGTGGCAATAAATCAGACACTCATATTAATTGTAAAAATTTATCCTGCAATTTATTATTTATTCAATGCAATGAATGTAACAAAAAAAATTTAGGGTGTTGTTCCCCAAAGTGCATAGATATAGTTTGTTTATCAGAAAAAGAACAACAAAAAATAAGAAAAGGAATAACAAAAAATAAAATTTTTCACAGTCACAAAAAAGTAAATTTGCAAAAAGAATTTAAAAAAGATTAATTTTATTAAATTTAATATATGCCATTATATCATCAACTTGGATCTATTCCTAAAAAAAGACATACTATTTTTAAGTCTAAAGATGGGAGTTATTATTATGAGGAACTTTTTGGGACAATAGGATTTACAGGAATGTCTTCTTTGCTTTATCATACCCATAGGCCAACTCAGGTAAAAGAAGTGGTTAATAGTGTAAATATCAATCCTGAAATAGCTGTAGACAATAATATAAAATCAAGACTTTTAAAAGGTTTTGATTTAAAAAAAGGAGAAGGATTTTTGAAGAGCAGAACTCCTATTCTTATTAATAATGATTGTCATATATCATTAGCAGCTCCTACGAAGTCAATGAAAGATATTTTTTACAAAAACACAGATGCAGATGAATTAATATTTATTCATAAAGGATCTGGCACACTGAAAACAATGTTAGGTAATTTAGATTTTTCTTACGGAGATTATATTTTAGTTCCTCGTGGGATAATATATCAAATTAATTTTAATGATGATAACAATAGGTTTTTTATTGTAGAATCTTTTCATCCTATTTATACTCCAAAAAGATATAGAAATTATTTTGGTCAATTATCAGAACATGCTCCTTATTGTGAACGAGATATCAGAAAACCTGAAAATTTAATCACAAAAGACGAAAAAGGAGATTTTTTAATTAAAATAAAAAAAGAGGGAATTATGCATGATGTAATATATGGATCTCATCCTTTTGATGTAGTCGGTTGGGACGGGTATAATTATCCTTATATTTTTTCTATCCATGATTTTGAGTCTATAACTGGTAGAATACATCAACCACCACCAGTACATCAAACATTTGAAACAGGCGCTTTTGTAGTATGTTCTTTTTGTCCTAGATTATATGATTATCATCCTAAGTCTATACCTGCTCCTTATAACCATAGCAATATAGATTCAGATGAAGTTCTTTATTACGTGGATGGAGATTTTATGAGCAGGAATCATGTCGAAAAAGGATATATTAGTTTACATCCAGCTGGTATTCCTCATGGACCACATCCTGGAGCTATGGAAAAAAGCATTGGACAGAAAGAAACAAAAGAATTAGCTGTTATGGTAGACACTTTTAAACCATTAAAATTAACTAAAGCAGCTATGCAATTAGATGACGGGGAATATTATAAATCCTGGATTGAATAATGAGTGAACAGTTAGAAAAAATATATCCAAACGCTAAAGATTTTCTTCCGCTTAAAGGCACAGATTATGTAGAATTTTATGTTGGGAACGCTAAACAAGCAGCTCATTTTTATAAAACAGCTTTTGGATTTCAGTCTTTTGCTTATTCAGGATTAGAAACAGGAGACAATACCAAAACTTCTTATGTTTTAGCTCAAGATAAGATACGTCTAGTATTGACTACACCAATGTCTGGCAACACGGAAATAGAAGATCATTTAATTAAACACGGAGATGGTGTCAAAATAATTGCTTTATGGGTTGATGATGCTACAAAATCTTGGCAAGAAACGACAAAAAGGGGAGCCAAGTCTTATTTGAAACCTATAAAAATTGAAGATGATAATGGTTTTGTTATTAAATCAGGTATTCATACATACGGAGACACAGTGCACATTTTTGTAGAAAGAAAAAATTATAATGGAATTTTTCTTCCAGGATTTAAAAAATGGAAATCAGAATATAATCCTGAACCAATAGGGTTAAAATATATTGATCATATGGTTGGTAATGTTGGGTGGGGAGAAATGAATATTTGGGAAGAATTTTATAGAGATATAATGGGATTTGCTAATTTAATTACATTTGATGACAAAGACATTTCAACTAAATATACAGCTCTTATGAGCAAAGTTATGACTAACGGTAATGGTAGAATTAAGTTTCCTATTAATGAACCAGCAGAAGGATCAAAGAAATCTCAAATTGAAGAATATTTAGATTTTTATAATGGTCCCGGATGTCAGCATATTGCTATCGCTACAGATAATATTGTTGAAACTGTAACAGAAATGAACAAGAGAGGAGTAGAGTTTTTACATGTTCCAAAAAATTATTATGATACAGTTTTAGACAGAGTCGGAGAAATAGATGAAAAAATAGAAAAATTACGTGATCTTAGTATTTTAGTTGATAGAGACGATGAAGGATATTTGTTGCAAATATTTACCAAGCCTGTTGAAGATAGACCTACTTTGTTTTTTGAAATTATTCAAAGGAAAGGGGCTCAGTCTTTTGGAAAAGGAAATTTTAAAGCTTTATTTGAAGCTATAGAAGCTGAACAGGCAAGAAGAGGGACTTTATGATTAATATTCAACTAATACAAGTTGAAAAAATACGCAATCTACGAAATAAAATTTTACGTCCAGGACTTCCAATAGAAACTGTTTTTTATGATTGTGACAAAGATATTACATGTTTTCATGTTGCTGCAATAGAATTAGATAAAGTAATAGGGACAGCTACATTTTATAAAATTTCTCATATTTCGTGTAAAGGTGAAAATGTTTATAGATTAAGAGGAATGGCTGTAGAAAATAATTGTCAAGGCCAAGGTGTAGGAAAAAAAATTTTAGATTTTGCGTTTTTAGAATTAAAAAAAAGAAAAACAGATTTTTTATGGTGTAATGCGAGACTTATTGCATTAGATTTTTATAAAAAATTAAATTTTAAGATTTATGGTGAAATTTTCAATATAAAAGACATAGGACCCCATTATGTTATGTATATTAAAATTTAATTTTATTTAATTTAACACTTATTAGTGATAAAATTATTGCCACAACAACATCATACAAGGGGATAGCATCGGGAACTCCATAATTCCATATAATTACCATTATTATCCAAATAATAAAAACAATAATTTTATTATTCATCTATTTTGATATTCAAATCTTTTAATTGTTCTTGATCAATTGTAGAAGGAGAATCAATCATTAAATCTTTTCCAGCGTTATTTTTAGGGAAAGCAATTACATCTCTTATTGATTTTTCATTTGACATTATAGAACATATCCTGTCAAATCCAAAAGCTATTCCTCCATGAGGAGGGGCTCCATATTTAAAAGCATTTAATAAAAACCCAAATTTATTTTTTATTTCTTTTTTTGATAAACCTAATAATTCAAATATTTTATTTTGTGTATTTTGATCAAATATTCTTATAGACCCTCCACCTATTTCTTGTCCATTTAGCACAATATCATAAGCTTGGGCGATAACTTTTTCAGGTGTTTTTTCTAGTATTTCTTTGTTGTTTTTTTTAGGGGCAGTGAATGGATGATGCATAGCGTATAGTTGCTTGCTCGCTTCATCAAAATCAAATAATGGAAAATCAGTTATCCATACAGGAGCAAATTTATTTTTTGGATTTATATTTAATTTTTTTATTATCTCCAATCTTAAATCTCCTATTATTTGTTTGGTTTTTTTATACTTTCCACATATTATAAATATAATATCTCCTTTTTCTGCTTTACAAAAAGATTGTATTTTTTTTAGATCATTTTGATTGAAAAATTTATCTATAGATGATTTATAAGATCCGTCTCGATTAACTTTTATATATATAAGACCATTTCCTCCTATTTGTGGTGATTTTACAAAATCAGTTAATAAATCAATTTCTTTTCTACTAAT
>CAXEHY010000058.1:0-8145 GCA_963996865.1 uncultured Flavobacteriales bacterium | reverse complement strand
TCTGTGATGGCGAAATCTACAGGATGGTTTGCTAGATATTACTTCAATGACAACATGTATGTGTCATTTGCAGGTGATAAACTAGATTTAAACACAAATGGTGTAAATCTAGGATTCGGTTATACTATGATGGTTAACGATTGGTTAGCTATTGAGCCAACTGTATCTGGAAACGGAATAGGAATTGATAATATGGACTTTTCATTGTCTATAGGTATGAGATTCTAAACCATAACCAGAAACTGTTTAAAAAAGACGTGTTTTGCACGTCTTTTTTTTTGTATATATCATAAATAATTATTTGCTTTACAAACTCGTATATAAAAAGAAAAAGATAATATGAAGTTACTCCACTTTACTATAATCAATTTATTAGTTATATTTTCTCTATCTGGTCAATCATGGGTGGAAGGTATGTTTGATCAATCTAAAGACTTTTATCAAACACAAAATGAATTCAATAATTACTGGGAAAATAGAACAATTGAAAAGGGTAAAGGATGGAAACAATTTAAGAGATGGGAAAATTTCATGGAGCCAAGAGTAGATCAAAATGGATTAATAAATTGTAATATATGGAGCGAGTGGCAAAAATCTTTAAATTTAGGATCATCAAATAATGCTAACTGGATGCCTCTAGGACCTACTGATGTTCCTTTATTATCTTCTGGACAAAGAAGAGGTGTAGGTAGAGTTAATGTAGTAGAATTTCATCCTACTAATCCTGACATAATGTTTATAGGAGCACCTGCTGGAGGATTATGGAAAACAATTGACGGCGGCTCAAATTGGACTCCATTAACAGATCATTTACCAAACTTAGGAGTATCTGATATAGCTATAGATCCTACAAATCCTAATGTCATGTTTCTTGCTACAGGAGATAAAGATGGCGGAGATACTTATGCATACGGAATTATAAAAACTTTAGATGGGGGCATCAGCTGGGATACTGCCGGAAATTTATCATTTGATCTAACATTTGGATACAGAGGAAATAGAATACTTATTAATCCTAATAATACAGACATTATAATAACTTCTGTTAGAAAAGCAGGAAATGGAGAAATATACAAATCTACTAATGGAGGTAATTCATGGAATTTAATGACTACTAATAGATTTATATCAATGGAATTTAAACCTGACAACCCTAATGTAATATATGCTGGATCAAGAACTAATGGAGAAGTATGGAGATCTATAGATATGGGTGACACCTGGACGCAGATGACAAACGGGCTACCCTCTTCCTTAACTGATGCTAAAAGAGTACAAATAGCAGTTACTCCTGACAACCCAAATGTGGTTTATGCTTTAATATGTAATGGTGATAATGGTTTTTTTGGACTATACAAATCATCTGATGCTGGAATGTCTTGGTCTTTACAATCAAATTCTCCTAATCTATTAGGATGGCAAAGTGACGGTTCTGATAGCGGAGGACAAGGTTGGTATGATTTATCTTTAACTGTATCTCCAAATAATGAAAACATGGTGTTTGTAGGTGGTGTTAATATTTGGAAATCAACTAACAGTGGAACTTCTTGGACAATTAATGGACACTGGACTGGTAGCGGAGGCGCAGATTATGTACATGCAGACGAACATATATTAAGATATAATATCAATACAGGAGTTCTTTTTTCTGGCAATGATGGAGGTTTATATAAATCTACTAATAATGGAAATGATTGGAATGATATTAGTGATGGACTTCAAATATCACAATTCTACAGAATAGGAGTTTCACAAACAAATCCATATTTAGTTATAGCTGGAGCTCAAGACAATGGCACTGAACTTATGATTAGTAATAATTATTGGCAAGCTGTTAGAGGAGGTGACGGCATGGAATGTATTATAGATTACACTAATCCTAGTATTATGTACAGCTCTGTATATTATGGAGCTATAAGTAAATCAACAAATGGTGGAGGAGGATGGAGTGATATATCTCCAAACAATGACGGAGCATGGGTTACTCCATATGTGATAGATAAAAACGACCATAATACTCTATACGCTGGATATACTGAAATATACAAAACTACAGACGCCGGAGATAACTGGACTCAATTAACAAATGGAGAAACTAATGGTGGAACAATAAATTCTTTAGCTGTATCTGAAAGCAATCCAGATTATATATATTTTAGTGATAATTCAAATTTATTTTCTTCTAATGACGGAGGGAATTCATGGAGCAATATAACAGTAGGAACAGGATTATTTCAAACAATAACTTACATAGCTATACATCCTAATGATCCTTTAAAAATATGGATCACATACTCTGGATATTCTGGGACATCTAATAGCGCTAATAAAGTATATTATTCAGATGACGGAGGATCAACTTGGTTTAATATATCTGGCACGTTACCTAATATGCCTGTAAATTGTATTATTTTCCATCAATCTAATTTAGAAGAATTATATATAGGAACAGATTTAGGCGTTTATTATAGAGATGAAAACATGACTGACTGGCAAAGATTCAATCATGGTCTTCCAAATGTTATTGTAAATGAACTAGAAATACAAATACAAACAAATAAATTAAGAGCTTCTACATATGGAAGAGGGTTATGGGAAACTAATTTACCTATAACTGCCCCTCCTATTGCTAATTTTTACACAAATGACACTTCTTTTTGTGCTGTGCCAGCAGATGTTAATTTTGTTAATACAAGTGTAAATGCAACAGATTTTATTTGGGATTTCGGAGATGGTGTTACAAGTATTAATTCTAACCCTGTTCATACTTATAATAATTTTGGAGATTATTCTGTAAATTTAATATCTACAGGACCATTAGGAGCTGACACTATTCTACAAACATTATTAATTAGCATACAACCATCCAATCCTTGTTTATTCAATATGCCTGTAAATGGAATTGGTGACACAATAACAAACTGTAACGGAGTTCTATATGATGGTGGAGGACCAACTGGAAATTATTTCAGTAATTCTGATAGTTATGTTACTATAGCTCCACCAAATGCAAATCAAATAAACTTGAACTTTTTAAATTTTGGAATAGAGTCACCTTCTAATAATGCTACTATTTGTGATTATGATTACTTAGAAATATTTGACGGGCCTGACAATACTTATCCTTCTTTAGGTCAATTCTGTAACACATTAACTGGTAGTCCTGGTAATATAACAACATCTGGAGGAAGCGTCACTTTACATCTACACTCTGATCAAGGTGTAGAAGAATTAGGATTTGAAATGATTTGGTCTTGTATTTATCCGAATGCTGCCCCACAAAGTGATTTTTCTTTTTCAAATATGGGTAATTGTGATGGAAGTATTTCTTTTATAGATTTATCAACTAATAATCCGTCAAGTTGGACATGGGATTTTGGAGATGGATCTTCTAATTCTAATACACAATATCCAGTACACACATATACTGCGTCAGGAATATATACTGTAACTTTAACAACTTCTAACAACTTTGGAAATAATGCTTATAGTATCCCCGTAAATATAAATATAGTTTCACCACCATCTGCTATATCAGATACAGGATGTGAAAACTCCAGCTTAAATTTAACAGCCATAGCATCAAATAATGGTGATGTATATTGGTATGATAGTCCAGCTGGAGGTAATTTAATAAATACTGGAGGAAATTATCAAACGCCTATTCTTGCTAATTCTACAACATATTATATTTCAGAATACGCTCTTAATCCTAATACTATTAATTATGGTCCTGCTGATGAAAACGCTTTAGGTGGAGGAGGATGGCATACTAATGATGCTCATTATCTTATTTTTAATTGCTTAGAACCTACACAATTGAACACTGTAGATGTATATGCTCAAACAAATTTTTCAATAGACGTAGAATTAAGAGACAATCAAAATAATGTTTTACAATCATTAAATGTAAATCTAGCACAAGGATTAAATACAATTAATTTAAATTTCGCCATACCAATAGGAAACGATTTACAACTGGGACTTAATGGAACAAATGACGGATTATACAGAAATAATAATGTCAACAACGCTTATCCTATTAATATAGGAAATAGCATTGAAATTACAAGATCGTCTGCCTCAACTAATCCTTATGGATATTATTACTATTTCTATAACTGGGGAATACAAGAATATTGTTCTAGCGCCAGAATACCTGTAAATGCAACTATAATACCTACAACATCTATGGTGATTACTCCTAATCAAAATATCAATATCTGTTCAGGAGATTCAATAGAACTAACAGCAATAAGCGGCTTTAATACTTATCTGTGGAACACCCAAGAAAACACACAGTCAATATTTGTTGACACTTCAGGTGTTTATACAGTTACAGGTTTCAATTCTGCTGCTTGCACATCAGATTATTCTGTTCAAGTAAATATGATAAATTCATCAATTAATATTAATAGTATAGGAGCGGCATGTGTTGGTGTAAGCATGTTACTGCAAGCAGATAATGGGTATTTAAATTATCAATGGAATACAGGCGACACCACTAGAACTATTAGCATAGATTCAGCTGGTTTTTATACAGTAAACGCATATGATCTAAATGGATGTCATGTTTATCAAGACATTAATATCAATTTTAATAACCCTACTCCTGTAGATATATCTTCTAATCCTGATCCACCTACAATTTGCTTAGGCGAAGATATTATACTTGAAGGAAGTAATGGGTTCCAAAATTACACCTGGACATCTCCATCTACAATCAGCTCTGGATTTTCCCCAATATTAAACTACGCACCTGTAATATCTGAAACTATTATTTTAGAAGCTATAGACATGAATGGTTGCTCTTCTAGTGACACAATAACAATAACAGTTGATTCATGCCAAACAAATATTATAAATCTATCATCATCTACAATAAATATTTATCCTAATCCAACAGATAATATAATATATATAGAACATAAATCTTCAAATAATGAGAAAATCAAAAAAATAGAAATTCTAAATTTAGAAGGAAAAGTTTTAGAAATTCGACAAAAAAAATATTTAAGTAATTATTATAAAGAAAAATTTTATTTTAATAAATATTCAAAGGGAATATACGTCATAAAGGTATATACTGATTTAGGAATCTTTTCAAAAAGAATAGTGTTAAAATAAATTAAGGGAAAATTTTATCAGGATTTAAAATATTTTTAGGATCAAATAGTTTTTTTATATTTTTTTGAAGTTCAATGTTTGCCTCATCAAAAGGTATATTCATGAACTTTTTCTGCACATAACCTATACCATGCTCGCCTGATATAGTGCCTCCTAATTTAACGCATAATTTAAAGATATCTCTTATGCCTTCTTCTAATACTTTATCCCAAATATCTTGAGAAATAGAATCTTTAATAATATTTATATGCAAATTTCCATCTCCAGCGTGACCATAACAAATAGACTTAAACCCATATTTCAAACCTATTGCTTTTACTCCAGATATTAATTTAGGTAATTCTGCTCTAGGAACAACAGTATCTTCTTCTTTATAGATAGAGTTGAATTTAACAGCTTCACCTACAGAACGACGTAAAGTCCATAAAACATCTTTCTGTCTCTTACTATCTGCAAACAAAATATCTCCACATTTATACATTGCCATTATATCATATATCTTTTCACAATCTTTCATTATAACATCCATATTGTTACCATCTAATTCGATTAATAAATTAGCCGCTATATCATCAGCTATATCAAAATTTGATTTTGTATACTTGATTGCTAAATCTAAAGCATCTCTTTCCATAAATTCTAAAGCACAAGGCATAACACCTTGAACAAAAACAGCCGAAACTGCTGCACAAGCATTTTCAATTGAATCAAAAGGAACTAAAATTGTAACATCATGCTTTGGAAGAGAAATTACTTTAAAAACAATTTTTGTTATAATACCTAAAGTACCTTCGCTGCCTACAATAAGTTGAGTTAAATTATAGCCAGTCGCATTTTTTAAGACATTTGCTCCAGTTTCAATTATATCACCATTAGGTAAAACTATTTCTAAATTTAAAACATAATCTTTTGTAACCCCATATTTTAAAGCTTTGGGTCCGCCGGCATTTTCTGCGACATTCCCTCCTAAAAAACAACTTCCTTTACTAGCTGGATCTGGGGGGTAAAATAAATTCTTTTTTTTAAGCTCATCTTGAAACACCTGATTAATAACACCCGGCTCTACTGTAGCTTGTAAATTTCTCTCATCTATTTCAATGATTTTATTCATTCTCTCTACAGACAACAATATGCCACCTTTAACAGGCAAAGCTCCCCCGCTAAGACCAGTACCCGCACCTCTAGGAGTAATTGGTATATTATTTTTATCACATAACTTAACTAATTTTGATATCTCTTTAGAATTTATAGGCTTTACTACTACCTCTGGATAAAATTTTAAGTCTTCTGTCTCATCATGAGAATAATCTTCTAATTCTTCCTTTTCAATACAAACATTTTCTTTTCCTAATATATTAATTATATTGAGCAATATATTATTATCAATTCTGTTATATAACATAAAAATGTTTTTTCAAAAATAACTATTTTAAAAACAAACAATAAAATACATTTATTATTTTACAGTATATAAGAAAAAATAACTAATTTTGATTCCTTAAAAAATAAACAAATGGCGCAAATTATAATCTATATTTTAGTCACAATTGCAATAATATTTGCAGCTAAATTGTCTATAAAAAAAGGTGGTCATCCTCAAGGTCTTTTCCATTTATTTTTTGCAGAAATGTGGGAACGTTTTAGTTTCTACGGCATGAGAGCACTTTTAGTCTTATATATTATAAAAGATTATATGGCACATGTTGAGAATAATGAAGAAATAGCATATGGGATTTATGCCGCTTATGGTGCATTAGTTTATGCTACTCCTTTACTTGGAGGATTAATAGCTGATAAATTTATCGGATTCAGAAAAGCAATATTATTAGGAGGAATACTTATGGCTATTGGACATTTTTTTATGGCATTTCCAACAGATTTCTTCTTTTACGGAGCTCTTGGGCTACTAATTGCTGGTAATGGTTTTTTTAAACCTAATATTTCATCTTTAGTTGGAGCTCTTTATAAAACAAATGATATAAAAAGAGATGGAGGTTTCACTATATTCTACATGGGAATTAATTTAGGAGCTTGGTTAGCTCCACTTTTATGTGGATACCTAGGAGCAAAATATGGATGGCATTATGGCTTTGGATTAGCAGGTATTGGAATGTTAGCTGGGGTAATTGTATTTTGGGATGGTATAAAAAAAGGAGTCTTTGGCAAAGAGGGATTACAGCCAAAAGAATATAAAAACAAGAAATTTGGACTTGGATCTATATGGGTTCAAGAAGGTCAAACATGGGAGCCAGCTATCAAATTCACAATTGAAAGACTTGTATATTTCTTCGCGTTTTTAATTGTACCTCTTTTTGCTTATTTAATTATACTTGAAGCGGGAGGAAATAATTTTCTTGGCGTTCTAATAAATGTTCTTGTAGCTATAGCTGTAGGATACACATTATTATTGATTAGTCAAGAAATAAAAAAAGGAAATTCTGCTGGTGCAGGAAAATTAGGTGCAATTTTAATTTTAGCAGTTTTATGTGCTATTTTTTGGGCTTGTTTTGAGCAGGCTGGAAGTTCTATAATAGTATGGACAGATAAATGTATTAATCTTGGATTTTTTGCTGACGCAACAATGACAAATGCTATCAATCCATTCTATATTATTCTATTAGCAATTCCTTTTTCTATGCTATGGAGTAAACTATCAATATTAAGAAGAAATCCAAATACTCCAATAAAATTTGCTCTTGGACTAGCTTTTCTTGGCTTAGGATTTTTAACTTTCGCTTATAGTATTAATTTTATTAATGACGCTGGAAAACTACCTTTATCAACGTTATTTATCGGATTCTTATTAATCACTACAGGTGAATTATGTTTATCTCCAATTGGATTATCTAAAGTAACACAATTAAGCCCACCTAAATTAGTTGGATTCTTCATGGGTCTTTGGTTTTTATCATCTACAGTAGCTCATTACATAAGTGGTATGTTAGCAAAACTAACCACTGTTGAAACAGCGCAAACAACAGGTGTATTAGATAAATTAAATAATATATTATTCAAAAG
>CAXEHY010000057.1:0-15628 GCA_963996865.1 uncultured Flavobacteriales bacterium | reverse complement strand
TTTTACTTTATTTTTTTGGAGTGGCTTTTGGTTTATTATTAGTTGATTTGATGTTTCCAGGAAAATTAAGAAATCACGTTGATTATTTTAATGTTAATAAAAGAGTTATTCATCAAATAATTAATTCTGAAATTAATGAATCTAATGTATTATTATTATATAATATTTCTTCAGATAGTTTGAGAAAAATATTATTACTATCAAAAGTATCTTTTAAAGAAAGTGATATTGATCCTAAAAGAGAGTGTAATTTTTATAAACTTTATAATAATAATAATAACATTAATGTTAAATTATGTGTTAGAGAAGACAGAGGATATTTTTCTGAATTTTATATTCAATAAAATTGATTATTTTCTTTTTTTTATTTCATTATATATAAGATGTAGTTCTTTTTTTGAATGTTCCGACACTGAAGAGTTTTCATTTAATCTTCTTATTAAATATGGAATAGATTCAAAAATAGGACCATAAGGTAAATATTTCACGACATTAAAATTTTGTTCTTTTAGAGAGTAGCTTATATTGTCACTCATCCCATATAATTGAGAAAAAAATATTCTTTTGTCATCATTATTGATCATTGTTTCTTTCATTTTTTTTATTAATATTTTAGTGCTTTTTTCATTATGTGTTCCGCAAAAAACATAAATATATTTTATGTTTTTTATAATTAATTTTATTGCTGTATTAAAATCTCTATCAGTTTCTTTTTTTGTTGAGTGTATGAGACTAGTATAGTTGTTTTTTTTAGCATCTTTTCTTTCTTTTTCAAGATAAGCTCCTCTAACAAGCTTTATTCCTAAGAAAAATTTTTTTTCTTTTGCTTCGTTAATAAGATTTTTTAGATACGCTAATCTGTCCCATCTATACATTTGTATAGTATTATAAATCCAGCATTGTTTTTTATTTATTTTATACATAATATTTAACACAATATTATCTATAGTATTTTGTATCCAGCTTTCTTCTGCATCAAATAAAACTTTTATTTCTTTTTCTTTAGCATTTTCACATATTTCAAATATTTGGGATTTTGTTTTTATAAAAACTTCTTCCTCTTGTTTTAGTATTTTTTCATTTTTATTTACTTTTTTTAATAATTTATCATCTAATAATCCACTTATTTTTATTACTATAAAATCTACTTTATTTTTTTTTGCAAATTTTATCATCAATTTTAATTCTTTAATATATTGCTGAAAGTCTTTTTTTGTCTTTTTGTTTTCAGCAACAAAATCTAATGATGTTTTTATATTATTATTTTTAAGTTTAATTATAGTGTCTTTAGTTTGATAAATATTTTCTCCTCCACAGAATTGCTTATATACAGTTTTTTTGATTATATATTTCAGAAAAGGAAATCTTATTTTAACAAATACAATCAGCACAAATGATATTATTTTGAATACAAGTTTATTTTTTATAAGTCTGAATAAGATTAATGACTGTATTAGTTCATTTTTACTTTTATTTTTTAAGCTTTTATTTTCGTAAAAATCGATCATTTAGATTTTTATTTTATTTTTTTAGCTATCATCAATCCATCTCTTATAGGTAGTAGTATGTTTTGATATTTTTTGTTTTCATGTATTATTTTAGATAGCTTTTTTATCCCTTTTGTATCTTTGTCTAATGTTTTTTTTAACACTTTGCCGCTCCAAAGCATATTATCAGAAATTACATATCCTCCAATATTTAATTTTTTATCAATTAATTTAAAATATTTTGCATAATTTTTTTTGTCTGCATCTATGAAAACTAAATCAAACTTTTTATTTAATCTAGGTATTATTTTTGTTGCGCATCCTAAATGAGTTATGATGTTATTTTTATATTTTGATTTCTTAAAATATTTTGTAAAAAACGATTTTAATTCTTCATTTTTTTCTATTGTGTCAACAATGCCATCTTTCTGTAAACCTTCGCATAAACAAAGCGTGCCGTATCCTGTAAATGTTCCGATTTCTAATATATTTCCAGGTTTTATCATTTGACTTAATATACTTAGACATCTTCCTTGAAAAAATCCAGATATCATTCTTGGTTGTATTGTTTTAAGGTAAGTTTCTCTTTCTAGATTTTCCAGATTTTTATTTGTTTTTGTTGTAAATTTGTTTGAATAGTCTTGTATTCCACTATCTATAAAATCCATATTTATTATTATTGTTATTATTCAAATATATTTATTATAATAATTTATTAATATATAAGTATAAAAATATTATAGGTATTGATAATAACGAACTGTCAAATCTGTCTATCATGCCTCCATGTAGCCACATGATTTTCCCAGAATCTTTAACTTTAGCTAATCTTTTTATATAAGAAAAAAATAAATCTCCAATATTTCCAAACACCCATATGATTATTACAACAAAAATCATAGTATTTTCTGCAAGCATGTTGTAATTGTAATTTGATAATAATTTTAACCCTATTACAGCGAATATTAAAGAACCTATATATCCTTCTAATGTTTTATTCGGTGAAATTTTTTTAAATATTTTTTTTTTGCCCAATAATTTTCCAATCAAGTAGCCTCCTGAATCATTTAACCATATAATAATAAATAGTTGAATTATTAAATCAGGTTTATATTCTTTTTGGATTGTGCTAACATCATAGATAGTATAAAAAAAGAAAAGAATATAAGATGTGAATATTATTAATAATATTTTTTTATTTTTTGTTTTGATTTTTTTTATTAAAACAAAAAACTCAATTATTATAAAAGCACTTATTATAAAGAACATGATTAAAAATAAAGTATGACTATTTTGAGTGATTATAATGAATAAGATTGCTATTGATATACTAAATATTATTCTTAGATAAGATAACTCATGGTTTTTCAAATTATAGTTTTTAATAATTTAAAATTAATATTACTCCAAATACAAACATTACAGATCCGATTAAAATTTCTCCTATAAGACATCCTACAAGACCAAGTGAAAAAAGAATAATGCCTGATACTGTATTTAATAATTTCCTTTTCTTATGTTTTGTGGCAAAAGATTTTTGTTTTATTGTGCTTTTTATTAATTCAGCAGCTTGTTGAAAATCTTTTTTTAAAACATATAATTCTATCGTTTCTCCAACAAAGCTTATTGGGTGAAATGAAGAATCTTTTTTGTTTAAAAGGTTACACCTTATATTTTTTTTTTCTAAAATTTTTCTTTTTAATTCAATATCAATTAAATTGTTGCCTCTGAATAACAATTTCCAATTATTATTTTCCTTCATCAGTTTTTCTCTTTCCAAATATTTTTTCAAGATCTTCTTTAAATAAAACCTCTTTTTTTAACAATAATTCGGATAATGTAATTAAATCTTTTTTGTGTTTAATTAGAATTTGTTTTGCTTTATTGTATGCTTTTGCTATAATTTTACTTACTTCTTCATCTATTATTTGAGCAGTTTTTTCACTATATGGTTTAGTAAAATTATATTCAGATCTGCCAGATGAATCATAAAAGCTTAAATTGCCGATTTTCTCATTTAGGCCATAAACGCTCACCATAGCATATGCTTGTTTTGTTACTTTTTCTAAATCATTTAAAGCTCCTGTAGAGATTTTACCAAATATAATTTCTTCAGCTGCTCTGCCGCCTAAAGTAGCACATAGCTCATCATCTATTTGTTCTGTATTTGTTATTTGTCTTTCTTCAGGCAAATACCATGCTGCTCCTAAAGATTTTCCTCTTGGGACAATTGTAACTTTCACTAATGGAGAAGCGTATTTTAGCATCCAGCTAACTAGAGCATGCCCCGCTTCGTGAAATGCTATGACTTTTTTTTCATTTTTACTAATTATTTTATTTTTCTTTTCTAATCCGCCAATTACTCTATCAACTGCATCAAGGAAATCTTGTTTTTGTATAACTTTTTTATTTTTTCTTGCTGCAATTAAAGCTGCTTCATTACATACATTTGCTATATCAGCTCCAGAAAATCCAGGAGTTTGTCTAGATAAAAATTCTATATCTACACTTTTGTCTATTTTAAGAGGTTTAGCGTGAACTTGAAATATAGCTTCTCTTTCTTTTAAATCCGGAAGATCAATAAATATTTGTCTATCAAATCTTCCAGGTCTTAATAACGCTTTGTCAAGCACATCAACTCTGTTAGTTGCGGCTATAATAATTACTCCTGAATTTGATTCAAATCCATCCATTTCAGAAAGCAATTGATTTAATGTGTTCTCTCTTTCATCATTTGATCCCGGGATGTTTTGTTTTGCTCTAGATCTTCCTATAGCATCTATTTCATCAATAAAAACAATACAAGGAGATTTTATTTTGGCTTGTTTAAATAAATCACGTACTCTTGATGCTCCCACACCAACAAACATTTCTACAAAATCTGATCCAGATAAAGAAAAAAAAGGAACCTGCGCTTCTCCTGCCATTGCTTTTGCCATTAAAGTTTTTCCAGTTCCGGGAGAACCTATTAATAATGCCCCTCTAGGTATTTTCCCCCCTAAAGATGTATATTTTTTAGGATTTTTTAAAAAATTTATTATTTCTTGAACTTCTTCTTTTGCTTCTTCTAATCCGGCAACATCTTTAAATGTTATATTAATCTTGCTTTTGTCAAACAAAGAAGCTTTAGACTTCCCTATATTAAATATTTGAGAACCACCACCTCCGGCTCCTCCACTCATTTTTTTCATAATAAAAAGCCAGATCCCTATCATTATTAGTAATGGAATAATCCATGATAATAGTTCTCCAAAAACATCTTTTCTGTTTATATATTCAATATTAATTTCTTGTATATTGAAATTTTCGCATGTTATTTTTATTTCTTTTTCAAAATTTTCAATAGATCCAATTGTAAAATAATAATGAGGACCTTTTATTTGGCCTGAAATAGGAGATTTGTTAATATTCTTGTATCTGTTTTTACTTTTTAAAGATTCTTGATTTATATAAACATTTGCTGTTTCATGATTTATTATAATAATTTTTTCAACATCATTGTTTTTTATCATATTTTCTTTTACATCTAGCCAATTTGTTTTTTTCCCATTATTGCTGTTATTAGCCAGTTGTAATCCTATAAAAAATATTCCTATTAGTAAATAAACCCAATAAATATTAAATTTTATTTTATTATTTGTTCCTTTTTTTGTCATATCAATATTTTGTTAAAATTGTATCATACCAAATATCTTCAATATTATATAATTTTCTAGTATTTTTATAGAAAACATGTATTATTATATTAAAATAATCTAGTAAAATCCATTTTTTATTTTCAAATCCTTCTTTTGAGTTTGGTTTTAAGTTATTTAAGAGAATTGTGTTTTTTATAATTGATTCAGCTATAGATTGAACATGTGTTGTTGAGGATCCTTCACAAATTATAAAATAATCATAATGAACATTATGTTCTTCTTGAAATTTTAATGAAATAATATTATTTGCTTTTTTATTTTGCATGCCATCAATAATAGAATTTATTACTTGTAATTCTTCTTTTTTTTGTACATTATTCATGATGTAAACTTAATATAAATATATATTACTTTATGAACAAATTTTTAATATTTAAAAACATTATTCATTGTGAAAATATTGCTTCGACTAATGACTATGCTAAAAAATTAATTAAGGATAATGTAATTCAAGAAAATTCTATTGTTTTTGCTGAAAATCAAATTCAGGGTAAAGGGAGGTACGGGAATCGATGGTATTCTGAAAAAGATAAAAGTTTAACTTTTTCTTTTGTTTTGTTTATGAATTTTAATTTCAATAAAATTAAATATTTAGAAAAAATGGTTTTAAAAAACATTAAAACTGTTTTAGAGCATAATGGTGTAAATAGTAGAATCAAATTGCCAAATGATATTTATTATGACAATAAAAAAATAGGTGGTATTTTATTTGAGAATAAGTTGTCAAAATATACAATTATAGGAGTAGGCTTAAATATAAACAACACGAAATATCCCTATTGGGTTCCAAATCCTGTTTCATTAAAACAAATTATTGGAAAAAATATTTCTATAGAAAAAATTTTCAATGAAGTTTGTGTTGCTTTTGAGAAAGATTATTTATTAATGTAATGAAGATGTTTTATTTAATTATTTTGTTATGCCATTTTTCAATAAAAATTTTTTCTTTTTTTGTTATATAATTGTTTTTTACCCCTATTTTTAGAGTTGTCGTAAGATTAGTTAGAGATATAGAATTAAATTTATTTTTATTCATGTTTTCTTTGCTTATTTTAAATTCATAATCAAATACAGACAATATTGCTAAAATATTACAATTATTTCTTTTTATTTGTTTTGCTCCTTGTATAGCACTATTTCCTGTGCTAATTAAATCTTCTATAATTATTATATTTTGATTTTCTTGAATTAATCCTTCAATATTTTTTTTTCTTCCATGTGATTTTGTAGCAGATCTAACGTACATTAAAGGTAATTTTATTTTATCAGCAATTAAACTTGCTTGAGGTATTCCTCCTGTTGCAATACCACAAATAGAATTTGTTTCAGGATACTTTTGAATAATTATTTCACAAAAAATATTTTTTATGTCTATTCTGTAATCAACATATGATAATAAAATTCTATTATCACAATATATTGGAGATTGTATGCCCGAACTCCAAGTAAAAAGGTTTTTCGGATCTAAAATAATTGCTTTACTTTGCAATAGATATTTAGATACTTTTTCAGCTATTTTTTTATTATATAACACTTTAACAAATGTATAAAGTTTTTATTAATGACACGGTATTTTGTATTGCTAATAATTTTAAAGGCGATTCTTATATCAGAGTAGAAGATTTATTTTTTTATTTAAATAATAATTCTTTAAGCAAAGATAAGTATAATGTTCTTTGTGATTCTTTTGAGGAGTTTGCTTCTTATTTTAGATTACTAAATGCTGCTGGAGGTGTTGTTTTTAATAATAACAATATTTTATTTATTTATAAAAATAATAAATGGGATCTACCTAAGGGCAAACAGGATGCAAAAGAAATTATAGAGAACACGGCAATTAGAGAAGTTCAAGAGGAAACAGGTTTAGCAGATGTTCTCATAACAAGTTTTTTAGATAAAACTTTTCATATTTATTTTGATAAAACTTGGATTTTGAAAACCACTTATTGGTTTTTAATGAATTCTCAACACAAAAAAACACGTCCTCAGGTTGCCGAAGGAATAACACGAGTTCAATGGGTGCCAAAAGAAAACATTAATCATGTTATTGCAGACACTTATCTTAATATTAAATATTTATTTGATTTGATTTAATATTTTAATGATGATTTTATTTTAGTCTTATCTTGATCAGACATAAAATACATTGTTTCAATATTGTTGTTTAGAGCTTTATTAACATGATATATTTCTTTTTCAAATTCAAAGTCTTTAAAATCTCTTAGGCCTCTAATTATAAATTTTATTTTATTTTTTTTACAGAATTCTACAGTTAGCCCCTTGTAGTTTATGATTTTTATATTTTTAATTTTTTTTGTTTTATTTCTGATTATTTTTTCTCTTTCATATACAGGCATAAGGTTTTTTTTCGTTGAATTTTCTCCTATTCCTATATATACAATATCAAATATTTTTAATGCTTTTTTTAAAATATGTAAATGTCCATTTGTGAAAGGAGAGAATGACCCTGGAAATAATGTTATTTTTTTCATTTTCTAATTATTAAAAAAACTAAAATTAACTTTTCCGTATACTCTGGTTTCTTTATATTTTTCAAGTGATTGAAAATCAGATTTATTGCCATGTTCTATTATAAGAGTTCCTTTTTTTGATAAAATTTTTTTTTCAAATATTATATTATGTATTAAATAAGTATTTTCAAAATTATACGGAGGATCTGCGAAAATAACATCGAATTTTTTATTTGTTTTCATTAAAAATCTTAAAACATCGTTTTTGATAATATCTAAATTCATGTTCATAATATTTTTTTGTTTTTTAATAAAATTAATGCATTTTATATTTTTTTCTACAGATGTGACTGATAAAGCTTGTCTAGAACAAAATTCATAACTTATATTGCCGCTACCTGAACATAAATCTAAAACACTAATTTTATTAAAATCATATTTATTTTCTAGTATATTGAATAATGCTTCTTTTGCGAAATCTGTTGTAGGTCTAATTTTTATTTTTTTATTAAAATTAACTTTATATTTTTTAAACTTACCATCTATTATTCGCATATATGACCATTTAATAAATTATAAAACGTATGTTCATTTATATTCTGAAAAAAGAAAGGTAGTTTTAGTGTTTTATTTATTTTCATGAAATTAATGTTTTGAAAATATTTTTTAATAAGTAAAGTTATTGTAGACTTTGAGTTTATGTTACCGGTTAAGTATATGTTGCTATTTTTTTGATTTATTTTCAATTCTTTTGATATATAAAGCAAATAAAACAAAAAATCTTCTTCTTGTTCATAATGAAAATAATTGTATAGTAATAAATCTGAATCATGAAATAATATTATTTGAAAATTTGATTTATTGATATTTAATAATATATTTTGATTTTCATATTGATTTATTTTATTGCTTATTGAATTGATCAAGTTGGTGCAAGTATGTATTATTTTTATTTTAGGAAAATAGTTTAATAAGATATTTTTTAATGATTTGTTAATTGAATATATGTTTATTGATTTTATATTTTTTATTTCTTCAAATATTATTTCATTATCAGGATCTTGTTTAAAACAGAAATCGTAATATTTTTTATAGTTATTTACATCAAACATCTTGTTTGGAACGAAAGTGAAAAATTCATTATTTAAAATTAAAGTGCAGGTTTTAAAATTTTGTTTTAAAAATTTATTTGATATTATAATCTTTTCTATTTTGTTTGTTTTTTGTTTTGTGTTGTCGCTTTTGAATTCGTGTTGTTCAATTCTTACTATTTCATTTTTTTCATTTTTTATTGAAAACGACAATTGATCTTTATTTATTTCGACAGCTAATTCAAGATTATAATTGTTTTGTATTACAGATAGATTTTCTACACCAAATGTTTCTATTTTATTCTCCCCAATTTCCATCAAGAGTTATATCTTTTAGAGATCCTATCATTATAGAGTCTTCTGGATTAACTCCAGTATTTTTAAGTGAAATATTATGATATATATCTTTTTTGATTGCAGCAACTATAACTACTGGGACGAATGAACCTCCTTTGTTAATTTTTTTTGAGTTTAAATAAAATTCTTTTTTCAATTCGTGATTTATTTTGTCATCATTGTATATTGGTATATATTTTAATTTTTTAATTTCAAGTGGAAATCTATTATCTCTTTCTCGCATGTATTCATCAGAAAAAACACTTGTTTTGACATCAATTTTTATGGTGTCTTTTTTGATAAATATTGTATCTATACCTTTTTTAATATATTTTTTATGTTTAAAATCATTTAACTTCATTAATTGACCTTCAAAATCTAAAGCTTGGAATTCATTTTTATAAATATTTTTTGCTTTATCTCTTGCCCTTGATTTTTTATCTTTTCTGTTTTTATAGTATTGTTGCATTATTTTTTTTGTTAAAAAGTCTATAATGTATAATTTTTGTTCTTGTGTATCAGCAATATTAGGAGGATTGCCAGTTACTTTAATAATATTTAAATCTTCATCTATAAAACGAATTAAATCTTGAAAATTACTTGAATAAATATTGTATTTTCTCTTGTATGCTATTTGTAATTGTCTAATATCTCTGAGATTTTGTTTTACAGCGTCTTCTTTAAATTTAGATGTAGTTTCAAATTGTATTTGATTATTAATAGAATTAAATATGCCAAAAGATAATAAAAGTATTATTACTGGAAGTATATATTTTATTTTAGCAATCATAATAACTTTATTATAAATTTAATTTTTTTTTCAAATTATTTTCTAACGCATTTAGAAAATCTTCAGTGTTTACGTAATCTTTTTCAGTTGTTTCTTTTTTGTGTATACACATTGCTAGATCTTTAGTCATAATACCATTTTCTACTGTATTTACACATACCTTTTCTAATATAGAGCAAAAGTCAATTAGTTTTTTGTTTTTATCTAATTTTCCTCTAAAAGCCAAGCCTCTTGTCCATGCGAAAATTGAGGCAATAGGATTTGTAGATGTTTTTTTACCTTCTTGATGTTGTCTGTAATGACGCGTCACGGTGCCATGAGCAGCTTCTGACTCCATTGTTTTTCCATCTGCGGTTATTAATACAGAAGTCATAAGCCCCAGAGAACCGAATCCTTGTGCTACTGTATCAGATTGTACATCTCCATCATAATTTTTACATGCCCAAACAAACCCGCCATTCCATTTCAAACAAGAAGCTACCATGTCATCTATTAACCTATGTTCATATGTAATATTATTTTCTTTAAACAAATCTTGGAATTCATTTAAGTATACTTCTTCAAAAATGTCTTTAAACCTACCATCATAAGCTTTTAGTATTGTGTTTTTAGTAGAAAGGAATAAAGGCCATTTTTTAAATAAAGCTTGATTAAAGCATGATCTAGCAAAACCATAAATAGATTCTTCTGTGTTATACATGCTCATTATAACTCCTCCATTACCTTCAAAGTTATAGACTTCCCATGTTTTTTCTTCTCCTTTATTTTCAGGTATAAATTTCATAATTACTTTCCCTTTACCTTTTATAACCGCATCAGTAGCTTTGTATTGATCCCCAAAGGCATGTCTTCCTATACATATTGGTTTTGTCCAATTAGAGACTAATTTAGGTATATTGTTACATATTATAGGTTCACGGAAAACAGTGCCTCCAATTATATTTCTTATTGTTCCATTTGGAGATTTCCACATTTTTTTTAAACTAAATTCTGTTACACGAGATTCATCAGGAGTAATAGTGGCACATTTAATACCAACATTATATTTTTTTATAGCCCTAGCGGCATCAATAGTTATTTGGTCATTAGTTGCATCTCTTTTTTGTATCCCTAAATCAAAATATTTAATTTCTATATCTAAATAAGGAAGTATTAATTTTTCTTTTATAAACTTCCATATTATTCTTGTCATTTCATCACCATTTAATTCAACGACAGGGTTGTTTACTTGAATTTTTTGCATTTTATTTTTTACTTTTAATAACCAAAAACATCTTCTAAAGTTAAAAAATGTATTTCTCCATATTGTTTAAGAATTTCTAAATCTAAATTTGTTTGATTACCTAAAACCATAATTATATGATTTTCATTTTTAATGTAGTTGTTATGAAATTTAATTAAATCATTCATTTGGAAATTTTTAACATTATCATAAATAGATGTTCTGAGGTCATAATTAACTCCCATTTTCTCTGCTTTTAAATATTGATTTAATATACTAGACTTTGTTATTCTTTCAGTATTTGTTTTTTGAATTATTCCGTTTCTGGCATTTTCCATATTATTGTTTGCTTCAGGCATATTTGTTAAAAGATCAAACATTCCATTCATGGCTTCTGATAGCTTGTCTGACTGAGTGCCTATGTAAGAAAAAGAATAATGTGATTCATCTTTTTTAGCAGGTATTGTATATGTGCTGTAAACCGAATATGCTAATGCTTTTGATTCCCTCATTTCTTGAAAAACTATAGAACTCATGCCTCCTCCAAAATATTCATTATGGAATTTTATTAAAGGAATATCTTGAATGTTAAGTTTAGATCCTTTAGCGAAAAATAACACTTCAGCTTGTTTCATGTCATAATTAACGATAAAGACTTTATTTTTATTTATATCTAATTCTTTAAAAATTTTATCGTTTTCTATTTTTACAAGTTCTTCGGAGTTTACATGTAATTCATTAAGGCTGTTTTTTAATCCTTCAATTGAACAAGGTCCATAGTATAATATTCTATGTTCATGTTTTGTTAAACTATTTATTGCTTCTATTAATTCTGATGAATTTAATTTTTGTATTTCAGAATTTGACAAAACATTAGCAAAAGGAGAGTTTTCACCATATCTTGCATACATTCTCATGCCCCCAAAAAGTATAGTGTTTTTATTTAATTTGGCATCGTTTCTTTTTTTCAAAATATCTATTTTAAGATTTTGTAAAGCTTCTTCGTCTGCAATTGCATTTGTCAGTAAATCTTCCATTAACTTTACAGATTTAATAAAATTATCATTTATTCCAGTTAAAGTTATTTTTGTTTCATCAAAACTGCATTTTAATGAAAGATCACAGCCTAATTTGTAAAACTCTTCTTTTTTGTCAGAAGGATTTATTTTGTCTGTGCCTATAAAGTTGAAGTATTCTGCGGCTACTTTTAATTTTGGATCTAGATTAGATCCTTTTGGTATTATATATTCTAGTCTAAATCTTTGATTCTCTGTGTTGCTTTTATATAAAAGTTCAACTTCATTGATTTTATCTTTTTGAATATCAGCTTCAAAATCTATAAATACTGGTTTTATATCTGCGACTTTTTCTTTAATAATGTTTTGCAGAAAATCAGATTTTGCCTCTCTATTTACTTCTACAGGTGTTATTTTTGGTTTATTTACTTTCATTATAGATTTATCTATTCCGGTGTGTTTATAGACTAAAACGTAATTTTCTTTATAGTATTTATTTGCAAATTCAATTAAATCTTCTTTGGTTAAATTTGACATATAATTAATTTCTTCAATGTAATTTTCCCAAGGAACATCTAGGGTGAAAGCTTCAACAAATTCTCCAGCTCTTCCATTATTAGTTTCATATTTTTTTATTTGTGTTAATGTTAAATCACTAATAATAGCAGATAATAGCCATTCTTCAAAATCCCCTTTTTTTATTTTTTCAATTTCTGATAATAATAAATTTTTAACTTCTTCTAATGTTTGATTTTGCTTTGGACTTCCATAAAATGCATGTAATGAATAATCTTTTAAAACATAAGGGAAACATCCTCCTCCAATTAATTTTTGTTCTTGATTTAAATTTAAATCTATTAAGCCAGCAGTGCTATTACTTAAAATCATATCAACCATTTTTAGTTTTATAGCCTCTTTGCTGTTTATCCCAGGAAAACGGAAAGCCAAGTATAATCTTTCAGCTTCAGGTCCATATGTATGTTTTATAATAGGAGAAGTTATCTCTTCTTCTTTTGCTGGTATAAATTCTTCAACTTCTACAGCTTTAAAATTTCCGAAATATTTTTCCACTAAAAATATTGCATTTTTAGGTTCAAAATCTCCAGAAATGCATATGGCCATATTATTTGGAACATAGTATTTGTCAAAATATTTTTTTATTTCTTTCAAAGAAGGGTTTTTTAAATGCTCTATTGTACCTATAGTAGTTTGTGTCCCATATTGATGTTTTGAGAATAATCCTGACATCATTGATTCAAATAATTTTCTTCCATCATTATCTAAGCCTCTATTTTTTTCTTCATATACAGTTTCTAGTTCAGTATGAAATAAACGGAAAATAGGATTTCTAAATCTTTCAGATTCTATTTTCAGCCATTTTTCTAATTGATTAGAAGGTATATCGTTGACATATACTGTTTTTTCAAGTGAGGTGTATGCATTTGTGCCTTTTGCGCCAATACTACTTAGCATTTTATCATATTCATTTGGAATAGCGTATTTTGCAGCTAAATTTGAAACAGAATCAATTTTATTCCAAACATTTTTTCTTTTATCTAATTCAGACATGTTTATTTGTCTATATTCTTCATAAAGATTTTCTATTTCATCTAATAATATTTTTTCTTTTTCATAATCTGTTGATCCGTATTTATCAGTTCCTTTGAATAACATGTGTTCTAGATAATGAGCTAAACCTGTAGCATGATGTGGGTCATATTTACTTCCAGCTTTTATAGCTATGTTTGTTTGAATTCTTGGTGCGTCTTTGTATACAGACATATAAATTTTCAATCCATTATCTAATTCATGTACTATTGTTTTTAATTGATCTTTATGATATGTTGTTTTAGATTCAGGCATATTTGTTATTAAAATGTAAAAAGCAAATATTATAAGAATTGATGTCAAATATATAATTATTTTTTTGTTCATGTTTTTATGGTTTAAATTTAATTTTTAGTTTTTTTTCTAATTTTTTAATATTAGGATTTAATTTTAGCAATTTATTGTATTTCTCTTCCAAAGTAATAATTTTTGTTTGTTCAATTTCTTTTTTTATTAAAAATTTTAAATTTAATTTTTTATTTATTTTTTTTATTTCTTTATTGATGGCTACTTCTTCTTTTATTATATCTCTTTGTTCTTTGTTGATTTTTATAATAATTGTATAGTTTTCAATTTTAGGATCTATATCTTTTAGTATTTGATAATTTGAGTTGTCAGTATTTTTTATATTATTTAGAAAATCAGTCCATATTACATTTATGTTTATTTCTTTTTTGCTCCCTTCTTCTTCTATTTTTTCTTTTTTGTTGTCTAGTATTGCATTTATATCTAAAGTGTGTCGCGCGAAATTTATTTCTTTTTCAGGATTTGTTTTGATTATTGTATTTGTTTTTTCTTTTTTTTCTACTTTAGATTTTTCAGTTTTTGTTTTGGTTTTTATACTTATTGTTTCTTTTTTTTCTATTTTAGATTTTTCAGTTTTTTTTTTAGCGTTCATAGATTGTGAAAGTTCTAATAAGCATAATTCTGCCAGAAATTGTTTATTTAATGATTTAGATATTTTAAAATAAAATTCATTTAATATTTTTATGCACGTTAGTGTTTTTTCATGATCTAGGATTTTTGATTGTTCGATTAATTCTGTTTTATTTTTTTCACTATAATTAATTAATTCAATTGTTTTTTCATGTTTTGTCATCAATAAGTTTCTGAAATATTCTAATAAACCCATTATAAAGTCTTCAGATGAAAATCCTTGATTGAATAAGTCGTTCAATAAAATTATTGATTCAGATATATTATCTTGTGTTATTAGATTTATGATTTTATTGTAAAAATCAAAATCTATTATACTTAAGGATTTTACAACTTGATCATATTTTATTTCTGTGTCATTTAGGTTTATTATTTGATCTAATATAGTGTAAGCGTCTCTTAAAGAACCATCAGATTTTTTTGCTATTAACATTAAACTTTCATCATCGTATTTTATTTTTTTAGTCTCTAATAATTTTTTTAAAGATTCAATTATATCTTTTACAAGTATTTTTTTGAAATCAAAAATTTGACATCTAGAAAGAATAGTTGGTATTATTTTATTTTTTTCGGTAGTTGCTAAAATAAATATCGCATGTTTTGGAGGTTCTTCAAGTGTTTTTAAAAAAGCATTAAAAGCAGAAGATGTCAGCATATGTACTTCATCTATTATATATGTTTTGTATTTGCAGTTTTGCGGAGGTATTCTTATCTTTTGAATAAGGTTCCTTATATCTTCAACAGTATTATTTGACGCGGCGTCTAATTCAAAAACATTAAATGAGTTGTCGTTTTTATGATTTGAATTTATCATTTTAGCAAATATTCTCGCGCATGAAGTTTTGCCGACACCACGAGGACCACTAAATAAATATGCATGTGAAATTCTATTATTTTTGATAGCATTTTCCAGAGTGCTTGTAATATGATCTTGCCCCACTACTTTGTCGAATGATGTTGGACGATATTTCCT
>CAXEHY010000056.1:0-11476 GCA_963996865.1 uncultured Flavobacteriales bacterium | reverse complement strand
GTTAAAAAAATAGCACGTGAAAGAGCTAAGAAATCTTCTTTGCATAATAAAAAATTACGAGATTGTAGAGTGCATTATAATGATATAAAATCAGAAAAAAGATTTGATTCTACTATTTTCATAACAGAGGGAGATTCTGCTAGCGGCTCAATAACTAAAGTCAGAAATGTTAATACTCAGGCTGTTTTTAGTTTAAAAGGCAAGCCTTTGAATAGTTTTGGTAAAACAAAAAAAATAGTTTATGAGAATGAGGAATTTAATTTATTGCAAGCTGCTCTTAATATAGAAGAAGGGGTTGAAAATTTAAGATATAATAGAATAATTATTGCTACAGATGCAGATGTAGACGGAATGCATATCAGACTTCTCCTTATTACTTTCTTTTTGCAGTTTTTTCCTGACTTAATAATTAATAATCATTTGTATATTTTAGAAACTCCACTATTTAGAGTTAGGAATAAGAATAAGGTAATATATTGTTATGATGAAAATGAGAAAAAATCAGCTTTACAAGAAGTTAAAAACCCCGAAGTTACTAGATTTAAAGGATTAGGGGAGATATCGCCTAATGAATTTAAAAATTTCATTGGCTTAGACATGCGGCTGGAGCCAATTATTTTAGGAAAAGACAGTAAAGTAGAGGATATTTTAAGTTTTTATATGGGTCAAAATACTCCTGAAAGACAGAATTTTATTATAGATAATTTAAGAATGGAAAGTGATTATTAAATTTAATTATTATGGACAAAGAGATTTCTAATATTATGCATCTTTCTGGGATGTATAAAACCTGGTTTTTAGATTACGCTTCTTATGTTATATTAGAAAGATCCGTGCCTTTTGAAGAAGATGGTTTGAAGCCAGTGCAGAGAAGAATTTTACATTCTTTAAAGGATTTAGATGATGGCAGATTTCATAAATCTGCTAATGTTATTGGTCATACTATGAAATTTCACCCTCATGGCGATGCTTCAATTAGAGATGCTCTTGTTAATATTGCTCAAAAAGATTTATTATTAGACCTACAAGGTAATTGGGGTAATACTTTGACAGGAGATAATGCTGCAGCTCCAAGATATATAGAGGTTAAGTTGTCTAAATTTGCTTTAGAGGTTGCTTTTAATAATAAAATTACAAATTGGCTAGAGTCTTATGATGGGAGAAACAAAGAGCCTGAATCTCTCCCTTTTAAATTTCCATATTTGTTGTATTCAGGAGTTGAAGGTATAGCGGTTGGTTTATCTACAAAGATTTTGCCGCATAATTTTTGTGAATTAATAGATGAGTCTATTAAAATCCTTAAAGGTAAGAAGCCTAAATTTTTTCCTGATTTTCATACAGGCGGATTAATTGATGTGAGTAATTATAAAGATGGTCTTAGGGGAGGTAAAATAAGAGTTAGAGCTCGCGTTTCTGTTATAGATAAAACTAATTTACTTATTTCAGAAATTCCTTTTTCGACCACAACTACTAGTTTAATTAATTCTATAATTAAAGCTAGTGAAAGAAATAAAATAAAAATTAAGCACATTGAAGATAATACTTCTGAACAAGTAGCAATAGTTATTTCTTTGCCAAAAGGAGTTTCTCCTGATAAAACTATCGATGCGTTATATACTTTTACTGATTGCGAGGTTTCTATTTCTCCTTTGTGCTGCGTTATTAAAGATAAAAAACCTGTCTTCACGTCTGTTTCTGAAATATTAATTTCCTCTACAAATAGAACTGTAGATTTATTAAAAAAGGAATTAAAAATAAAACTTTTTGAGTTAGAAGAGAGATGGCATTTTCTGAATTTAGAAAAAATATTTATTCAAAATAAAATATATAGAAATATAGAGGATAGTGAAACTTGGGATGATGTTATATTAGAAATAAAAAGAGGAGTCAAGCCTTATTTAAAAAAACTACAAAGAGAAGTGACGGGTGAGGATATTGTGAAATTAACAGAGATTAAAATAAAAAGAATTTCAAAATATGATTCTTTGAAATCAGATCAAGATATTTCTTCTTTAGAAGAAAAAATACAAGAAATTAAGACAAGCCTTGCTGATATTATAAATTATACAATTAGTTATTTTAAATCCTTGAAGAAGGTTTATGGTGAAGAAAGAAAAAGAAAAACGCAAATCAAAGTTTTTGATAATATTATCGCTTCTAAAGTTATTGCTAGTAATCAAAGATTGTATGTTAACAGGGAAGAAGGTTTTGTTGGTTATTCTTTGAGAAAAGATGAATTTATTTCAGAATGCTCAGACATAGATGACGTTTTAGCCATATGTCAAAATGGGTCTTTAGTGATGAGAAAAATAGATAAAAAAGTGTTTTTTGAAAAAAACATCATGTATGCTGGTGTTTATAAAAAAGGAGATGACAGGTCTGTTTTTAATTGTATTTACAGAGATGGATTAAGAGGTAATTATTATATAAAAAGATTTACAGCTCAAGGTTTATTGAGAGATAAGTTTTATCATGTTACTAGAGGAAATAAAAATTCAAAAATATTATATCTTTCTTATAATCCTAACGGAGAGGCGGAGACAGTTTCTTTATATTTAAAATCTAATCAAAAATTAAAAAAAGATAAATTTGAAGTAGATTTTTCTTTGCAGCCAATAAGAGGTAAAAGTGCAGTCGGCGTTATTATATCTCGTCATCCTGTTAAAAAGGTCGAGTTTAAAAAAGAGGGCAGTTCTACTTTGTCTGCAAGACGTGTTTGGTTTGATGATTCTGTTTTGCGTCTTAATACTGATGAAAGAGGGGAATTTTTAGGAGAATTTAAAGGAAATGATAAAATAATTACTATTAATAGTAGAGGTTTATTAGGTGTTAATTTGATAAAAATATCTAGTCATTTTGATGAAGATTTGCTCCTTTTGAAAAAGTGTGACATTGAAAAACCAATAAGTATTGTATATTACAATAAGGTCAAGAACTGTTTTTATTTTAAGAGATTTTTGCCGCCAGATATATCTAAAGACGCTTTTATAATACCGAATGATAATAATTGTTTTTTAGAAAATGTTGCTTATTCTCATAACTTGTTAATTAAAGTGACGTATAAAAAAGAAAAAGGTAAAGATAGAGTGTTTGAAGAAATTAAAACAGACAGTTTCCCTGTACAGGGTTATAAAAGTATCGGTAAACGTTTAATTTCTGTTCCAAAAGAAAAAGTCAATGACATTAAGTTTGTTGAACTTGAAAAACAAAATGAAGTTAAAAACAGTAATACACAAATGAAATTAAATATTTAATATTACTTAAAAGATAAACGTGTAATAAATATTATATTTGCGTGAATTATATTTAATAAAATAAAAAATATGAGGTATGTTATTTTTTCTTTTTCTTTTTTATTGTGTTTTGGATTATTTGCGCAAAATTATGGACTTAATTTAGTTGGGTCAGTCACTTATAGTGGGGAAGAGGGGAGTGATATTTGGGGATATTCAGATAATAATGGAAACGAATATGCTTTATGCGGGAATGAAAGCAGTTTTATGGTTACTAATGTAACAAATCCTAATAATCCTATTACAGAATTTACCATTTCTCATGTCGCTTGTACTTGGAGAGATATAAAAACCTGGAGTCATTATGCTTATATAACTACAGAATGCGGAAATGATGGCTTGTTGATTGTAGATTTAAATGATATGACGGGAGCTACATATGTTTTTGATAATACACATTTTGAAACAGCTCATAATATATACATAGATGAAAACGGTATTGCTTATATTTTTGGAGCTGATGTTGGTAATGGAGGTGCTATATTTTTAGATGTAGCTACAGATCCTATGAATCCTTCTTATCTAGGAACTTGGGATGATGAATATATTCATGATGGCATGGTAAGAGGAGATACTATGTGGGCGGCTTGTATATATGCGGGTAATTTTTATGCTGTAGATGTTTTAGATAAATCTAATCCTGTTGTTTTTAATAACGGTAATGCTTATCATGCGACGCCAAATCAGTTTACTCATAACTGTTGGATATCTGATGATGGAGATTATCTGTTCACTACAGATGAAGTAAGTGGAGCTTATTTGGGAGCTTATGATGTTTCTGATTTAAATAATATTTTTCCTGTTGATGCTGTGCAGTCTAATCCTGGGTCAGGTACTATTCCTCATAATACTCATTTTATAAATAATGGTCAAGGAGATTTTATTGTAACTTCTTATTATAGAGATGGCACAACTATTCATGACGTGACATATCCTTATAATATGATAGAAGTAGCTGCTTATGATTCTTATTCAGGTTCTGGTAATGGTTTTGATGGCTGTTGGGGCACTTATCCTTGGCTTCCTTCTGGAAATATTATTTCTAATGATATAAATAGCGGTTCTAACGGTAACGGCATGCTTCTAGTTTTTAGTCCAGATTTTCAACAAGGATGTTATTTAGAGGGAGATGTAACAGATGCTGTTACTGGTTCAGCTATTTTCAATGTAAATGTTAATTTAGTGGCTTCAAATAATATATATAGTAATACAGATTTGTTTGGTCATTATTATACAGGTTTTGCTTTTGCAGGTCTTTATGATGTTGTTTTTTCAGCCCCTGGATATGTGTCAGATACATTGTCTGTGCAATTAATAAATGGGGTTTTACAGATATTAGATGCTCAATTAACGCCAATGATACCTTTTGTATTTGATGGTCAAATAGTAGATATTCAAAATAATGGAATTTCAGGAGCTTTAGTTAATATTGCTGATGATAATTTTAATTTTAATATTACATCTGATATTAATGGTTTGTTTAGTTTAGATACAATATACACAGGTTCATATAATATAATTGCTGGTTTTTGGGGGTATCAAACTCAATGTTTAAATCAATTTATAGATCCAAACACTGGACAATTAACAATAATTTTAGATTACGGATACATGGATGATTTTTCTCTTGATTTTGGATGGACTAGCACAGGAAGTGCGCCTACTGGATTATGGGAAAGAGGTGAGCCTATAGGTACAGTTTTACAGTCATCTTTAGCTAATCCTGATGAAGATGTTCAAGGAGATTGTTCTGATAAAGCTTATATTACAGGCAATTATGGAGGTTCACCAGGAACAGATGACGTGGATGACGGAGACGTTGTCTTAACTTCTCCTATGTTTGATTTGTCTAATTATACAGATCCTTATATTAGTTATTATAGATGGTTTGTTAATTTAGGCGGCTGGGGAGGAGGAACTCCTAATGATACTTTATTTGTTCAAATATCTAATGGTATGGACTTAGAAAATGTTCATATTCTTACAGAATCTTCTTCTAATAACGGAACCTGGTCTTTCGAGGAATTTAGAGTTAGTGATTATATTATCCCTACATCTGATATGCGGTTCATAGTGAAAACAGCTGATGATTACACAGGTCATATAGTTGAAGCAGGAATAGATTTTTTTAATGTTTATGACCATAGTTCAGCTTATGTAGAGGCGAATGTTGGCGAAATAGACATTTACCCTAATCCTTTTAAAGATTACCTGCATGTAAGTTGTTTTGATAATTTTGAAAAACTTATAGTTGTTACAGATATTAGAGGGAAAGAGGTTTTCAAGGCTAAAATGATTAATAATTCTATTATGTTAAAAAACATTCCATCAGGGGTGTATATTTTAAAAATAATTGAAGGAGACTTAGTTCGTTTTATAGAAAAAATAGTTAAGATTTAGTATAGTGATCTCTTATAGAGATATTCAAATTCAGGGATCTTCTAATATAAATATTCATTTAGATGTTTTTTTTCCTAAAAACAAGGACAATATTATTCCTGTGATATTTTCACATGGCTTTAAAGGTTTTAAAGATTGGGGTTTTTTCAATGAAATAGGAAAATATTTTGCTGAAAAAGATTTATTTTTTTTGAAGTTTAATTTTTCTCATAATGGAGTTAAATTTTCAAATGATTATTTTACTGATTTAGAGCTTTTTGGAAACAACAACTTAAGTAAAGAGTTAGATGATCTGGGCTTTATTATAGACTGGTTGTATAGTTCTAAGTTTAGTGAATTGATTGATTTTAGTAAATTAACATTAATAGGTCATAGTAGAGGAGGCGGGATATCTATGTTGAAAGCTTCAGAAGACATTAGAGTTAAAAAGCTTATTACATGGGGGTCTGTTTATGATTTTTATTCTAGGCCTTTGTTTGCAAGAGAGAAAAAATGTAAAGAAACGGGATATATTGAAATTTTTAATACCAGAACAAAACAGAAAATGCCAATTAATTATCAATTTTTTAAGGATTTGAAAAACAATAAAAACAGATTAAGTATTAAAAAAAATTTTAATATAAAAGTTCCCACTTTATTAATTCACGGTCAAGATGATAAAAGTATTTCTGTCGATGAAGCGATAAGTTTCTCTAGATATTTTGATGTAAAATGCTTAATAATAAAAAGTACAGGTCATACTTTTGACGCAAAACATCCTAAAGGTAAAGTTATCCCGTCTAAATTATTGGAAGTTTTAGATATGACATTAAAGTTTGTAAAATTCTAAAATTATACAATAATATCTTATTTTTGTAATTGTAAACTTATATTTATGAAAATAGTAAATAATATAATAATATGTTTTCTTTTAAACTTTATGTTGGCTTGTGTGACTCCTGCGGAATTAGATTATTTAGATGTTAGTAAAGATATTCATGTTTTAGATGAATTTAATTATGATTATAAAGTAAAAACAGGAGATTTGTTGTCTGTGCAGATTAAAACTATAACTCCCGTGGAATTTGATTTTTTTAATCAAACTAAAGAAAGTAATAGTCAACTTTTTGTTAGCAATCCTTATTTATATGGTTATGTTGTTAATTCTGAAGGCTATTTAGAATTGCCTATCATTGGATCTTTTAATGTGAGAGGGAAAACTATCTCGGAAGTAAGTTTTTTAATAAGTGATAGGTCTAAAAGTTATTTTAAAGATCCTACTGTTAAAGTGAATATTTTAAATTTTTATGTTACAGTTTTAGGAGAGGTTAATAAACCAGGTAGAATTAATGTTATAGAGCCGCAAACTACATTATTAGAAATCATTGGATTAGCTGGAGATTTAAAAGAATATGCAAATAGAAAAAGAGTGAAAATTATAAGAAGTAGTGGAGAGACACCTGTAATATATTATGTTAACTTGAAAGATTTAAGTATTATTAATTCAAGTTTGTTTTATTTGCAGCCGGATGATGTTGTATATGTAGAGCCTTTGCAAAAAAAGTTTTTTGGCTTTAAAGATCTTGCTTCAACTTTGTCTTTTGCTATTTCTTCTTATACTTTATATTATTTAATCAGTCAATAATTGTATGAAAAAAAAGAATACGGATGAATTAATTGATATTAGAAAATTTTTATTTACAGTATTAAGTAATTGGTATTTTTTTCTTTTATCTATATTGATTTGTGTTGGATGTTCATATATTATTAATAGATATTCAAAAGATGTTTTTAGTGTTTCTTCTACGGTTTTAATTGAAGATAATTTAAAAGGAGTTGTTGAGGATCCTAGTCAAATGTTATTTAATAATGAAATTTTTGTACCTGCTCAAAATATGAATAATCAGATGATTTTATTAAAGTCATATAATTTGACGAAAAAAACAGTTCAAGATTTAAATTTTGATGTTTCTTATTTTTGCAAAGGAGATATAAAGACAGTAGAAAGAAATTATGAATCTCCTTTTAATATTTTCTTTATTGATAAATCTCAGATTCAAAAAATAAAGGGTTTTAGACTGGAGTTATCTTTTGAGAGTAATTTATCATATAATTTAGAAAGTCCTTTTATTGAAGATGGCGAATATTTTTTTGGAGATACTCTAACTTTCAGAGATGTAAGTTTTACAATTTTTGCTGATGATGATAAATATGATTTTGATTCTAAAAATACTGTGCCAGATGTTCTTGTTATGATAAATGATATAGATTATGTTGCCAGGCATTATCAAAATAAATTAAATGTTCAGAAGTTAAAAAAAGATGCATCGGTTTTAAAATTAACTTCATTGGGGGAGGATAAAGAAAAGGAATCAAGGTATTTGAATGGATTAGTTGCTAATTATATATCTAGAGGTCTTGATGAAAAAAACACATCTTCTCAAAATACTATTCTTTTTATAGAAGATCAATTGCAGAAACATAGAGATTCGTTAGATTATTTTGAAATGAGATTGAAAAATTTTAAACGTCATAATAATGTTAATGATATTAGTGATAAAGCGAATAATTTATATGATGAGCTTGTTAAGAAAGATGCTAGAGTGTCTAATTTGAAAATTCAAAATAAATATTTTGCTTATTTAATAGAATATTTAGCTAGCAACAATCAATATGACAATATAATTATACCAAATTCATATGGCATAAACGATGAAGTTCTTAATAAATTGATTACCGCTTTAGTCGAAAAGCAAATTGATAAAAATCTTCTTAATTCAGATTTATTAATTGAAAATCCAGCAATCCAAAGATTAAATGACGAGATTGTAGAATTAAGATCAAGTGTTTTGCAAATAGTTAAAAATCAGAAAAATGCTAATAGTCTTGTTATTAGAGATCTAGATAAAGAACGATATAGTGCTACTGCAAAAATAAATGAATTGCCCACTATTGAAAAAGAATTTTTGTCAATTAAACGTGACAGAGAAGTTTTCGCGGAATTATATTCTTTCTTGTTACAGAAAAAAGTAGAAGCGGGTATAGCAGGAGCTGCTAATGTTCCAGATAATAAAATAGTTACTCATGCTAGCTCAAAATTAGCCGTTTTAGTGTCTCCAAATAAAAAAAGAAACCTTGCCTTAGCTTTATTGTTAGGTTTTTTATTGCCAACATTTATACTCTTTATAAGAGAAATATTAAACGAAAATATAGTTTCAAAAACAGATCTTGACAGAATAACTAGCATTCCGTTTCTTGGTATTATTGGCAGAAATGATTCTGCTACGGAGAATGTAGCATATTCAAAACCAAAATCAACTATATCAGAATCTTTAAGATCTATTAGGTCAAATTTAGAATTTCTGTTATATAAAGAAGATCATAAGATTATTATGATTACATCTTCTATTAGTGGAGAAGGGAAAACATTTATAGCAAATAATTTGGCAACTATTTATGCAATGTCTGGCAAAAAAACTCTTTTAATTGGATGTGACTTGAGAAGAGCTAAATTACATAAAGATTTTAATTTAGATAATAAAAAAGGAGTAAGTACTTTTTTGACTAATAAAACTTCTTTTAAGAATTCTGTAAGGGAAACAGGGATAAATAATTTGTCAATTTTATCTTCTGGGCCTCCTCCTCCAAATCCCGGAGAATTATTAAATAGTGAAAAGGTTCAAGAGTTATTTAAAGAAGCTAAAAAATTATATGATATTGTGATTGTAGATACAGCTCCGTTAGGATTAGTTGCCGACTCATTAATTATATCTAAATATATTGATTCAACAATTTTTGTTGTAAGACAGAATTATACTAAAAGAAATTTATTAAAATACGTTAATGATCTTTACGAAAGTAAGAAGATGAAAAATATATCTACTGTGTTAAATGACTCTGTAGCTGGAGCGGGAGCTTATGGCTACGGTTATGTTTACGGCTATGGTTATGGCTACGGTTATGGTTATGGTTATGGTTATGGTCAAAATTATGGCAACAATGCTGGTTATTATGATGAAAAAATAGAAGAATAAAATGTACACTAAGCCTATTTTTGTTGCAGAGATTGGATGTAATCATATGGGTGATATGAATTTCGCGAAGGAATTGATCGAAACAGCTTCAAAACAGGGTGTAGATTATGTTAAGTTTCAAAAAAGAAATCCTAAATTATTATTGACTAAAGCGCAATATGACGCGCCTCATCCTAATCAGCATTTTGCATTTGGTAAAAGTTATGGTTTACATAGAGAGTTTTTAGAATTCTCTTTTGAGCAACATTTAGAATTGTATGATTATTGTAAAAAAATAAAAACAAAATATTCTACTTCTGTCTGGGATGAGGATTCAGCAAAAGAAATTATTAAGTTAAAGCCTGATTTTATTAAAATACCTTCTGCTTGTAATAATAATTTTAAATTATTAGATATTTTAATTAATAATTATAAAGGTGATATACATATTTCACTTGGTATGACTTCGCAAGATGAAGAAAAAATATTAATTAATTATTTTGACAAAAAAACTCTTAAAAGAGTTGTTTTGTATTCTTGTACTTCAGGATATCCAGTTGATTTTGAAGATGTTTGTTTGTTGGAGATTAGCAGATTAAAAAATCTTTATGGTGATGACGTTAAATCTATAGGTTTCTCTGGACATCATTTAGGGATATCTATTGATATTGCCGCTTATGTTTTAGGCGCTGAATGGGTAGAGAGACATTTTACTCAAAATAGAGCTTTAAAAGGTACAGATCACGCCGCTTCATTAGAACCTCAAGGAGTAAATAAATTAATCAGAGATTTAGATGCTACTTATAAAGCCTTGAAATATAAAGAAAAAGATATTTTAGATATAGAGTTGCCTCAAAGATCAAAACTAAAATATAGAAATGAGTAATATAGCATTAGTTCCCGCTAGATGTGGCAGCAAGTCAATTCCTTTTAAAAATATTAAAGACTTTTGCGGGAAACCATTAATATATTGGGTTTTAAATTCTTTGAATAATGTAAAAGAAATAGATGCAATATATGTCGCCACAGATTGTGATGAAATATCAGAAATTGTTAGATCTTTTAATTTTAAGAAAATACACATTTATGATAGAGACAGTTTAAATGCAAAAGACAATTCTACCACAGAGTCTTTAATGTTAGAATTTCTAGGTAAAAATAATTTTAATGATAATATTAATTTAATATTAGCTCAATTAACATCTCCTTTTACAGCAAGTGAAGATTTCAAGAACGGGATTGACATGATGGAGCAATATGACTCTGTAATGTCTTGTGTTGACTTTAAAAGATTTATATGGAATAAAGATGGTTCTTCTGTCAATTATGACTACATGAATAGACAAAGAAGACAAGATGTTGGTGGTCAGTTTTTAGAAAATGGAGCTTTTTATATTAACTCAATATCAAATATAATTAAACATGAAAATAGATTGTCCGGCTCAATAGGGTTATGTGAGATGCCTGATTACACTTCTGTTGAAATAGATGAAATTAATGATTTTCATGTGGCCGAAAGTATTATGAGAAAAATTCATTTAAAAAATAATATTGATTTATTTAAAACAGATATTAAGTTATTTGTGTCAGATATTGATGGAGTTTTAACTGATGGCTGCAAGTATTATAATGAAAATCTAGAAGAATCTATTAAATTTTCCACTCATGATGGTTATGCTTTTAAATTATTAAAAGATCAAGGTTTGTTGACGGGGATTGTTACTTCTGAAACTAAAAAAATCAAATCAATCAGATTCGAAAAATTAAAATCTCTAAATACTTTAGATTATT
>CAXEHY010000055.1:0-25129 GCA_963996865.1 uncultured Flavobacteriales bacterium | reverse complement strand
CAGACTATAATATTGTATTATTAGGAGGAGATGATATAAAAAAATCTTATGATGATTTAGCTGATAAAAGAATAATAGATTTAATTAATCAAACTTCTTTTAATGAATCAGCTTTTTTATTAAAACAGTCTTTTTTAGTAATTACTCCGGATACGGGCTTAATGCATTTAGCTTCAGTATATAATAAAAAAATAATTTCTGTTTGGGGGTGCACGTCTCCTTTATTCGGATTTAGGCCTTATTTAGTAGAGAATTCTTTTATTCTACTTCCAAATATTAAAAATCATACACCTTGTTCTAAACATGGGAAATACTGTAAATATAAATCTTTTAAATGTATAGATAAAATTGATTCTGAACATTTAGTTCAAATACTTAAAAAACAAATTAAATTATTTAATAAATAAAGATTTTAACTCTGTAGCTTCATTTGGTTTCATTTTACCAGCTAAAATAAGACTTAATTGTCTTCTTCTTAGAGCTCCGTCAAATCTTTTTTTCTCTTCTTTTGTTTCAGGTATTATTTCTTTTATTGAAGTAGGTTTTTGATTTTCATCAACAGCTACAAAAGTATATATAGCCTCATTGCATTTTGTTTTTTCTCCTTTTCTATTTTCATACCATACATCTATAAATACTTCCATAGAAGACTTAAAAGCTCTAGATACTTTTCCATGTAGAGTAACTATACTTCCCTGCGGGATGGCATTATTAAAAGAGACATTATTCACAGATGCTGTTACCACAGTTTCTCCAGAATGCCTATAAGCAGATATGGCGGCTGCAATATCCATCCAATGTAATAATTTTCCTCCCATTAAATTACCAAGATTATTCGTATCATTTGGTAAGACAACCTCTGTTAATATAGACAATGATTCTTTTGCTGTTTTACCTTTCATATTATATTTTTAACAACCATGCTTTATGGTGTAATTTTTTTATTTGAGATAAATTATAAACTGCTTTTTCTTTTTTATTTGTAGCAAAAGAACACACTTTATATCTGTTTTTTTTATCTTTTTTCATTATGAAAGAATTAAATCCTTGTTTTGTGAGTTCATTTTTTAACCTAACGGCGTATTTCTTATTAGAAAAAGATCCATTGATTATATAAAATTTATATTCTTTTTCTTTTTGTGATTTTTGTATAGCAGGTAAACTGGTTTTATTTATGTTATTAATTTTAATATTAGTTTCATTTATAACTTCACTTATTTCATTTGTATATAGGTATAATAAATTGTTATTTATGTTTTTATTTATATTATAATTATATTTTATTATTTCTTCATTATTTAAACTTATATCTAAAAAATTAGATTTAGATACTTTTTGTATTGTTGTAATAATATTATTTTGTTGTATTATCGCTAGAGACGCAATCAAAATTAATGGTAGCATTACGGCTGCAGCTCTAATTAAATATTTATAATTTTGAAAATCTTGTTCTTTGAGAGTTCTATGTGTTTTGGTCTCTAAAGGATAGAATTTAAATTTTTGAAAACCAAAAGAGTCATTTAAAAAATTTATTTTCTCAAATTCTTGAAAAATCAATTTATCATAATTGTCTAATTTTATAATACCTATTTCTTCAAATTTATATTCTTGAAACTTATCAAGTTTTTGATTTATGTTTTTTGTAAAATCATTAATAATTTTTCTTGCATCTTTATAGCTTATTTTCTCAGAATCTTTTAAGCTATTTATTAATATTCCGTCATTTTTGTTTAATCTCTTATTAAAAGATATAGTTTTTCTTGGAGGATAAAAAGTGTTTGTTTTTTTGTCAAATTTTGCATTTTGGTAGTTTAAAATAAAACCTCCAAATCCAGGAATTATTATACAATCATGTTCATAAAAAAGTTTAGATAATATTTTATGAATTTTATTCATATTATAAATCTAATAAATCTTGTTTAGAATTTATAGAGATAACATTATAAATGCTTTTCGTGAAATTTATTTCATAATTATTTTGCAGCCATCTTAATTGTTCTAGAGATTCATTTTGTTCTCTTTTAGTTTTTTTTAATAGGATTAGTTTATCTATTATTTTAGATTGGAAAAAATAAATACCAATATGTTTAAAAATATTTTTTTCGCATATTTTTTTTCTACTGAAATTAATGCAAATATTATTTTTCACATAAACTTTAACCGCATTCATGTCTTTTATTTCATGTTCTTTTATTTTGAATCCTGTTGTCAGTATTGATGGTTTATTTTTTTTAACGTCAAGTATCATTTGATCTATTATCTTTGAATTAATAAACGGCTGATCACTTTGTATATTGATAATATAATCATATTTTTTATTAATTTTTTTAAAAGCTTCAAAGCACCTTGAAGATCCGTTTTCATGATTGTTGTTTGTTAAAATGACTTTTCCATTTATTTGTTTTATTTCTTTTTTTATTTTTAAACAATCTGTGGCCACGTATAAATCTGATAATAATTTACATTTTTTAGTTTTTTCATAAACATGTTGTATTAGAGATTTATTTTTCAGTTTATGTAAAGCTTTTTTAGGAAATCTTTTTGATTTAGAATGAGCGGGGATAATACCAATAAAATTCATTACAGATTAATTCTAAATTGACAGCTCATATTACGCATAGGCATCATAGAACATGGCCTAGATTGATAAATTTTATTAAATATATTATTTATTATAAAAGATAAAGTCATTTTGTCATTTAAGTTATAAGACAGTCTATAATCCATAATAAAGTCTCCTTTCAAGCTATTTAATCTAGATTCATTTACTCCAGGAGCCACTAGTGCAAATGTGGTTGATGTGAAAATTTTATCTACATTTTTCATAAAACTACTATAACGCGCGCTTATTCCTTGTGATAATTTTTTATTTATAACTTCTATATCAAGTTTTATTGTATGCTCATGACGATATTTTAAAATATTTATTGAATCAGCAGAGCTAGAGTTAAAATAATTCATTTCTAGTCCACTTGCATCAACAGCAAATGAATTAAATCTGTCCAAAGATATAGGATTTGTGTAAGTATACCCTCCTAATAAGTTGATTTTAGATTTTCCAATTTTACCTGTTCCGTTTACTGAAGCTTCAATTCCAGAAATTCTTGTTGGTCCAACATTAAGAGATTTAAAACCTAATCCAAAGAATTCATCTGGATTAGCAAGATCATTACCCCAAGCTCCGAAAGTAAACTCCATCATATTATCATACTCCATTAAAAAAGCCGCTAAATCAAAAAAACCTATCCAGTTATTTATTTTAAATATTTGTTTTACAGCTAGTTCTGAACTCCATCCACTTTCTGCTGATAAAGCAGGATTAGGATAAACGTATATTCCTTTTGCTATTTCTGATTTTACGAATAATTCTGCTATAGAGGGAAATCTAAATCCTTGACCAAATGAGCTTCTTGCATATGTACCTTCATGTATTTTATAATTAAGACCAGCTCTAATTACAGGTTTTCCTTCACCATAACTATTTATATGTTCGCCATTTAGGATATATGTTGAATCAGATTTTAATTGAAAAAATTCATATCTAGAACCAATAGAAGCATTTAATCTTTCTCCAAATTTTTTATCTATTTGAGCGTAAATTGAATTTGATACTCTAGTATTTTTTCCGCCAAAATTTTCAACTTCTGAAAAAATAAAATCACCTGAAGTTCCTCCTGTAAAATTTAACTTAAATTTTTTACTATTCTTTTGATACTGTATGTCCATGTAGTATAAATCAGTTTGATTTCGATCTGAAGCGGCAATATTTGGATCGCTTATTTCATGATACACTTTTAGATATCTGGTTTTTAAATTAACTTTTGCTCTTTTTGTGCTCTGATAATAAGATAGGAAGGGGTCAATATTAAAGACATCACCATTAATATTAATAACTTCTCCGTCTAAAGGATAAAATGGATTTTGATCACTTTCCCAAATAATAGCGCCATAAGTTTCATCTATTAAAAAATTACCATTAACACCATAAGATAAACCTTTTATTTTTTTATTTTTAATTCTTGTGTTAAAATTAAATCGTTGACTTTTTTTTGGCTCATTATATCTGTATCCTTGATCATCTAACATAAAACCTCCAATAACTAAATCTAGATTTTTTATTTTTCTAGTATGTAAAACATCTATTCCTTTTTTTATTGGATTTTGATTTTCATCCCACCAAGCATAATTTATATTTGAAGGGTTGTCATAAAAACCATAATGTATTTTTATTTTTGTTTCAGGGTCGATAGAGGGATATTTTGTTCTAATATTTATAACTCCATTCAAAGCAGATGATCCGTATAGAGCAGAAGAAGCTCCTTTAATAACTTCTATTTGGCTAATATTTTCCGTAGGAATAGCATTCCACTGAGCTTGACCTAAACCCCCATCTATCATAGGCATATCATCCACCAATACTAAAACTCTTGTTCCTGTTCCATACGACCAACCACTTCCTCCTCTTATATTAGCTTGTCCATCTGTCATATTTACTCCTGGAACTTGTTCCATAGTGGTTTGGATATTAGTTGTATTTTTATTTTCTATTAAATTAGGTTTTATTACTTCTATTGAAACTGTTATTTCTTCTATTTTTTGTTCAAATTTTCCAGCAGAAACAACAACTGTTCCTAATTCCATAGACTCTTCAAGTAATCCACAATTAAATTCTATAGTTTCATTTTTTTTAATTTTTATATTTTTTTTAATTTTTGTATACCCTATATAATTATATGTTATAATATGTTCTCCTGGGGTTAATTCTAAGATATAATTTCCATCAAAATCAGAGGAGGTGCCTAAGTTGTTGTCGGTATAAACATTAACTGTAGGTAGAGGTTTGTCAGATAATTTGTCATATACTTTGCCTTTTATAATACTTTGGGAAAACGTCACTTGAGTGATAAGGAAAAAGATTAGCAAGCTAACGACTGAATCTGTTTTCATTAATTTTTTGTTTTTTGCAATTTACGAAAATCTTTATTAATATTTGATTGTGAATATTTTAGTGTATTTTTATTTGAATAAAAATCAAATAATTTTTTTATTTAAAATAAAAAACATGAACAAAATAAATAAGATAGTACAAGATTTAACTTTAAAACATAGTCACGAAATAGAATTTGTTCAAGCCGTCACAGAATTTATGGAATCTATAGTTCCGTTTGTGCATAAAAATAAAAAGTATAAAAATCATAATATTCTTGGTAGAATAATTGAACCAGAACGTGCATTTATTTTTAGAGTCCCATGGGTAGACAGCAAAGGATTAATAAATGTTAATAGAGGTTATAGAATTCAATTTAATTCAGCTATTGGGCCATATAAAGGAGGCTTAAGATTTCACCCTACAGTTAATTTAAGTATAATGAAATTTTTAGGTTTTGAGCAAATAATAAAAAATTCTTTAACAGGATTATCTATGGGAGGAGGTAAAGGAGGATCTGATTTTGACCCTAAAGGTAAAAATGATATAGAAATTATGAATTTTTGTCAATCATTTATGAATGAATTATTTAGACATATTGGACATAATACTGATATTCCCGCAGGGGATATAGGGGTTGGTAGTAGAGAAATAGGTTTTTTATTTGGACAGTATAAAAAATTAAAAAATAATTTTACTGGAGTTTTAACAGGTAAAAGTATAGAATGGGGAGGATCTTTAGGTAGACCTGAAGCAACTGGGTACGGAGTAATGTTTTTTGCTCAAGAAATGTTATTAAATAAAGGAGATAATTTAGAAGGTAAAAAAATTGTCATTTCTGGTTCTGGAAATGTAGCTCAATTTTGTTGTGAAAAAGCAATTATGTTAGGAGCAAAAGTTTTAACAATGTCAGATTCAAGTGGATTTATATATGATAAAGAAGGAATAGATACTAAAAAATTAAAATTTATAAAAAAATTAAAAAACGTACAAAGAGGAAGGATTCAAGAATATTCAAAAAAATATAATTGCAAATATTACCCAAATAAGAATCCTTGGTCTGTTAGTTGTGATTTAGCTTTTCCATGTGCTACTCAAAATGAGCTAGATGTTAATGCGGCTAAAAGTTTAATTAAAAATGGTTGTTTTTTAGTTGCTGAGGGAGCAAATATGCCAACAACTCCTAAAGCCATAAATCTTTTATTGAAATCAAATGTAATGTATGCTCCTGGTAAAGCTGCAAATGCCGGAGGAGTCGCTGTTTCTGGATTAGAAATGTCACAAAATTCATTAAGAACATCTTGGACGAAAGATGAGGTAGAAGAAAAATTAAAAATAATAATGAAAAACATACATAATGCTTGTTTAAAACATGGAATGAAGAATGGTGAAATTAATTATATTGACGGGTCGAATATAGCGGGATTTGTAAAAGTAGCAGATGCTATGATAGATCAAGGGGTTGTATGAGTAAAGATATTTTCAAATTCTTAGAGAAGCAGTTATTTGATATAAAAGAAGAAGGATTATATAAACAAGAACGTAATATTATAGGTCCTCAAGATTCTAGAATAGATGTAAATTATAAATCAGTTTTAAAATCAAAAGTAGTTAACTTATGTGCTAATAATTATTTAGGATTATCTTCTAATAAAGAAGTTATAGGAGCGTCGATTGATGCTACACGAAAGTATGGTTACGGATTGTCTTCTGTGCGTTTTATTTGTGGGACTCAAGACATTCATAGTAATCTTGAGCTTAAGATATCAAATTTTTTTAATACGGAAGATACTATTTTATATGCAGCTGCTTTTGACGCAAATGGAGGATTATTTGAACCTTTATTTTCTGCTGAAGATGCAATTATATCTGATGAATTAAATCATGCTTCAATTATTGATGGAATAAGGCTTTGTAAAGCAAAAAGATTTAGATACAAACATAGTGATATTAATGATTTAGAAAACAAATTAAAAGAAGCGACTGATTGTAGATTTAGAATTATAGTTACTGATGGAGTTTTTTCTATGGATGGAGATATTGCGAAATTAGATGAAATATATTTATTATCTAAAAAATATGATAGTTTAATCATGATTGATGAATGTCATTCAGCTGGTTTTATAGGAGATAACGGCAAAGGTACATCAGAGTATTATAATTTATTAGGAAAGATAGATATCATAACAGGCACTTTAGGGAAAGCTTTCGGAGGAGCAATGGGAGGCTTCACTACAGGTAAAAAAGAAATAATTGATATTTTAAGACAAAAATCAAGACCTTATTTGTTTTCAAATTCGTTATGTCCCTCAATTGTTGGCGGCTCTATTAAAGTTTTCGATATGTTAGAAAACAATAATACTTTCAAAAATTTACTGGATAATAATACAAAATATTTTAAACGCAAATTATCATCTTTTGGTTTTGATATTAAAGAAGGAGAATCACCTATTATTCCTATTATGCTTTATGACGCTAAATTATCTCAAGTTTTTTCAGAAAAATTATTTGATTTAGGAATATATGTTACAGGATTTTTTTATCCTGTAGTTCCTAAAGATCAGGCAAGAATAAGAGTACAGATTTCCGCAGCACATACTAGAGAAGATTTAGATTTTTCTTTATCAGCTTTTCAAAAAGTAGGTAAAGCTTTAAAAGTAATAGATTAAGCTCATCTTAAAAAACTCTTATATTTTTTGTTCATTATAAAATTTAATGTATTTTCGCACACCATTTATTTAATTATATATGATGAATAAAACATTATCAGTAAAAAAACTGGACATAAAGAAAGATTGGTTTATTATAGACGCAACAGATAAAATAGTTGGGCGACTTGCTTCTAATATTTCTCATTACATCAGAGGAAAACATAAAGTTTATTATACACCTAATTTAGATTGTGGAGATAATGTTATTGTTGTAAATGCAGAAAAAATAAAGTTTACTGGAAATAAATGGACAGATAAGAAATATTTTTCTCATACTGGATATCCTGGAAGTCAGAAGAGATTAAGTCCAAATATGCTAATGAATAAGGATCCGAAATTAATTTTAAACTCAGCTGTAAAAGGCATGTTGCCTAAAAATAAATTAGGCAGAAAGTTGTTGAAAAATTTATACTTATATATAGGGGAAAATCACAATCATGATTCACAAAAACCGAAAAAATTAGATATATAATTTATGGATATGTTTCAAGCGATAGGTAGAAGAAAAAGATCAATAGCAAGAGTTTATTTAAAAAAAGGTAATGGTTCAATTGAAATTAATAATAAAAAATTAGAGGATTATTTTAAATTAATTAATCATAGAAATAATTTAAAAACACCTTTTGAGATAATAAAATCTGAAATTTCAAATTATGATTTAAGCATTAATGTTTCTGGAGGAGGAATTACAGGTCAAAGTGAGGCTATTAGATTAGCTATATCAAGAGCTTTAGTAAAAGAAAACGCAGAAAATAAAACTTTGCTTAAACATGTTAAGTTTTTAACTAGAGATTCAAGAGTTGTTGAAAGAAAAAAACCAGGACAAAAGAAAGCGAGAAAAAAATTCCAATGGGTTAAAAGATAAAATATGAATAAATTAAACTTTGAAGATCTTTTAAAATCGGGCGTTCATTTTGGACACTTAAGCAGGAAATGGAATCCTAAAATGTCTTCGTATATTTTTATGAAAAAAAATGGTATTCATATTATTGATTTAAATAAAACTTTATTAAAAATACAGGAATCAACTTCCGCAATTAAACAAATTGTTAAATCTGGTAAAAGAATATTGTTTGTTGCAACAAAAAAACAAGCAAAAGCAATTATTGAAGAGCATATATCTCCATTAGGAATGCCTTATGTTGTTGAGCGTTGGCCCGGAGGAATGTTAACTAATTTTATTACAATAAGAAAAGCTGTTAAAAAAATGAACAATATTGATAATATGTTTTCTGATGGAACAGCAAACACTTTATCAAAAAAGGAAAGATTATTTATTCAAAGAGAAAGGCAAAAATTGGAAAAGAATTTTGGATCTATATCTGATTTAAAAAGATTACCACATGCTATTTTTATTGTTGACGTTACTAGAGAAATTATAGCCGTAAAAGAAGCAAAAAAAATAAGGATACCAATATTTGGGATTGTTGACACAAATTCTGATCCTTCAGATATTGATTTTCCTATTCCTGGAAATGATGATTCTAGACATTCAATAGAGTTAATAATCAAGCATATTGCGTCTTCTATAAAGGAAGGTTTATTAGAATATGAGAACAGTAAAAAACCAAAAAAAGATAATTCTGATTCAGAATCTAATTCAGATGAAAAAAAACAAAATAAAAAAGAAGAAACAAAATAATTATTATGACTAAAATTACAGCTTCTGAAGTTAATGAATTGAGAAAACAAACAGGATTAGGAATGATGGATTGTAAAACTGCTTTAGTAGAGTCTAATGGTGATTTTGATAAAGCTATAGAAATATTAAGAAAAAAGGGTCAAAAAGTCGCAGCAAAAAGAGCAAATAGAGAAGCAAATGAAGGTGTTGTTTTATCAATAACAAATGAAGAAAATAATTTTGGATCAATAATTGTTCTAAATTGTGAAACAGATTTTGTTGCAAAAAATTCAGATTTTATAGGTTTTGCTAAACAGATTTTATTATTAGCTGTGAATAATAAAATCAACAATTTAGAAGATCTTTTAAATTTCGATTTTGAAGATAAAAAAGTAAAAGATAAAATTATTGAACAAACTGGATTAATAGGAGAAAAAGTTTCTTTATCTTTTTATCAAAAAACAGAATCTAACTTTGTTGCATCTTACATTCATCCGGGCAATAAACTTGCGGCATTAGTAGGGTTTGATAATAATATAGACGTTGAGGTATCAAAAAATATTTGCATGCAGATCGCGGCAATGAATCCAATAGCTGTAGACGAAAATAGCGTGAGTAAAGATATTTTAGATAAAGAATATAATATAGGTTTAGAGCAAGCAAAGGAAGAAGGAAAACCTGAAAATATTTTAGAAAAGATAGCTGAAGGTAAATTAAAAAAATTTTTGAAAGAAAACACATTATTAAATCAATCTTTTATTAAAGATAATAGTATTACAGTTGGGGCGTATCTTAATCAAAATTCAGAAAAAATTAAAGTAACAGATTTTAAGAGAATAGGCCTAGGATATTAAATATTCATACCTATGAAATATAAAAGAATATTATTAAAATTAAGCGGAGAAGCTTTAATGGGAGATAATAATTTTGGGATAGATGTAAAAGTATTGAATTATTACGCAAAAGAGATTAGTTCTATAATTTCTTTAGGAATAGAAATAGCTGTAGTAATTGGTGGAGGAAATATTTTCAGAGGGATACAAGTTGAAGATAATGGATTAGATAGAGTGCAAGGAGATTATATGGGAATGTTAGCTACCATGATTAACGGAATGGCTCTCCAATCATCTTTAGAGAAAAATAACATAAATACTAGACTATTGTCTGCGATTAAAATGGAACAAATTGCAGAATCATTTATTAGAAGAAGAGCTATGAGACATTTAAATAAAGGCAGAGTAGTTATTTTTGGAGCAGGGACAGGTAATCCTTTTTTTTCTACTGATACAGCGGCAGCTTTGAGAGCTATTGAAATAGAAGCTGATTTAATATTAAAGGGAACTAACGTAGATGGAGTTTTTTCAGAAGATCCTAAAATAAATAAATCAGCAAAATTATATAAAAAGATTACTTATAGTAAAGTCATAGAAAAGAGATTAAAAGTTATGGATATAACAGCGTTCACAATGTGTGAAGAAAATAAAATTCCAATTATAGTTTTTAATATAAATGATAAAGGGAACTTACTTAAAATTCTAAAAGGAGACCAGATTGGTACTCTAGTAAATTTTTCATAACTTAATATTATTATGGAAATATTAAATCAACTTATTTCTGATTTAGAAAAACAAATGAAAGATTCTTTAGATTATTTATCTATTAGTTTTTCTAAAATAAGAGCAGGTAAAGCAAGCGTGAAGATTTTAGATGGCATAAAGATAGATTATTATGGTACTCAAACCCCATTATCTCAAGCTTCTAATATATCTACTCCTGATAGTTCTACTATTAAAATTCAGCCTTGGGATAAATCTATTTTAGATTTAATTCAAAAAGAAATTATATCATCTAATTTAGGGTTAAATCCAGTTAAAAATGAAGATAGTTTAATAATTAATATCCCGACTCTAACAGAAGAAAGACGGAAAGAATTAGTTAAGCAAGCAAAATTTGAAAATGAAAATACTAAAATATCTATTAGGAATATCAGAAGAAAGGGTAATGATGATTTAAAAAAGCATTCCGATTTTTCAAAAGATTTAATATCAGATTTTGAAAATAAAATTCAAAAATTAACAGACTTATATATTAGTAAATCTGACGATTTGTTTAAAATAAAAGAGTCAGATATCATGACAGTTTAATTAAAATGAAAGGTATTATTTTAGCAGGAGGCCACGGAACAAGATTATATCCGCTAACATTAGGAGTAAGTAAGCAGCTTCTGCCTGTGTATAATAAACCTATGATATATTATCCTTTGTCTACATTGATGTTGTCAGGCATTAGAGAGATTTTAATTATCTCTACAGAAAGAGATTTGCCTGCATTTAAAAACTTATTAGGTGATGGGTCAGATTTAGGATGTAATTTTTCTTATTTAATTCAAAAAGAAGCAAATGGATTGGCTCAAGCATTTATTTTAGGAGAAGATTTCATAGGAGAAGATAAAGTAGCTTTAATTTTAGGAGATAATATATTTTATAGCAATAGGCTTCCAAAATTATTAAGGACCAATCAAAGTTTTGAAGGAGGTTTAATTTTTGCTTATCAAGTTTCTAATCCAACAAGTTATGGGGTTGTAGAGTTTGATAAAAACAACAATGTTGTTTCTATCGAAGAAAAACCAACTCACCCTAAGTCTAATTTCGCTATTCCAGGATTGTATTATTTTGATAATAATGTTTGTGAGTATGCTAAACTAACTGCAAAAAGCGAAAGAGGAGAATATGAAATAACTTCTGTGATAAATAAATATTTAGAGATACAACAGTTAACAGTTTGCGTGTTAGATGCAGGCACCGCTTGGCTGGATACAGGAACATTTGATACTCTTTCTAGAGCAGGTCAATTTGTAGAAGTAATAGAAAAAAGACAAGGAATAAAAATCGGATGTATTGAAGAAATAGCATATAAAATGAAATATATTTCAGAATCTCAGTTTGAAAAAATATCAAAAAAATATAAATCAAGTGGCTATGGAGCGTATTTATTAGAAGTTTTAGATAAATATGAAAGAGGTTAGTTTTTATAAAAATTTATTTGAAAAATATATTGTTAAAAAGAATCTTGATTTACAAGATAACAAGGATTTATCTAGCACAAATATCCAACAAGCAATTAATTATATTTTAAGTCAAAATTCTAAAAGAATTAGGCCTGTTTTAATGTTGATGTTTTGTAAGCTGTATAGTGATGTTTTAGAAGAATGTATGCCAGCAGCGTTATCTATTGAATTATTACATAATTTCACATTAGTACATGATGATATTATGGATGATTCTAAATTAAGAAGATCTCAAGAAACTATTTATGCGAAATGGGGTAATAATACTGCTATATTAACTGGTGATTTTTTATTTAATGAAGCCTTGAGCACATTACAAGATGTAAATGATGACAAAAAATTTAAGAATATATTAAAGATTATTAATAAGTCTCTTTTTGAGTTATGTATAGGTCAAGATCAGGATTTGTATTTTGAAAACTCTGAAAATGTTAGCATGTCAAATTATTTTCAAATGATATATAATAAAACAGCTTCATTAATAAAGTCTAGTATTTTAATAGGATCATATATTGGAGGAGCAAGCGTTATAGAGATGGATAAAATCAAGGATATTGGAATTTCTTTAGGTTACATATTTCAATTAAAAGATGATTATTTAGATTTATACGGAGAACCAAGTTTCGGCAAAAAGAGATACAATGATATAATTAATAATAAAAAAACTTTTTTTTATGTTAAAGCTCAAGAAATAGCATCAAAAAAAGATAAGGACAAATTGAAATTATTATACTCATGTAGAAGTATTGATGTTGTAAAAAAAATAGATCAAGTTATATCTATTTATAACGATTTAAATATAAAATCATTTTTAAATAAAAAATTAGAAATAGAATATCAAATTATTCAACAAAAAATGTTAGATTTAGATATAGAAAAAAATTCTGTAAAAGATATAATTTTAGATTATATTAAATTTTTAATAAGCAGAAACGTTTAAACTTAAAGTTTAATTAATGGATAAGTTTTCTTTTCTTACGTCTGTTCACAATACTTTTTTAGAGGGGCTTTATGAAAAATATATTAAAGATCCAGATTCTTTAAGTGAACAGTGGAAATATTTTTTTAAAGGTTATGATTTTGCTTCTAAAACTTTTACACCTGAAGGCGAGCTTTTAACAGAACACAATAAAGAGTTCAAGGTCCTTAATTTAATTTCTGCATATAGATCTAGAGGACATCTTTTCACCAAAACAAATCCGGTAAGGGAAAGAAGATCATATACTCCTAATTTAAGTTATGAAAATTTTGGTTTATCGGAAAAAGATTTAAATATTGAATTCCAAGCTGGAGATGAAGTAGGATTAGGCTTTGTGACTTTAAAAAAAATAATAAGTCACTTAGAAAATGTATATTGTCAATCAATAGGAGTTGAGTTTTCACATTTAAGAGACAAAAAAGAAATTCAATGGTTAAAATCTAAACTTCATAAAAATGACAATCAGCCTAATTTTAAATCAGAGAGAAAAATAAAAATTTTAAATAAATTAAATTCAGCAATTGAATTTGAAAATTTTTTACATAAAAAATTTGTTGGCCAGAAAAGGTTTTCTGTTGAGGGAGGGGAATCTATAATTCCATGTTTAGATTATTTGCTAGAATTATGTTTGTCGGAAAAATTAAATGATGTTGTTATAGGGATGGCTCATAGAGGAAGATTAAATGTTTTGTCTAATATTTTAGGAAAAAAATATGAAGATATTTTTAATGAATTAAAAGGCAAAGATTTTGAGGGAGATTTATTTGACGGTGATGTTATTTATCATTTAGGATTTTCAAATAGTATACAAGATAAAAATCATAAATTAAGAGTTAATTTATGTCCTAATCCGTCCCATTTAGAATCTGTGAGTCCTGTGGTACAGGGAATATGCAGAAGTAAAATAGATGATTGTAACATGAATTATGAAAAAGTATTGCCTGTAATTATACATGGAGACGCTGCGTTAGCTGGACAAGGAGTATGTTATGAAACTATACAAATGTCCCAACTTAAAGGATATCAGACAGGGGGAACAATACATATTGTTATTAATAATCAGTTAGGTTTTACAACTAATTATATTGATGCTAGATCTAGCACATATTGTACAGATATAGGAAAAATAATATTATCACCAATTTTTCATGTTAACGGAGATGACGTAGAAGCAGTTTTACATGTCATGAAGATAGCATTTGAATATAGACAAATCTTTAAAAAAGATATATTTATTGATTTATTATGTTACAGGAAATACGGTCATAATGAAGGAGATGAGCCTAGGTTCACACAACCTATATTATATAATATAATAAATAAACATCCTAATCAACGTGATATTTATGCTAATAAATTAATAAAAGAAAAAATCATAGATAATACTTATTTGGATAATCTAAAAAAGATGTTTTTGCTAGAAACAGAAGATAAATTAGAGAAATCTAAATTAAAGAATAAAATTGTTGTCAATCAATTTTTAAGAGACAGCTGGAAAGGTTTTGTTAAAAAAAGTAAATCTAATATTTATGACTTTGACACAACTTATAATTTTAAAAAACTACAATTATTAAGCGACAAGCTTTTTTCTTTTCCTGCAAAATTACCATTATTTAATAAGTCTAAAAAAATTATTAATAATAGGAAAGATATGTTTAAAAAAGGTTTTGTTGATTGGGGGACAGCAGAATTACTTGCCTATGCTACTTTAATTGAAGAAGGTTATAGCGTTAGAATGTCAGGTCAAGATGTTGAAAGAGGAACATTTTCTCATAGACATGCTATATTAAAAACAGAAAGTACAGGAGAAAGATATAATATATTTAGTAATATTAATGATAATGGAAGTTTTGAGATTTATAATTCTTTATTATCTGAGTTTGGTGTTTTAGGCTTCGAATATGGCTATTCTTTAAATAATCCTAATTGTTTAACTATATGGGAGGCTCAATTTGGAGATTTTTTTAATGGAGCGCAAATTATATTTGATCAATATATTTCAGCGGCTGAACATAAATGGAACGTAATGAGCGGCTTAGTGATGTTTTTGCCACACGGGTATGAAGGTCAAGGACCTGAACATTCAAGCTCTAGAATAGAGAGATTTTTACAATTATGTTCACAAAATAATTTAGAGTTATATAATTGCACTACTCCATCTAATTTTTATCATTTATTAAGAATGCAAATGAAAAGAAATTATAAAAAACCTGTTGTGGTTTTTACTCCTAAGAGTTTATTGAGACATAAAGATTGTGTAAGTGAAGTTAGTTCGCTGTCTACAGGGAAATTCAAACCTTTATTTTTTGATTCATTAAATAAAAATTTTGATAAAATAGTTTTTTGTACAGGAAAGATTTATTATGATTTAAAAGAACATATATATAACAATAAAATAATTAATTACTTAATTATAAGTATTGAACATTTGTATCCTTTTCCTTTAACTGAAATAGAGTTAGTTTTAAAAAAATATAATAAAATTAAAAAGTTTTATCTTGTGCAAGAAGAACCTGAAAATATGGGAGCTGGCAGTTTTATTTTAGATAAGTTGAATTTTTTAGATATTCAATTTTTATCTAGAAGCGCGAGCTGCGTTACGGCTTCTGGATCTAAAGAAAAATCAAATCTTGAACAAAATGAAATAATTAATAAATTATTTAATTAAATTTAAATTGTTATGATTGTGGATATAAAAATACCTTCTCCTGGAGAATCTATTACAGAAGTTGAAATATCAGATTGGTTAGTTGATGATGGTGATATAGTAAGTAAAGATCAAGAGATAGCTGAAATTGATTCGGACAAAGCTACTTTAACTTTATCTGCTGAAGTTTCAGGTAAAATTAAAATTTTAGCAAAATCTGGCAGTGTTGTTCCTGTTGGAGAAATAGTTTGTAAAATAGATTCTAAAGAGAGCAAGATTGTTAAAATAAATAAAGACAAACAAACAAATAAAAAAGCAGATAACATTAATACTTTAGATGACGATATTTCAGTTACACCTTTAGCGAAAAGCTATATGTATAAAAATGATATTGATAAAAATCAAATTAATGTTTCAAATTCAAATAAAAAAATAACAAAACAAGATGTTATTGACTTTGTTGCTTCTAATATTGAAAAACATAATCATACAAGAAAGAAAATGAGTTCTATAAGAAGGAAAATAGCAGATAGGTTAGTTGCTGCTCGTAATCAAACAGCTATGCTAACTACATTTAATGAAGTTGATTTATCAGAAGTGATCGCCTTAAGAAATAAATATAAAGAAGATTTTTTTAAAAAGCATAATTGCAAATTAGGATTCATGTCATTTTTTGCTAAAGCAGTAAATATCGCAATAAAAGATTTTCCTATTATTAATTCTATAATAGATGGTGACGACATTGTTACTTTCAGTAGTGTTAATTTAGGTATAGCGGTAAGCGCTCCTAAAGGGCTTATGGTTCCAGTTATAATTCATTCTAATGTTAAAAAAGTTTTTGAGCTGGAATTATCTATAGCTGAATTAGCTTCTAAGGCAAGGGAAAGTAAAATAATGCCAGATGATATGATTAATGGCACTTTTACTATTTCTAATGGAGGTGTTTTTGGATCTATGCTTTCTACTCCTATTCTGAATATGCCGCAAAGTGCTATTTTGGGAATGCACAATATACTTAAAAGGCCAGTTGTTATTAATGATAAAATAGAAATTAGACCTATGATGTATTTGGCTTTAAGTTATGATCATAGGCTGATAGATGGCAGAGAATCTGTAAGTTTTTTATGTAGAATTAAAGAAATTTTAGAAAATCCAGAAAAAGAAATTTTAGAGAAAAAAATAAAAGATCAATTAGGGTTATAATTTATTTTAAAAAGTATTTCAATTCAAAATTAAGTAATCTTTTGTATGAATCTATTGTCACTTCTTGTTCTCCAGTTATATTGTGATTGAAATATATTTCAGAAAATTCTGTTTTGCTATAAGGTCTTAAGATTTTTATTCCAAAGTAAATATCTTGTTTTTTGTTTTTATAGTTTATTCCTATAGCGCTAGTTAAATTATTTTGTATTCTATTAGTATAATGTGATATTTCATAAAATTCATTATTTATGAAATCACCATTTCCGATATATTCAGAATATATGTCTGAAGGTAATATAGAAACAGTGTTTCCGAAGTTAAATTCCCCAATAATATTATTTTTTAATTTAACTTTTACAACAAAAATAAACGGAATATTATAACTCCTTGAGTATATTTCAATATCATAAATTATATGTTGAGAGTTTGTTGTGAAATTTAAAGATGTTTTATATTTTAAGTTTGTGTATGTTATTCCGCTTTCAAAACCAAAAATTGATTTTTGTGATTTATTATATATATTTTTATGAATTATCATTCCAAAATCAATTCCATATTGTAGTTTTTTATTGATTAAATAGATGTCTGTTTCATATTGAGTTGGACTGAAAATAATATTAGATATATAGTTTGTTTGTAATGCGAATTTGTGTTTTTGACAATATAAATCGTTAATTAAAAAAGAAAATAATGTTAAAAAAATTATTTTTTTAAACATTTACAGATATAATTTTTTTAATTTCTCCTGGCATATATTTTTCTAAAGTAGCGTGAATACCTTCTTTTAACGTTATTGAAGCAGAAGGACATCCATTACAAGCGCCTTTCATACCTAATTTTAAAACCCCATTTTTAAATTCTATAATTATTATATTTCCACCATCCATTCTTACAGCAGGTAATACTTCATTTTCTAATATTTCATTTATTTGTTTTTCTTTATCATCATATTTTTTATTGTTAACCTTTGGAGGGGTTTCAATTATTGTTTCATTATTATTTATATAATCTTGTATAAATTCTCTCATTTCATTAGATATGTCTAACCAATCAACATTATTATTTTTTTTTATTGCTAAAAAATTTTTAGAAATATAAATTTCTTCTACAAATGGGAAAATTAAAAGTTCATTTGCTAGAGGAAATTGTTTGTTATTTTTTGATTTTGAAATTTCAATATCATGCTTTGTTATTAATTCAGATGTTACAAATTTCATAACATCAGGATTAGGTGTTATTTCAGTATAAACATTTATTTTTTTTTTCATTTTATTTTATGTTGTTGAAGATTTATATCATTTTTAAAAAACAATTTAGCACATTTCTCAAATGATTGAGTATAATTAGAAACATAAAATTCATGTTCTTTCTTTGTTTTTTTGTCATTTAACATATTATGATTTTCTAAAAAATTTTTAACATATTTTGCTACTATTTTATTTGAATTAAAAATTTTTACTTTTTTTTCAAAAAACATGTTTATATTATTTCTTATAATATGATAATGCGTGCACCCTAGTATCATTTTATTTATATTTTTAAATTTCTTATTTGATAAATAAGATGAAATTATATTAGCGCTTAAATTTTCATTTATTTTTTCTTCTATCATTGGAGCTAGTAAAGGAGTGGCTAGAGAAAAAAGTTTTATTTTATTATTATTTTTTTTTATTTTTTTATCATAATTTTTTGAGTTAATTGTACATTTTGTGCCAATTAATCCAATATTACATTTTTTTTTAATTTGCTTTATTTCTTCTATAACAGGATCGACAACATTGATAATTTTAATTTCAGGTTTTATGTTTTTAATTTTAGTATAAGCGACTGTTGAAGCGCTATTACACGCGATGATAATTATTTTACATTTTTTTTTAATTAAAAAATTAGTAATTTTTTTTGAAAATCTTATAATTGAATTATTAGATTTTTCTCCATAAGGTAAATGTTCAGTATCTCCATAATATATTATTTTTTCATGTGGCAATAATTTTATTACAGATCTTGCTACACTTAATCCTCCAATTCCAGAGTCAAAAATGCCTATTGGAAGTAAAGGATTCATGTTTTGAATTATAGTTTTAATTTTTGCTTAACTAAAGGCAGTATGTTATCTCCGTTTTCATAGAACAGAATATTACCTTTGCTTATATCAAAAATATACGTGTATTTTTGACTCTTTGCAATATCATTAATTGCGTTAACAGCTTTTTCTTGAATAGGCTGCAATAGTTCTATGTACTTGTCTTGAAAAGATTTTTGTGATGCTTGTTCAAATTGAGCAATTCTGTTTTCTAAATCAAGTATTTCTTTTTGTCTTATTTCTAACTCCGCTCCTTGTAGTTTTTCTGCATCATTTTGATATGCTACGGCTTTATTTTGATATTCTTGTAACATGGCTTTATATGTTATGTCGGCGCTTTTTTGCATTTCAGATAATTGGGCTTCTGCTTGTTTTGCTTCAGGCATTAGACTTATTAGTTCTTCTGAATTTATGTACCCTAATTTGTATTGAGAATATGCAATTGTAGTTATTAGACAAATTATTATAGTTATAATACTTTTTTTCATAATTTAAATTTTAATTAATATCCAAGTGCTTTTAATATTTCTTCACTTTTATCAAGTTTTTTGTTTGTGTATAATAAAATCAAGTCTCCATCTTTATTAAATATAATATCATATCTATTTATTTCAGCAAAATCATTTATAGCGTTAAATACTCTATCTTGAATAGGCTGAATTAGTTCTTTTCTTTTTTTAAACAATTCACCATCATTACCATATCTTTTTTGTTCTAAATTTTTAGCTTCTTTTTCTTTGTTTAAAATTTCTTGTTCTTTGATTATTCTTTCTTCTTTAGTCATTAAAAATTGTTTTGTTTGATATTCTTTGTACATTAATTCTACTTCATCATATATGATTTTTATATCTTCATTCCATTTGGTTGATAATTGGTTTATTTGTTCTATAGCTGATTTATATTCAGGCATTTTGTTTAAAATATAATCACTACTTACATAAGCTATTTTTTGACCAAAAGCCATTATACTGAAAAATATAATTATTAAAGTCATTAGTGTTTTTTTCATATTCTAATATACTAAATTAAAACATTTGATTAATTGAAAAATGAAATTGTCCTCTATTTGCGTCTGGTTGACCTATTATTTCATCAAATCCATATCCCCAATCTACACCCATTATGCCCATCATAGGGATAGTTATTCTAATTCCAACTCCAGCTGATCTTTTTATATTGAAAGGATTAAATTCATTAAATTCTTCCCAAGCATTTCCAGCTTCTAAGAAGCTTAAAATATAAATAGGAGATTGTGCATTTAAAGATAACCCATATCTTAATTCTAGAGTATATTTATTATATATTGTAGCGCCAGTTGAAGGGGTAAGAGATCCATTAGAGTACCCTCTTAATGATATAATATCTCTTCCGTCTAAATTCATGCCATATAAGCCGTCTCCTCCAACATAAAATCTTTCAAAAGGAGACAATCCTATTTCTGTGTTATACATTCCTATTAATCCATATTCTAAATTTGTTTTTAAAACTATTTTATCAGAAAAACTATTAAACCAATTAGCTCCAAATTTCCATTTATGATATTCTACCCATTTGAATTTTTCTTCATCACTTAAATTAACATAATCATCTTTAGGATTTAATAAAGAATAAGGAGGAGTTATTTGTAGTGATAATGAAAAATTAGATCCTTTTCTAGGGAAAGAAGGTTGATCAACTGAATTTCTACTTACAATGATACTATAACTATAATTATAGGATTTTCCATTATTTAATGTAAATGATGAAGTTGAATTTTGTAAATCAAAATTTTGCAAATTAACACTTTGATATAATCCAAAATAGTCATCTGGCCATTTTAATCTTTTATTAAGACCTATATTTAAACTTGTTATTTTTATTGTTTCTCTATCAGGATCATTTGACTCTAATCCATTTGTTTGGACGGAATGAGATATGGAAGATGAAAGAGCGTTCGGTTTTTTGCCGCCAAACCAAGGCTCAGTAAAAGATATTGCATATTGTTGAAAATAGGAACCATTAGAAGATGCTCTAATTGAAAATTTTTGCCCATCTCCAGACGGAAGAGGAGACCATGTAGATTTATCTTTTATATTTTTTGTGGAAAAATTATTAAAACTAACTCCTAATGTTCCAATCACTCTCCCAGCGCCCCAGCCTCCTTGTAATTCAATTTGATCTGTATGTTTTTCTTCTACTATATAATTTATATCTACTGTTCCATTATTATGATCAGGCTGTATATCTACATCTAACTTTTCATTATTAAAATAATTTAATTGTGCAATTTCTCGTTGAGATCTAATTATAAGCGATCTGTTAAATAAATCGCCAGGTTTAGTTCTTATTTCTCTTAATATCACCTTGTCATTGGTTTTTGTATTTCCAGATATAGTTACATTATTGATTTTTGCCTGCTTACCTTCAATTATATAAACATCAATATTAATTTTATTTATATCGCTTAATATTTCATTTGAATTTACATTAGCAAAAAGGTATCCGTTATCTAAATATAAAGAGTGAATGTCGTTGCCATCTGGACTTCCAAATAGTTTTTGCTCCAATTTGGTTTTATTAAATACTTCATTTTCTTTAAAATTAACAATTTTCAATAATTGTTTATTGTTATATTTTGTATTGCCAATAAATTTTATTTCTCCAAAGAAATATTGTTCCCCTTCATTTAAATTAATTAAAACATCAACTGTATTATCTCCATTTGGAATAATGGAATTATCAAATATTTTAAAATCTAGAAATCCATTTTCAAGATATTTTTGTTCTATTAATTTGAGATCTTCTTGTAAATCATGTTTCAATATTTTTGAAGCTTTAAAAATTCTAAATAATTTACTTTCTTTTGTGTTTTTCATCAATCTTTTTAACTGACTGGACGTCAAAAAACTATTTCCTTCAAAATGTATGGTGTTTATTTTTATTTTTTCATTTTTTTCCACATTGATACTTAATGACATTTCATTTTTTTCATCTATATTATCTATTATATTTATTTCAGCTTCAAAAAAACTTTTATCTTGTAGAAAGTCAAAAGTTGCCTCTTCTATTCTTTTTATTTTATTGCTTGAGATGACTTGACCTTTTGTTAATTTCAAAATTTCTCTTAATTGGTCTTCTTCTGATTTTTTTAAACCGTAAAAATTAAATTTTAATAATCTAGGATTTTCTTTTACATTTATTTTTAAGAATATTAAATTATTTTCACGTTTTGATTCTGCAATATTTACGTCTGAGAATAAATTTTGATCCCATAATTTTTTTATACCTATTCCTAGGTCTTCAGATAGATTAATTTCTTTTCCTATTTTCAATCCAGATAATTTTATTATCGATTTATGATCAATATTTTTATTACCTTCTATTATGATTCCGCCGATTTTTATATTTTGATTATAGTTGATTTCAGATTGTCCAAAACCACAATATGTTACAATAAAAAAAATAAAAAAAATTATGTTTTTAATCATGATTGTAAAAATATAATTTTTTTATTGTATGTATTAATTAATTTTACCAAATCTTCTTTTTCTTTTTTTAAAATCATTGATTGCTTTATTTAAATCTTTTTTATTAAAATCTGGCCATAATTTTTTAGAGAAGTATAATTCTGAGTATGCTATTTGCCATAATAAAAAATTACTTATTCTATATTCTCCACTGGTTCTAATCACAAGCTCTGGATCAGGTATTTCATTTGTGTTTAAGTATTTGCTAAATAAATTTTCATTTATTTCAGAATCATTAGGGTTGATTTTTATTATTTTTTTTACGGCTTCTACTATTTCCCATCTAGAGCTATAACTTAATGCTAATATTAATGTCATATGATTATTTTTTTTTGTTTTTTCTATAGCTTCTTGTAGGTTTTTTTGACATGTATTAGGCAGTTCTCTAATATTTCCTATTGCTTTTAGCTTTATATTATTTTTCATTAACGTTGGAATTTCTTTTTTTATTGTTTTCATTAATAAATTCATTAATCCTGTAATTTCTTTTTTTGGTCTTTCCCAATTTTCTTGTGAAAACGCATATAAAGTAAGATATTTTATTCCTATTTCAGCAGCTCCTTCAACAGTTTCTCTTACTGCTTGTACTCCATTTAAATGACCGTATAATCTTATTTTAGATTTTTGTTTTGCCCATCTTCCATTTCCGTCCATAATAATTGCCACGTGAGAAGGGATGTTTGTTTTTTTATTTATAGACATTATTTTAAAGGGTTATTAATACAGACAAACTTTTGGAGTAGTATTAAATTTGTAAATTATAGATATTCCACAAAAACTAAACCAATCATTCCAATTGTTTTCATTTCCTCTATTTTTGCCTATGTTATGATCCCAAGATTCTATACCTGAATTATTTTGATTATGCCAATTTTGAAAATCAATCGATCTGTCAGATAAAGAGGCGGCGACTTGATTTTCTGTATATAAAATAGATGGATCTACATATGTTAAACTGACGTCATCTAAATAATCAGTAAATACTTTTCTTGCTCCATATTCTACAGAGAAACTGAAGTTTTTTGATATACTCATTTTGAAACCAATACCTAAAGGAATTGCGAATTGACTTAACATATAAGGACTTCTTCCAGGATAACTAGCAGAATGCTGACCTTCAGTGCCTAAGCTTTGTAATTCTATCCAAGGGTTACTTGTCCCGTTGTTGTCATTGTCAAAAGGAGTATTTGTGTCATATTTTCTTGCTTGTGGATTAAATTTATAGAATGATATACCTGAAGTTATATATGGAGCAAAGGAATATTTTTTATTTCCAGTTTCATAATTAACAAAATTAAATTCAACTTGAGCAGATATTTCAGTTATAGGAGATTTAAAGTGTAAATTTCGGTTAATTTTAGTTGAATCTATTTTATTTGTTTTATCACTTCCTCTAATTTCTCCATATAAAAGTGAAGATTTTATTGCAAATCGTCTATCTATGTTTTTTTTATAAAAAATACCCGTAGCAGGACTTGTTAAATTAAAATGCACTTCATTTAAATCACCAATATAATATGAACCCCCCATAAAAACACCTATTTCACTATAAGGAACGAAAGATTGAGATATAGAGAAAAAAGGGAATAAAATAAATAAGAATATAATTTTATATTTTTTTATCATAAATTTATAATTAATCACCAAATATAGTTAATAAGTATTATTTATATTAATTTCTTTTATCTTTTCCCCACATTAATTTTTCATTTATAGTTGCTATAAATGTTTGTTCAGGTATTTCAATTACATTAATATTGAATTTACATTTTTCAATTATTATATCATTATTAGTTTTAACAGCTCGAGATCTTGAGTCTAATGTAATTAGACATAATTCATCTCTGTCTTCAACAGTTAATTTTATTTTATCTGTACTTGAAATTACTATTGGTCTTACATTAAGATTATGGGGAGCAACTGGAGTTATAACTAGATTATTAGTTCCTGGAATTAAAATTGGACCACCGGAGCTTAAAGAATATCCTGTAGAGCCAGTAGGCGTAGAGATTATTAATCCGTCTGCCCAATAAGTGTTTAAAAATTCATTGTTTAAATATGCGTGTATTTTGATCATAGAAGAAGTGTCTTTTCTTAACACAGATATTTCATTTAATGCAAAATTCATATTTCCAAAAATATTATTTTTTGTTTTTAAACTTAAGAGATTTCTTTTCTGTATCGAAAAGTCATTATTTAATAAATAATTAATAGCGTCATAAACTTGATAGGTGGCTATGCTTGATATAAACCCTAATCTACCTGTGTTAATGCCAAGTATAGGGATCTTTAAGTTTTTGATCAATGTAATCGCATTTAAAAATGTGCCATCCCCGCCTACACTTAAAAAAAATGAAATATTTTTGATTTTTGATAATGTAGTGT
>CAXEHY010000054.1:0-12888 GCA_963996865.1 uncultured Flavobacteriales bacterium | reverse complement strand
TTAACAAATAAACTTAAATCAACAAATTTCCTAATATTTTATTTTTAATTAATGATTGTGATCATGATTATGATCGTGGTTATGATTGTGATTATTATTATTTTCTAGTTTATTTAAAAGCATTTCTTTCACTGCGTTTAAATCTTTATATCCCTTTTTTTCTGTTTTGTAATATAATTCTTTTAAAACCCCTAACACTGTTTCATTATCAATATTTTTATTTATATCAACACCAACAAATCTTTCAAAATAAGATATTGCTTGAACTTCTGAATCTTTTGCGTCATTAATTAAGGCCTTTGCTTTACTTCTACTATCAGTTTTATTAGCTTGTTGTCTAAATTCTCCGCTTCTATTATAGAATATTACACCTAAATTATATAAAACATCACCATAATAAGGATCTATTTGCAAAGCTTTTGTATAATATTCTAACATTTTATCAAAGTCACCTTTTTTGTCATATATACCGCCAAGAACATTATATAATGTTTTATTTTGATCATCTTTGGTTAACATAATATTTATAATTTCTTCAACTTTATTATCATCCCCTTTTCTTAAATAATAATTTACTTCATCTAATAAAAGATTATAATTATCTGGAAATTTACTTCTTGCTTTGTTTATAACAGCTATACAAGCATTATAATCTTCATCTTTCAAATATTTGTCTGCTAACTTTTGATAAGAAAAAACAATATTATTATCAAGAGACAATGTGGTTATTTTCATCTTCAATAAAGCATCTTGAATAAAATCATAATTTACTATTGCGTATAAATCACTATAAATATCAATAGCGGCGTTATAATCTTCAATTTCAACTTTTTTTGCAGCATTATTATATTTAAATATCACACAATTAGTCAAATAACTTTTAGCACTGTTTCCTTCATCATCTACTTCTTCTTTATACCAGCCCTTTGGATTTTCAATATAATTTTTAAAACTTTCTATTGATATATTAATAGCGTTATTATCAAGTGAATTAAATTTCACATTAGTCGCTATTTCTAAATAAATCTTCCCCCTATTCCACCACATTGTATGAAAATCTGAAGTTTTGCTATTATTAAAAGCTAAATCTATATATTCTTTTGCAGATTTAAGTTTACCGTCTTTTAAACTATTGGACGCATTTTGAATATTTTTCTTTTGACAAAAAACATTATTTGAAAACACAAACAAAAAAATTAATATTATTATTCTACTCATCATCTTCGTTTAAATTGCTATTTTCATCAATATTATCTTTAGGCTGATCTTTTAACTGTTCATCATCTTTTTCAACTTCTTGTATATCTAAACTTATATTATCTTCATTTATTGCATCATTATTATTTTCTTCTAAATTCCCCTCAAACACCTCTTCCTCTTCAGAAGGAACTTTTGCTACTGAAGCGATAGAATCGTTTTCTCTAAGTTTTATTATTTTAACTCCTTGTGTGGCTCTACCCATTTCACGTAACTGTTTTACAGCTATTCTAATTGTTACTCCTGATTTATTTACAATCATTAAGTCATTTTCTTCAGTAACATTTTTAAGAGAAATTAAACTACCTGTTTTTTCTGTTATATTTAAAGTTTTAACTCCTTTACCTCCCCTATTAGTTATTCTATAACTACTCATTTTTGATCTTTTGCCATATCCATTTTCAGATACCACTAAAACGCTAGATTCAGGATCATTAACACAAACCATCCCTATAACCTCATCTGTCTTTTGGTTAGATAATCTGATTCCTCGTACTCCAGAAGCCGTTCTTCCACATGCTCTTACTTTAGTTTCTTCAAACCTTATCGACTTGCCTGATTTTGCAGCTATCATTATTTGACTCTCTCCATCAGTTAATTTAGCTTCTAATAACTCATCTCCTTCTTTGATAGATATAGCTTTGATACCGTTAACTCTTGGTCGAGAATATTTTTCTAATAAAGTTTTTTTAACTGTGCCTTTTTTAGTACACATAACTATATAATGATTATTAATGTACTCCTCATCTTTTAAATCTTTTGTATTTACAAAAGCCATAATTTTTTCATCTCTACTTATATTAATTAAATTCTGTAGAGCCCTTCCTTTAGATGTTCTAGATCCTTCAGGTATTTCATAAACTCTTAGCCAAAAACATTGACCCTTATTTGTAAAAAACAACAGATAATCATGATTAGAAGCGACAAAAACATCTTCAAGGAAATCTTCATTTCTAGCTGATGCGCCTTTAGAGCCTATCCCCCCTCTAGATTGTTGTCTATACTCAGACAAAGGAGTTCTTTTTATATACCCTAAGTTTGATATTGTAATAACAACTTGCGCATTAGGAATAATATCTTCCATATTAAAATCTCCTCCCGAATAATCAATTACAGATCTTCTTTCATCACCATATTTTTCTTTCACTTCAATTAAATCTTCAATTAACATATTCATTCTAATGTCTTGATCAGATAATATTTTATTTATCTCATCAATTCTGTCCATTAGTTCTTTATGTTCTGTTTTTATTTTTTCTCTTTCTAATCCAGTTAATTTTTGTAATCTTAACTCTAATATAGCCTTAGCTTGTATTTCACTTAATTCAAATTTTGCTACTAAATCTAACTTTGCTTCTTCTGGGTTTTTTGAAGATTTAATTAACTGAATTATATCATCTAAATTATTTAAAGCGATTAATAAACCATCAAGTATATGAGCTCTTTTTTCTGCTTGCTTTAACTCATGTTTTAATTTTCTTACCAAGACCTCATGTCTGTGAGTAACATACAGCTGAATTAATTGTTTTAAATTTAAAAGATGAGGACGACCTTTAACAAGAGCTACATTATTTACACTAAAAGAAGATTGAAGAGCTGTATATTTATAAAGTTTATTCAACACAACATTTGGAACAGCATCTCTTTTTAAATCATATACAACTCTTATTCCTTTTCTGTCAGACTCATCTCTTAAATCAGAAATGCCATCTATCTTCTTGTCGTTAATTAATTCTGCAGTTTTTTTTATCATGTCCGCTTTGTTAACTAAGTAAGGGATTTCAGTTACTATAATTCTTGATTTAGAATCTGTATCTTCTATATCAACTTTACCTCTCATAACAATCCTTCCTCTACCAGTCTCAAAAGCTTCTTTTACTCCTTCATATCCATAAATTATACCTCCTGTAGGAAAATCAGGAGCTTTAACATGAGTAATTAATTCTGACATTTCTATCTCGCCTCTTTTTTCAATATAAGCTATTATACCGTCTACAACTTCTGACATATTATGCGGAGGCATATTAGTCGCCATTCCAACAGCTATACCAGAACCTCCATTTACTAAAAGATTTGGTATTTTACTAGGTAAAACAGTTGGCTCCTCTATAGTGTCATCAAAATTTAATTGAAAATCAACTGTTTCTTTATCTATGTCAGCTAACATTTCTTCTGCTAATTTTCTTAATCTAGCCTCCGTGTATCTCATGGCCGCTGGACTATCTCCATCTATTGAGCCATAATTACCTTGACCATCTACCATTAAATATCTCAAAGACCATTCTTGAGCCATTCTAACCATTGTTCCATATACAGAAGAATCACCATGAGGATGATACTTACCTAAAACTTCACCTACAATTCTTGCAGATTTTTTATAAGATTTACTAGCACTTAAACCTAAACCATGCATTCCGAAAAGAACTCTTCTATGAACAGGTTTTAGTCCATCTCTAGCATCTGGAAGAGCTCTGGAAACAATAACAGACATAGAATAATCTATGTACTTAGCTTTCATTTCCTCCTCTATATTTATCTTGATGATTTTATCGTTAAATTTACCCTCTTCCATCTATAAATTAATTGTCTGCTAATATAAACATATAGAGTATATTATAACATGTATTTTAACGTTATTTTACAAATAATTATTAACAATAATTTTGTTAAATATTATAAGATTTTTTAGTCGTAAGATAGATTAATCTATTTAATTTTGTGACAATATGTCATAATATTTTATTTTATAAATACTTGGCATGATTTTTGAACGTATATATTATATATGAGAGCAGGTAAATATTCAAAAGGTCTAAAAAAAGTTTTAGAATCAAGTCAAAATGAAGCATTAAGACTTGGTCATAATTTTATTGATTTAGAACATATAGTTTTAGGAATAATAGCCGTAGAGAATTGCTCTGCAAATAAATTAATAAAAATATTAGGAGTAGATATAATAGAATTGAAAAAGATTATGGAGTCCTCTATAAAAAATGAAAAAAATCCATATTTTAATTCTTCTGAAGAAATGGAATTAAAAAAACAAGCTGCAAGATCAATAAAACTAGCATATTTAGAATTAAAGAAATTTAATGACACATATATAAAGTCAGCGCATCTATTATTATCTATTTTAAGAGAAGATTCAAATGCCTCAAAAATCATGAATGATTTTGGTTTAGAGTATAATCAAGTTGCTAAAGAATTAAAGCTTACTTCAACCACTGAAGATGATTTCAGCTCTTCATATTCTGGAGGAGAAGAACAAGAACAAGATCCTTTTGAAAATGAAGATTTTTCTAAAAAAAGAAACGAACCTTACGCAGCAAATAAATCAAAAACTCCTGTTTTAGATAATTTTGGAAGAGATTTAACAAAAATGGCAATTGAAGACAAACTGGACCCTATAGTGGGTAGAAATAAAGAAATAGAAAGAGTATCTCAAATTTTAAGTAGACGTAAAAAGAACAATCCTATATTAATAGGTGAACCAGGAGTTGGAAAATCAGCTATCGCAGAAGGTTTAGCTTTAAAAATAACACAACGGAAAGTATCAAGAATTTTATTCAACAAAAGAGTTATATCTGTAGATTTAGCTTCTCTAGTTGCTGGAACAAAATACAGAGGTCAATTTGAAGAAAGAATGAAATCTATAATAAATGAATTAGAAGAAAATAAAGATATTATATTATTTATCGACGAAATACATACAATTGTGGGCGCAGGAGGAACTTCTGGATCTTTAGATGCTTCAAATATGTTTAAACCAGCTTTAGCAAGAGGAGATTTACAATGTATTGGAGCAACAACTTTAGATGAATTTAGGCAAAATATAGAAAAAGATGGGGCTTTAGAGAGACGTTTTCAAAAAGTTATGGTAGAGCCTACATCTATAGAAGAAACTATTGAAATTTTAAATAATATTAAAACTAGATATGAAGATCATCATAATGTTAAATATACAGAAGGAGCTATAGAAGCTTGTGTGTATCTAACTTCAAGATATTTAAGTGATAGATATTTGCCAGATAAAGCAATAGATGCTTTAGATGAGGCTGGATCTAGAGTTCATATTAAAAATATAAACGTACCAGATAATGTGTTAAGTCTTGAAAAAAAAATAGAAAACATAAAAGAAGAAAAAGTATCTGTTGTTAAAAGACAAAAATATGAACAAGCTGCAAGATTACGAGATGATGAGAAAAATTTAGAAAAAGAATTATATGCAGCAAAACAAGAATGGGAAAAAAGCATGAAAGAAGAAAGAGAACTTGTAAATGAAAAAAATGTAGCTGAAGTTATAGCTATGATGTCTGGTGTGCCTGTTACTCGAATAGAAGAAGAGGAATTAAATAAACTTGCACATTTACAAGAAAAACTTCAAGATAAGATAATAGGTCAAAATGAAGCTATAGCAAAGATATCAAAAGCTATTAGCAGAAATAGAGTTGGTTTAAAAGACCCTAACAAGCCAATAGGATCATTCATATTTTTAGGCCCTACAGGAGTTGGAAAAACTTATATAGCTAAAGAATTATGTAAATTGTTATTTGATTCAGAAGAAGCAATAATAAGAATAGACATGAGCGAGTATATGGAAAAATTTTCTATATCTAGGCTTGTAGGATCTCCTCCCGGATATGTTGGATACGAGGAAGGTGGACAATTAACAGAAAAAGTAAGAAGAAAACCTTATAGTATTGTTTTACTTGATGAAATTGAAAAAGCACATCCAGATGTATTTAATTTATTATTACAAGCTCTTGATGATGGTCATATGACAGATAGTTTAGGAAGAAAAATTGATTTTAAAAATACTGTTATTATAATGACTTCAAATATAGGCACAAAAGAATTAAATCAATTTGGTACGGCTGTTGGTTTTTCTACTTCAAATAAAACAGACAATCAAAAAAGAATTGACGACATAATTGATAAATCACTAAAAAAAGCATTTCGTCCAGAATTCCTAAATAGAATAGATGATATTGTTATTTTTAATAAATTAACAATAGAAGACATATATAAGATTATTGATATAGAATTATTAAATTTCTATAAAAGAATCAATTATCTAGGATACACAATTAACATTGACGATAAAGCTAAAAAATACATATGCGACAAAGGATATGATGATAAATATGGAGCAAGACCTTTAAAAAGAGCTATTCAAAAATATATAGAAGATCCTCTTGCTGAAAAAATAGTAACTTCAGAATTAAAAAAAGGAGACACCATAAATATATGTTTAAATAACAAGAAAAATCAACTTGAATTTAAATTTGTAAAAAATAAGAAAAATAAATAATTATTTAAAATTCAATTCTAACTCCACCCTTCTATTTAAAACTTGCCCTTCAAGTTCCTTATTATCAAACACAGGTTCCTCTTCTCCATGATTTTTTGTTGTAATTCTGTGAATTTGAATTTCATTATCTAATAAAAACTGTTTTACAGCTTGAGCTCTATCTAACGAAAGCCTATCGTTGTATTTATTTGAACCTAAATAACATGTATGACCGTGTATTGTTATATTAATATCTTCATTTAATTTCAAGAAATCAACAATCTCCATTAAATGATTTGTGAACTTTGGCAAAATAACAGACTGATCTAATTCAAACTGAATTCTTTGCAATGTCACAATAGCTAATTTCACATCCTCTTCTTTACCTTTTATTATTTTCACTTTAACAGGCTGAGGTTCTGCTATGCTATCTATTTTACTTGTTCTAGGTTTAAACACTTCAATAACCTCAATATCCACTGGACAACAATTATTAGAAGATGGGCCTGGTTTTTCAGGACAAGGATCTTCCCAGTCTTCACATCCATCTCCATCAGTATCTTTAATAGGACAGCAATCTTTCACATTACCCTTCTCCCCTGGCCCAGCTTCGTCAGGACACTCATCAACCTCATCACAACACCCATCACCATCTTTATCTGGACAAAGATCTTCATATTTACAAAAAGAAGTATCATTTATAGTGGCCAAACGATTATAATTAATAGCTGTAGAATCCATACATCCTTTTATTGCGTATTTTTTTTCTCCTTTACCAAATCTATAACCTACAAAAAATTCATGTGACCCAATACTATAAGAAGAAATATCAGAAAAAAGATAATCATAAGTATAGCCAATCATTAATTCTTTATACTCAACACCAAATAATATAGAGGCTGATTCTTTCTGTCTATATGAAATACCCGTCCAAAAATAATCACCTAAATTAATTTTACTATTCAAGTCAAATTGAATGTTAGTTGATGATATTTTTTTTAGTAAAACTGAAATTTCTGTATCATTTGGCTTGAAAACTGTATAATTAGTGCCTAAATGTAAAAATATATGCTTATCTAAGCTACTATTTTCTGTTCCAGTAAATTCTAAATTTGATTCAATAATATTAACAATAGATAATCCTCCAAAATAATTATTTTTTTCATAAAAAATACCTGTACTAGCTGAAGGAGCCATCTTTGAACTTGAAGAAGCAGAAGAATAAACAGGATCATCAATACTTAAACCATTTTTGTCAAATTGATACATGTAAAAATTACCAGACAAACCTAATGACAAAAGACCTCCTTTAAAATTAAGATGATAAGAAGGGCCTAATTGAAAACCATAAAAACTAATAGCTCCTCCTGTTTTATCATTAAAAAGAGTACCCCCAATACCTAATCTATTAATAGGTTCTGTATGATAACTCAATATTTGTGTTTTAGGTCCACCTCCGTTATCTAAAAACCCAGCCCACTGATTTCTAAAAGTCATAAACAAAGGACTAAAATCTTTAGTTCCAGCTATTGCGGGATTAATAGAGAATTCATTATAATTATACTGAGAATATATAGGTAGTTGTTGAGAATATAAATTAAAATTCAAAACACATAAAAATAATATTATAATAGTCTTTATATTCATTATCTAATAATTGTAATTGTTCCTGTTAACGCTTCAGTTCCATTTCTTAAATCTATTATATAATAATAATCAGCTATAGGTAAATCATTCCCCTTATACTTCCCGTCCCAAGGCTCAGTATATCCATCAGATTCAAATAACAACTGTCCCCATCTGTTAAATATTTTTACATTACATCCTGGAAAAAGAGATAAAAATCCAATATCCCAAGAATCATATTGAGAATCATTATTTGGAGTAAAAATAGTAGGTATTTTATCGCAATCACTTAAATCAAGGTAATTAACAAATGCTGAGCCATTAATCTCACAATCATTATAATCAGTAACTAAAACATCATAACTGCCTACTTCAAGGTTAAATATATTATCTGTAGTTTCTGAATTATCCCATAAAAAAGAATAAGGAGCAGTTCCTCCTATAACATTTAAAGATATTTGTCCATCATCAGAATACAAACAAGAAGCGTCAAAAATATCAAAATTTAAATCAAGAGGATCAGGTTGAGTAACTTCTATATCTCCACTGTAACGATAACATCCATTTTCATCATTGACAGCAACATGATAAATTCCTGAATTTATATTAAAAATATTTTGACCATTAGCTCCTGTATTCCATAAATAATTAATATTACCAACAGCATTTAATACATCTATTTGAATATTACCATCACTACCGCCATAACACAATGGCATAGAGATATTATAATTGATTTGAATTTCAAGAGGTTCCATAATATTAAAACTAGCAGATTCTGTACAACCATTATCATCTGTAACATAAACATTATAACTTCCAGCTGTTAAATTATTAGGATCTTCTCCGTTCCAATCAAAAATATAAGGAGACGTCCCCCCGGTCGCATCTACAGAAGCAAAACCATCGCTTAAGCCGTAGCAATTAAGACTATCTGTATGTGTTAAATTAATTAATTCTAACAAAGTAGGTTCATTAATATTTATGCTATCAGTTAAAATACATCCATTATCATCAATTATATCAACAAAAAATATACCCACCGATAAAGCATTAGGATCCATCTGTCCCCAATCTTCAATATATGGAGAAACACCACCTGTAATATCTACAGAAGCTGTACCTGTACTATTACCATAACAATCTACATGTGTTGCGGTAATAACAGAATTCAACTGAGGTGGCTCTATAATAGTAAAATTAGCGCTATCAATACACCCTATATTGTCTGTAACTATTACATAATAATTTCCAGGTGACAATGAATCAGGATTAAACACGCCCCAGTCATAAGAATAAGGAGGAGAAAAACTTCCTGCAGCTGTACTTGTAGCTGAACCATCATTAAATCCAAAACAAGATACATCGTTAAATTCGCCAGTCCAAAAAGGATCATTAACGCGTACCGTTGTAGTATCATAACATATATTAAATCCATCATTAACTTCAACCCATACCGTAAAATTACCTCCAGAAACAAAAGTATATAAAGCATTATTAGAGGATAAACCATTTGACCATAAATAAGTATTTGTAACTCCTCCATTTGTTATAATAGTATTCATACTTACATCAGCACCAAAACAAACAATAGTATCATTAGGGTTTATTTCAATATCTAAAATATTAACTACGGAACTGTCTGACTGAACACAGCCATCAGAATCAACTACAGTTACATGATAAAGATTATCTTGAGAAACATTTATAAAGAAAGTTGTATCCCCCGTATTCCACAAATAAGATACAAAAGTTGAATCTTCTAAGATTAAATCTATATTATTATAACAACCAATTGTATCTGATAAATTTAAAATTATTTCATCTGGCTCTTCTATATTAAAAACTGTTGAATCTTGACACCCCACACTATCAGTAACCGTTAAAGAATAATTACCAGCACATAATAAATTAGGGTCAAAACTTCCCCAATCATAAGAATAAGGTGGAGTACCTCCAGTAACAGTGTCATTAGCAGCTCCATCACAAAAACCAAAACAAGATACAGAATCAGTTGTTAAAGAAATCGCAACTGGACTTTGCGGACCACTAACAAAAGTTTCAAGAGTATCATAACACCCCATTTGATCATGAATAACCAAAATAAAAGAATCTTGACATAAATCAATTATAGAAGAATCTGTAACACCATTACTCCATAAAAAGCTGACAGGAGGAAAGTTAGGGTTCATTACATTAACATGAACTTCACCATCACAGTCGCCGAAACATGTCTCATTAACTACATTTAAATTTAAATTAAAAGAATCCATTTCATTTACAATCGCGCCAATTGTATCAGTACATCCATTATTATCTTGAACTATTATAAAATAACTAGAATCTAAAGGACAAAGATCTTCAACCGTATAAGGAGCTATAGGCGATAAAGCAGAATCAAGGACATTAAAACTATTATCTAGGAAAAAATAATACAAACTACCTGTACCGCCAGTAGCGCTAGCTTGAATTTCACCATCACAAACATTATAACACGCTTCTACAATAGAATTAATCTCTATATTTAACGTATCAGGTTGATTTATATTAAAAACAACAGTATCCATACATCCTATTGAGTCAATTGCAATCACCTGGTAATCTTCCCCATAACATAAGCTGTCCAAAATATCGTTACCTCCGAACTGGAGTGTGTCATTTTGATTATTAGACCAAATAAAATTAAAAGGAGAATAAGCTCCAAAAACAGAATCTATTGCAGCTTCACCGTCACAAAGATACGTGCAACTTACATCAGAAGAAGACAATGAAGCAGATATCGGAGGAGGCTCGGTTACAACAAAAGAATCAATTATAACACAATTATGAATATCATAAGTCTCTAAATAATATAATCCAGGAGACAAACTATCAAAAGTATGTGTTCCTGAAAAATTCAACAAAGAATCTAGTGTTAATTGTAAATCATTATAAAGAGACAAGTCAAAAGGACCATCTCCAAAAGGAGTTATTTCTATAGACGCATCATCATAACCATAACATGTTACATTAGTGGAATCTGAAAGTATTATTAAATTTGCAGGCTCCTCTACGTGAATAATATAAAAATCAATAAAACCCCCTAAAGAATCTGTGATTAAAACAGAATAAGAACCAGCACAAAGATCATTAAACACCGCAACACTATCTACCTGGAGTATAGTATCACTGTTAAACTCAAGATTATAAGGAGAACTAGGACCATTTATGTCAAATGTAATTACACCATCACAAAAACCATGACAAGAAACAGAATCAACATTATAAATTATTGTATGAGGGCCTATATTGTTTGTGTCTAAAGACCGTAAAACATTATTGTATAAATCTACCCCTATTAAATTATTATTATAATAATAACTTAACTTTTCTACACTTATATCCCTTTCTTGAGAATACAAATTGAAGACATTAAAAAATATCAAAAAAAATAGTACTTTTTTTATCACTTACAACAGTTATAAAACTTCAGCATTAAAGGTAATAAAAATCTATAGAAATAATATAAACTAAAGGATATTTTCTGAAAATTCAGATATACTTTTTTTAAACAAAATATTAATATCATGAAAAACACTTATTTGGTTTTTATTCTTCAAGTTAATTTCATCTATTTTGGTAACTATAGTTAATTCACCCATTGTCCCTGTAACAAAAACTTCATCAGCTGAGATCAAATCTTCAACAGTAATGTTTTTTTCTTTAATAATTATATCATTATTATTACAAATATCTATAACATGACTTCTTGTAATACCAGGAAGACAATAAGAAGTGTAAGGAGTAAATACAATATTATTTTTAATGACAAAAATATTAGTAGCATTTGTTTCTGAAACAAAATCTTCATAATCTAACATTACAGCATCATCAGCATTCTTTTTGTTAGACTCTATTTTAGCCAAAATATTATTTAACAAATTATTATGATGTATTAAAGAAGGCAGACTCAAAGGAGAATTTCTTCTTATTTTTGAGACAATTAATTTAATGCCATTGACAGGATAAACAGGATTCTTCCACTCTGGTAAAATAATTAAAGTAGGTTTGCCTGAATTTATCTCAGGATCCATACCTGAAGTATACTTTACGCCTCTAGTAAGAGTTAATCTGATATGAACCCCATCATACATGTTATTATATTCTAAAATGTTTTTAATAGAATTTCTTAATTCACTTTTAGAAGGTATATTTTTAAAATCTAATAACTCAGCAGAATTAATAAGCCGATCTAAGTGTTTTTCTAATAGAAATATACCACCGTCATACAATCTTAACCCTTCCCATACAGCATCTCCTCCCTGGACCGAACTATCAAAAACAGAAACTTTAGCATCTTCTCTCTTCATAATATCATCATTTATTAAAATGAAAATATTTTTATTTTTAGGATTAAATTTCTGCATACTAATTAATTGATAGAATATTTTAATAAAGAATCATAATAAAACATGCATTTTTCAGCAAGTATAGTGTTTTTTTTATTAAGCTTTAAAACAGCATCCTTGTCTTTTCTAATAAAACCTGTTGTGTCATGAAGGCTATTATACCAATATTTAGACCATACACCGTCATACCTCTTAGGACCTTTTTCCCAAGACAACATGGAGTCACAATAAGACAAACCTATTAAATCACATATTTTTTTTAATATTTTCTCGGAGTTTTCTGTCAATAATGCAGAATCTAATAAAACAAAATCTATTTTATTTAAT
>CAXEHY010000053.1:0-10068 GCA_963996865.1 uncultured Flavobacteriales bacterium | reverse complement strand
TGAGTTTTGATATAAAATTCAAGGAATTTGTACCAATAAAAATTTTGCCCTGTCTCATTTTTTGACTAAAAAGATCTGATGGGAATGTTATAGTTAATAATAAAAATATTATAGTTATGTTTTTCATATTTGACAAATTTAAATTAATTATTTAACATTATAGGCATTATCAGCATTAAGATTGTGTCTTTCTCAACTTCGTTGACTCTTGTTATAATACAAGCTGAATTAGGAGTGTCTAATTTTATTTCTATTTCATTTTCATCAAGGTGATTTAATAATTCTATTAAAAACTTGCTATTAAAACCTATTTCTATATTGTCACCTTCATATTTGCATTCTAATCTTTCTTCTGCTTTGTTTGAAAAATCTAAATCTTCTGAACTGATTATAATTTCTGATCCTGCTATTTTTAATTTTATAGCATTCGAGCTTTTATTTGAAAATAAAGAAACTCTTTTTAATGAATTTAAAAATAAACTTTTATCTAGTTGTAATTTATAAGGGTTTTCAGTTGGAATAACAGCATTATAGTCAGGATATTTACCTTCAATTAATCTGCAGGAAATTTTAAAATTAGCAAATGAGAAAAAAATATTTGACTCATTAAAGTTGATTTTTAAGTTTAATGAATCATCAATTATATGCTTAATGACTTGTAAAGGTTTTTTTGGTATGATAAATGAGTTTACAAAGTTAATGTCCTTCTTGTAGTATGTGTATTTTGTTAACTTGTGAGCATCTGTAGCAACAAAAGATATTTTTTCATTTTCTATTTCCATAAAAACTCCTGACATAACAGGTCTAATAGATTCATCTGCACTAGTACAGAAAGTAGTGTAATTGATCGCTTTTAGTAAATCTTCAGAGGGCATAGATATTTCATTCTCCTCTGATAATTCAGTAACTTTTGGAAAATCTTCTGCGTTTTCTCCCGCTAAATTATAATTTCCATTTTCTGATGATATTTCAATTGAAAAATTATCATTATTTATAATAAATGTTAAGATTTGATTAGAGAAGGTTTTTAATATATCTAATAATAATTTTGCCGGAATTGCTATATTTCCTTCTTCGTTACATGTGTAATTTTTATCAATAACCACTGACATACTTGAGGCTAAATCAGATGCTGAAATAGTTAAATTTTCTTTTTTAATTTCAAATAAAAAATTGTCTAGTATAGGTAAGGCGTTATTTGAATTTAAAATCCCGCTTATAGATTGAATTTGTTTAAGTAATTCATTACTGTTAGATGTAAATTTCATAACTGATTAAATATAATAAATATTTGTATTTATAAATTACTTTCTTTTAATATTTTTTTTAGATTATATTTTTGCATAATAAATATATCATCATCTATTATACCTAGCATTCTTTCCTGGTCGAGTATTTTTTCATCACTTTTATTAGTTATATATCTTTTGTATAATTCAATTTTTGTTTCTTTTTGTATATGGTTTTTATATTTTATGTATATTTTTTTTTCTGGCTTGGTGTTTTTTAATATTTCAATAAAATCCTTTTCATATTTATTTGTTATAAAAGCTTCACATTCTATTTCAGTTATAATTTTAAATAGTTTTTTGTCATTAAAAATGATAGAATCAATCATGCAATATTCTATTTGTTCTTTTTGTGCATTTATAATTTTCCTGCTTCTCCATTCATTTAAATGAACTTGATTTAATGATATATTAAATCTAGGAGTTAAGTATCCGTTATGTTCGGGGATATGAGTTACGTAAATATGTTTTGATTTCTCATTTTTCATATATGTGCCTAAATAATCAATAGTAGGTCCTCCGACGTAGAAGCTTTTTAATATTTTGTTGCCATAATAAAAAGTAAATTTAACAGCTGTACTTGACATTTCTTTTGTTACTGTAGGTAGAGCTTTTTTTGAAACAGGATGTTTTATTTCTATTTTTTTTATATCTGCACATATTCTTTTTATCACATCTTCTCTTACATTATATAAATTGTTTACAGTCCATTGATTTGTTTCTTTTTTTAAGATTATATTATTGCCATACATATCAGAGACAAATATTTTATCAATTTTTTCTGGATACTTAATTTTAAAAGTTTCTTCTTTTTCGAATATGTTAAATTTAAATAAAATTATTATTATTAATATTATTATTATTATTACAGACTTAAAGAATAAATATGTGGATTTTTTAGACAAAATATTTATGTTATGCGTTTTTGTTTTTTCTTATAAAATTAAACATATATCCTATTATAAGGATAATTATTATAGGAATTATAGTTGCGGTTATTTGTATTTTCTTTTTATTGATGATTTTTTTATTATTTAAATAATTTAATTTAAAATTTTTATTTTTTAATTCTATTAAATTAAAATCATCACATACATAATTTATACAGTTTGCCATAAATTCTTTATTGCCTGCATTTAATTGTTTCATGATTTCTCCAGATTGGGAATTTATTTTATAATTGTCAATTATAATATCTCCATCAGATATTATAATCATTTTATTATCTTCTATTTTATTTATTTTTTTAAAATTTTCAGCAGTATTAGATTTTTCATAATTTTTAAAGAAAGATTGAAATTCTCCTTCTATTAAAATGCCGCATGTTATGTTATTTTTTTGAAATTTATAATTTTCTATAAAAAAAGAATTTGGGGCGTTAATTTTATATGAAGAATTTGAAGAACTTAATATAATTTTTTTATTATTATTTGTATTTTTTATATCTATACTACTAATAAATTTTGTTTTTATGAATTTATTACTTCTGTTTAGTGTATTATTGTTTTTAGGTATTATGATCGGAAAATATGGCCATTGGATTTTTTTCTCTCCTTTTTCACCTATATGAATTATGTCACATATTGAATCAAGTATTAAATCGTTATTTATTTTAGCTCCATAATTTATTAATATATCATTTAAATTGACATTTAACTTCTTGTATGTTGTTAATTTATTTTTTTGATTTAAATCTAGTCCGTCATTGGTGCCGTCTATCATCCATATTGTTTTACCTCCATTCATAATGTATTGATCAATTAAGAAATTATCTAATGTTGTGAAAGGAGTTAGTGGTTTTGTGATTATTACAGCTTTGTATTTTTTCAACTTATTAAGTTGTTTTTTTATAGAATTCGGATCAGTGTATTTTTGTATATTAAAATATTCTACCTCGTAATCTTTACTTATAAATTCGTGAAAAACAGTCATTTTATCTTTTTTTACTTCTTTATGCCCTTGTATAAATGCAATTTTTGATTTTTGATTATTTGATGATTTTTTTATTGTTTTTATTATTTTATATTCTAATTCATTTATAGCTTGTTCTATACTTATTTTGTTTATTATATCTGTATTAATAAAATTTATTGTGGAAGCTTTATTTTTGTAATACATAATACATCCTGGCACAATAATTTGTTTTTCATAACTAGTCTTTTCGACGCCTTTTGTATTTTTATTTTTTTTTATTTTTTTTGATTCAATTATCATTAGATTGTTTCTTTCTATTTCTGACAAGCTAGTTTTCTTTGACATTGGATTAATAAATATGAATTTTATATTTTTATTATAATTCTTCATGTTTATTAAGATTCTTTCAAGATTCTTGCTCATTTGGCTGAAATTATTATTCAAATTTCCTTTTAGGAATATTTTAAAATATATATCATCATCAATTGTATTTAGGATTTTTTTTGACGAAGCGTTTAATGTATTTCTTTTATTATCAGTTAAATCAATAGAGTAATATACTTTTGAACTTATAATATTAATTGCAATGAATATTATTAAAATATAAAATATTTTAATTTTTCTCATATAATGTTAAAAATTTTATAGTTATTATAATAAATGTAAAAGAGAAACTTACGAAATATATAATATCAGATAGAAATATTATTCCATTTTTTAATGACATATAATGTGTTTTTATAGAAAAAAAGGATAGTATTAAATTAGCTTCTTGAGAATTAATATTTTCTATGATTAGATCAATTCCAAAATAAAATAACCAGCATAGTAGTATAGCTGTAAATAATGATGTTATTTGAGATTTACTTATAACAGAAACTAGCACCCCAATAGAATTAAAAGATATTAAAATAAAAAATAATCCCACATAAGAGCTTATAATTTCTGCTAAATCAATATTATTTGCAGATATATTGTTTAGTATTACAACATATACTATTGTGGGTGTTATCATGAATAATGATATTATTATAGATGATAAATATTTAGATATTATTATTAGACTGTGTGACAATGGTTTGGTTAATAGTACTTCTATGTTTCCGCTTTCAGTTTCAGAATTAAATAAATTCATTGTAATTGCCGGAATAAATATCATTAATATTAGAGGAGATATATTAAAAAAAGATTCTAGAGATGCCAGATTATTGTTTAGAATATTTGAATCGTTATTAAACACCCAGATTAGTAGGCTGTTGCATAATAAAAATAATATTACTACAATATATATTGAATAAGATGAAAGGGCAAAGTACAATTCTTTTTTAATTAAATTTTTCATGTTGTTTTCATAAAATCTATTCTTATCATATCCCCTAATCTTACTATTAAATCTTCTGCTGATCCTTGATTTTGAGATATCTGCAATAGATTATTTTGCATGAAAAATGCTAAAATCTCACCTTTTTCTACATCATTATATCCAGAATTAATTTTATTTATTTCTGTATTGTGGCCAATATATATTGAGAAAGATCTTTGTTTTCCAATAGTGTTAAATGTATTTAAGTCTATGTTTGTTATAGCATTGCCATATGAATCAATATGTATAACAGTCCCTCTAATAACGTCTTTTTCAAACGCTACTTGTATATTTGTTTTTTTCATTTCAAAATCATCTATTTTTTCTCCTATTATTTCTAATTTACCTCCACGAGCTATGTGGCATGCGGCGTTTATAAATACATCTTTTTCAGGGAAGTTTTTATAATTTGTTTCAGATGGAATTTTAATTTTAACTATTTCATCTGGTATTTTATCTAATAATAATGCGAAAATGCCATTATCAAAGCTGATAAAATAGTGATTGTCAGCGGAAACAGCTATTATTTTATTTGCATTTTCACCACTGTTAACCCCTATAATATGTATTGTTTTTTGAGGAAAATCATTATAGCAATTTTTAAGCACGTAAGATGCATGTTGTATGTTGTGTTTTTTAATTTCATGACTTATATCAATTATCTTAATGTCAGGGATTTGTGTTATGATTTTTGCTTTTATTTGTGCGACATATTGGTCAACAAAACCTAAATCAGTAGTAAGCGTAATAATAGACATATACTAAAGTAATCATATCTATTTTAGATATTGTTTCATTTTTAATATATTATTCACTATAATTATGTTAATAAATGATAAGTAATATTATAAAGCTTGAAGATGTTGGTTTATTAGATTTCTGTGGTCCAAATAATTTATATTTAAATATTTTAAAAGATAAATTTCCTCAATATGAAATTAGATTGAGAAAAAATGATTTGATATATAATTCAGAAACTTTGAAAATTGATATATTTGGAGATATAGTGTTGAAAATGTTGAGTGAATTAAAAAAAAATGATGTTATTTCTCAAGATGATGTAGTTGCTATATGTGATAATGTATATTCTGATGAGCAGATTTTTTCTGATAAACGAGGGTCTCCTATAAAAGCTAAATCTAAAAATCAAAGCGCTATTGTTCATTCTATTTTAGATCATGATTTATCCTTTATTGTGGGGCCAGCGGGTACAGGTAAAACTTTTATATCAATAGTTATGGCTCTTAGATTATTAAAAAATAAGTTTGTGAAAAAAATTATTTTATCTCGTCCAGCTGTTGAGGCTGGGGAGACTCTGGGGTTTTTACCTGGAGATTTAAAAGAAAAATTAGACCCTTATTTACAGCCATTATATGATGGTTTACGTCAACTTTTAACTAAAGATAAATTAATAAGATATCTTAATGAGAATATTATTGAAATATTACCTTTAGGGTATATGCGAGGCAGAACATTAAATAATGCGTTTGTTATTTTAGATGAAGGTCAAAATGTAACTAAATCTCAAATGAAGATGTTTTTGACTAGGATGGGAGTAGGCTCTAAATTTATTGTAAATGGAGATATCACTCAAATAGATTTAAAAAATCATAAAGATTCAGCTTTAATTAATACATTAAGCGCTCTTAAAGATATTGACGGCATTAACATGGTTCATTTAGATGAACGCGATAACGTTAGGCATAAATTAGTTTCCAAAATAATTAATAAATTATAATAATATGAATACATTAAATGGCACCAATTTTAATTTAAAAGATCAAAGCAATTTTTATAAAGGTAAAGTTAGAGACGTATACTCTATAAAGGAAGATTTAATGATAATGGTAGTAACTGATAGAATATCTGCTTTTGATTGTGTTTTAAATCAAGGTATACCCTATAAAGGACAGGTTTTAAGTCAAATAGCTGAAAATTCTTTTAAACAAACAGAAGATATAGTGCCTAATTGGATGATTTCTTGTCCTGACCCTGTAGTTATGTATGGTCATTATTGTGATCCTTTTAAAGTAGAGATGGTTATTAGGGGTTATTTAACAGGTCACGCTTGGAGAGAGTATAAATCTGGCAAAAGGATTATATGTGGAGAGACTATGCCTGAAAACATGAATGAACATGATAAGTTTCCAGCACCGATAATAACACCAACTACAAAAAGTGATGTTGGTCATGATGAAGATATACCCAGGAAAGAAATTATTGATTCAGGTTTAGTTTCTGAAGAAGATTATTCTAAATTAGAACATTATACTAGATTATTGTTTCAGAGAGGCACAGAAATAGCAAAAGACAGGGGTTTAATACTTGTAGATACTAAATATGAATTTGGCAAAAATTCTAATGGTGACATTGTTTTAATTGATGAAATTCATACTCCTGACTCTTCAAGATATTTTTATTTAGATGGATATGAAGAAAGACAGAGTAGGGGAGAGAAGCAAAAACAATTATCAAAAGAATTTGTTAGAGAGTGGTTGATGGAAAACGGTTTTCAAGGAAAAGATGGTCAGATTATGCCAGATTTGCCAGATGACTTTGTTCAGCGGGTTTCAGATAGATATATTGAATTATATGAGAAAATAACTGGTAATCAATTTGAGAAATCAGATATTTCTGATATTAATAATAGGGTTTTAGGGAATATAGAAAATATTTTTTAACTAATAAAACATATATTACCCCTCAGAAATTAATCATAATTTAAAGAATTTCATACTTTATTTGAATATAACGCTTCCTAATCTTAATAGGTTGCTTCCTTCTTGTATGGCTGTTTTATAATCATTAGACATCCCTATAGATAAAAATTTAAATTCTATTATGTGTTTTTTGAGGTTTTCATAATATGATTTCAATAACTTAAATTCTTTCTCTATTTTTTTTGTTTCATTTGTATTTGTGGCCATACCCATTAAACCTTCAAAAGAGATGTTATGAAAGTCTTTTATTTTATTAGATAATACTAATTCTAAAAATTCATTATAATTAAAGCCAAACTTATTAATTTCTTCTGCAATATGTATTTGTACTAAACATGATGTTTTAATATTATTTTTAAGGGCTTGTTTATTGATTTCTTTTATCAGTTTTAAAGAATCTATACTATGTATACAATGTACATGAGTGATTATTTTTTTTACTTTATTTGTTTGTAAATGACCTATAAAATGCCATTTTATATCTTTTGGTAATTTGTCCTTTTTTGTTAAAAATTCTTGGACTTTATTTTCACCAAAATCTCTTTGTCCTAAATCATATATTTTTGTTATATTTTCAACTGTTTGATTTTTTGAGACAACTACTATATTTGCCTTGCCTTTTATATCTTTTTTAATATTTAGAAAATTATTTTTCATTTGAATTTATAGATTACTAAACCGCTTCTTAATTTAGGAAGTATATAAGTGCTTTTAGGGGGTAGATGTTTATGTTCTTCTGCAATCTCTTTTATGTTTTTAAATTTAATAGGTTTTATAAAAAAGATAATTTCATTTTTTTTAGATTCTTGTAAAATTATTTTTTGAGAAGTATGGCTGCTTATATATTTTAAATTATCTGAGTATTTTTTGTTAAATATTGGAAGTATTTTAGATATAATTTTAACATTCAATATATCTGAATTATACTTCAATAAGTAATATTTGTTGTTATAATATATACCTATTTCATTTTTGTTTTTTAACCTGTAATCGGTTTTTTTTATAGATATTTCATATTTAGATGATAGTTCTTTTATTTTCTTGTTTATGTTAATTGTATAGGGAATTTTTAAGATCCTGTTGAAACTGTATATTTTAAGATGGTCTTCTTGAATTAAACATGACATAAAATATTTAGAATTAACTTTTATTGAAGAATTTAGTCTGTGATGTCCGTCTGCTAGATATAATTTGTCAATTTTATTAAAATATTTTGTTAATCTAGTTAGATGCTTTTTATTATTTATTATCCATAATTTGTGATTTATTCTATCTGTAGTAGTAAAATTATACACAGGTCTGCTTTTTTTAATATTATGATATAAATTATTGATTTTATTGTTTTTGTTATAGGCTAATAATATAGGTTCGGCGTTTATTTTAACTTTTTTTAAATATTTTGAGAACACATTTAATCGTTTTGTTATAATTTTTTCATGTAATAAAATATTATTTTTTTTTATTTCAGCTGTAGGCATCAGGCTGATTAGTCCTGTAAATGATGTTTTGCCTTTATTTTGTTCATATAAATAAAAAGATTCGTTTGTGTCTTGTTGAATTATTTTTTCTTCTAAAAATTGACTTATTTTATCATTTATGTCTGAGAATTGATTTGTTTTCAATTTTCTTTTGTCAAACATAGGTTTGATGATATGTATAAAACTATATGGATTAGTATTTAATTTCTGTTTTATATTATCATTATTATATGTACCTAAAGATCTAGATACAAATAAATGGACTTTATCACTTGCTGACCTTATCCCTTTAAATGGATGTATTATTGCCATTTATTTAAAAAATTTGATGATATTTTGAGCTATTTCTATTCCTATTCTCTCTTGTGCTTCTTTTGTAGAAGCTCCTATATGGGGTGAAATAGAGATATTTTCATTTATTAGTATTTTTTTACTTGGAATAGGTTCATTAACAAAAACGTCTAAGCCCGCATAAGATATTTTTTTGTTTGATATATAGTTTAATAATTCATCTTCATCTACAACTCCTCCTCTAGAAGTATTTATAATTATAGCTCCATTTTTCATAATTTCAAATTCTTTTTTGCCTAAAATAGGTTTTTCTAATTTTGGAGTATGAACAGATATAAAGTCAGATTCTTTTAATAATGTTGTTATATCTGTAGTTTTTATATTAAAGTTTATTGATTGTTGATTGAAAAAATCTAATTTAATATTTGTCTCATTATTGTATTTGTCAAAAGCTAATATCTCCATTCCTAATCCTATTCCTGTTTTAGCTACTAATTGACCAATTCTCCCAAATCCAATAATTCCTAATTTTTTATTTTTTATTTCAATTCCTTGAGAGTATTTTTTTTTCAATTTTTTAAAATCTTTTTCACCTTGTAAAGGCATTTCCCTGTTAGATTGATGTAACATTCTACTGGTATTGAAAATATGAGCAAAAACTAGTTCAGCTACAGATTGGGAAGAAGAATTAGGTGTATTAAAAACATGAATATTTTTTTCTTTTGCAGATTTTAAATCAATATTATCTAAACCGACGCCAGCTCTTCCTATAATTTTTAAATTATTTGAATTATTTATTATGTCTTCTCTGACTTTTGTAGCGCTTCTAACAACCAATCCTACTATATTTTCGTTATTGATATAATCAACTAGTTGTTCTTGAGGTATTTTTTTGTCATAGATTAAAAAATTATTTTCTAATAATATTTTTTTTCCGGTTTCATGAATACCATCATTTGCCAAAATTTTTATTTTTTTATCCATTTTTTTCTATTTCTTGCATTATTGAAGTT
>CAXEHY010000052.1:0-2377 GCA_963996865.1 uncultured Flavobacteriales bacterium | reverse complement strand
TTTTTATTTATTTTTATATTATCTAATCCAGTTTTTACAATTATAACTTTTTCGACACAAGAAGATGTTTCAATTGCTTTGTCAACAATACTTTTTAAATTAATAACCTTATTGCCTCTATAACTAAAATCTGAAGTAATGACAATTTTACATTCACTATCATTTATTCTTTCAGACAAAGACTTAGCAGAAAATCCAGCAAAAACAACAGAATGAATAGCTCCTATTCTGGCGCAAGCTAACACAAAAAAAACTAATTCAGGTATCATTGGCATATACAAACAAACCCTGTCTCCTTTTTTTACATTATTGTTTAATAAAATATTAGAAAACTCACAGACTTTAGAAAACAATTGATTGTAAGAAATAATTTTTGATTCGTCTTTGGCATCATTAGGCTCCCAAATTATAGCGGCATGATCGCCTTTTAATCTCAGGTGTCTCTCTAAACAATTTTCAGTAATATTTAATTTTCCGCCAGAAAACCAATTTACTTTATAATTCTTAAAATCCCATGACAAGACCTCATCATGTCTTTTATACCAGGAAAAATCTTTTGCTTGATTATCCCAAAAAGATTCAGGATTAGAAATACTATCTTCGTATGCATTTAAATATTCCTGAAAAGAATTTATTTTATTCAAAATAAAAATTAATTAATATGTAAATTTAGTAATTAGTTGTTTCTTTTTTATACTTATATAAATGTAATTTATATATATTTGTTTTAAAACAAAGCTATATAATTATGAAAATAAGAATAATCTTAATCGCAATACTTTTTCCAATATATACGTTTTCTCAAATAATCTTTCAAGACTGTTCAGATTTATTTTTTTCAGAATATCTAGAAGGTTGGGGCAACGATAAGGGATTTGAAATATACAATCCTACTAACGACACAATATATTTACAAAATTATGCTGTAAAAAGATATGGAAATGGATCTCCAACAGAAACAGAATCTTTTCCTTTAAGCGGTTTTATTGCTCCTTATGATGTTATTGTAGCTTGTAACGGCCAAACAGATTCTATAGATATGGGTACTTGGTGGTCTCCAGCTGTAAGTCCTAATCTGCATGCGATTGGAGATTTACACGATGTTTTATATCCGGCAGTTTGCTACTTTAATGGAGATGACGCGATCACTTTAGAAAGAAGTGGTGTTGCGGGATGGGACATATTAGATTGTATTGGAAAAATAGGAGAAGATCCAGGTTATGGATGGACAGATGACGCAAGTGCTGGTTTTACAGATGCTAATGGAGGAGCTATTTGGACGCAAAATAATATTCTTATTAGAAAAAGCAATATAAAACATGGATCTATACAATCGGTTGTTTTTAATGTAACTCTAGAATGGGACTCTTTATCTGCTAATGATTGGACAAATTTAGGATCACATACATGTGACTGTGCTCCTGTATCGTCAATTCATAAAACAGAAAATGACTTTAAAATATACCCTAATCCTGTCTTAAATACTGATGTTATGGTTATACAATCTTCTGATGTAATTGAAAATTTAACAATAATTAATTCTAATGGTCAGATAATTCAACGTATAACTCCTAACAATAATGTAATTTTTTTAAATGTAAAAAATTACAAAAAAGGATCATATCATGTTATTAGCAAAACAAAAAATGACAACTTCAATAAATTAATGATTGTAGATTAGAAAAATGAAAAGTGTTTGTTTTTCTTTATTTTTTTTTATTTCTCCTTTATTAATTATAGCGCAAACAACATTATCTGGAAATGTCTATGACAAATCATCTGAAATTCCTCTCATTGGCGCAAATGTTTTTGTTAATGATAAATTTATAACAGCAACCAATGTAAAAGGAGAATATTCTTTTTTGATTGAAAATAAAACGAAATACAAAATAGAAGTTTCATTCGTAGGATATAAAGCTATAATAAAAGAAATAAAAACAGAAAAAGATAAATATGAAATGAATTTTTATCTTTCAAATAAAACTTTAGATGAAATTTCAGTTGTAGCAGATTTAGCAATTGACAGAAAAACACCAGTTGCTTTTTCAACAATAAATGCTAAAAAAATAGAAGACGAGTTAGCCTCACAAGATATTCCTATGATATTAAATTCTACTCCTGGTGTTTATGCTACGCAACAGGGAGGAGGTGATGGAGATGCTCGTATAACAATAAGAGGGTTTAATCAAAGAAATGTTGCTGTTATGATAGATGGAATTCCTGTAAATGACATGGAAAACGGATGGGTATATTGGTCAAATTGGTTTGGACTAGATGCTGTAACTTCAAGCATACAAGTACAAAGAGGTTTAGGCGCTTCTAAAATAGCTATTCCGTCAGTTGGAGGAACAATGAATATAATAACTAAAGGAATAAA
>CAXEHY010000051.1:0-2604 GCA_963996865.1 uncultured Flavobacteriales bacterium | reverse complement strand
TATTAAACGCAAAAAGACATCAACAAGAAGCAGATATAGTAGCACAAGCAGGTCACAAAAGTGCTATAACTATCGCAACAAATATGGCCGGTAGAGGAACTGACATAAAATTATCTGACGAAGTTAAAGATTCTGGAGGTTTAGCAATAATCGGCACAGAGAGACACGATTCAAGAAGAGTAGATAGACAATTAAGGGGAAGAGCTGGTAGACAAGGAGATCCAGGATCATCACAATTTTATGTTTCATTAGAAGATAACTTAATGCGTTTATTTGGATCAGAAAGAATAGCTAAAATCATGGATAGATTAGGGCTCAAAGAAGGAGAAGTAATACAGCATTCTATGGTAACTAAATCTATAGAAAGAGCTCAGAGAAAAGTAGAAGAAAATAATTTTGGAATAAGAAAAAGATTATTAGAATATGATGATGTCATGAATGCTCAAAGAGAACATATCTATAAAAAAAGAAAAAATGCTTTGTTTGGTGAAGAGATGGAAATAGAATTAGATAACTTATTATATGACAGTACAGAAAATATAACTAATACAAATCATAATAGCGGTAATTATGAAAATCTAAAATTAGACTGCATAAGATATTTAGCTACACAAGTAAAATTCACAGAAGAAGATTTTCTTAAAAATGACATTCAAACATCTATAAATATTTTAATTAAAGACGTAAAACACAATTATAACATAAAAAGTGAAATTATATCTAAACAAGTGTTTCCTTTAATAAAAAATGTATTTGAAAATGAATCAGAAAAGTACAAGAATATTATAGTCCCATTATTTGACGGAAAAAGGACTATACAGATTATTGCAAATTTAGAAGATGTCTATAATTCTAATGGTTTGAATATAACAAAATATATAGAAACAAATGTTTTTTTAGCTTTCATAGATCAATTCTGGAAAGAACATTTAAGATCTTTAGATGATTTACGCCAATCTGTGCAAGGCGCTGTATATGAACAAAAAGATCCTCTTTTGATATACAAATTTGAATCTTTTGAATTGTTTAAGTCAATGATAAATATGATAAATAAAGAAATAACATCATTTCTTTTAAAAGCAAAATTGCCAATAGAAAATAGCAAAATAGAACAACAAAAAAAATCTATATCAGAGCCTCAAAACTTACAAACAAGTAGAGAAGGATTTTCGCAAAATAGTACTATGCCTAATCAAGAAGGCCCAAGAAAAGAAAATATTTCACCTGTAAAAAGAGAAAAAAAAGTAAATCGTAATGACCCTTGTCCTTGTGGAAGTGGAAAAAAATACAAAAAATGTCACGGAGCAAATTAACAATTCTCTTCTATACATTCTATAATTGAATGTATAATTTTAATATGTATTTCTTGAATAAAACTTGAAGAACCTGTAAAATCTACATTAATATTTATATCACTATATTTTGCCGCTTCACCTCCATTATTCCCCGTTAAAGAAATAACAAACATGCCAATTTCTTTAGCTTTTTTAAAAGCCTCAATAATATTTTGAGAATTTCCTGAAGTTGATAGTCCGAACGCTATATCTCCTTGATCTCCATGAGACTCAATAAATCTAGAAAAAACAAAATCAAATTTAGTATCATTAGCGACACATGTTATATATGATGGATCTGAAACACAAAGACCTCTAAAAGGCTTTCTTTTTTTTGAAAAATAACCATTCATTTCTTGTGTAAAATGCATAGCATCACACATAGACCCTCCATTACCAAAAGAAATAATTTTATTATTATTATTTAATGACGAAATAATCTTGTCTGAAGTTTTTTGAATTAAAGAATAATTTTTGTCATTTAAAAATTTTAAAAAAACATCTTTACTAACATTAAATTTATTTTTAATTGTTTTTTTCAAAATATATTATTTTACAGCAAACTCATTTAATCCTTCTTCTAAAAAGGATTGAAACTTTTTAATACTAGGATTATAACCTTGAGGTTTATTTAAAATGTTCATTTCATGATCTACTAAAACATAAAGAGGCTGAGTATTAGAATTAAAATTACTTATTTGATAATCACTCCATTTATTGCCTATAGTTTTAATTTTTTTATCTGTCACTTTAGATATGTATTGTTCTTCTAACGGTAATTCTCTCTTGTCATCTACATACAAAGAAACCAAAACATAATCTTCAGAAAGGTACTTTAATATTAGAGGATCTACCCAAACGCTCTCTTCCATTTTTCTACAATTAACACACGCCCATCCTGTAAAATCTATTATTATTGGTTTATTTACTTTTTCAGCATAATTCTTCGCTTCCTCCATGTCATGAAAACAACTTAAATCATGAGGACAATGCCCTTTACATGTATAGCTATAAAAATCTGGCGGAGGAAATCCACTAATTAATTTTAAAGGTTTACAATTAATACCTGGTATTAAATAAATGCCAAAAAGAAAAAACAATAATGAAAAGACAGTCTTTAAATTAAACTTGCTTCCAAATACATTTCTAGGAAATTTTGAAAAACTAAAATCTTTGAAGAGATAAATAGATATACAAAAAGATATAACTATCCAAGAAATAAAAAATGTTTCTCTCTTGATTAAACCCCATTGAGAAACCAGATCAGCAT
>CAXEHY010000050.1:0-4079 GCA_963996865.1 uncultured Flavobacteriales bacterium | reverse complement strand
TAAAGAATTAATAAAAAAAGTCAACTCTTAATAATAAATGAAATATATTAATAATATATTATTCATTACAATTATTTTATTTCCTTCATTAATTTTTTGCCAAAAAATAACCTTAAATGATTATATAGAATCAAATAAAAATTTTTACGCTAAAGTTAATAATCCAGTATATAATAAAAGAATATTCTTAAAAAATGATGAAATTTTATATCTAAATACAGGCAGCAAGAGTCATCCTAATTATATTAATACAGCTAATAGTAAACACATATTACCTATAAACTTCGATAAAGCTAAATATAGCACACCTATATTAATTAGAAATTATGAAGAAGATGTGAAATTTACAGATTTAGTGAAAATAGCATTTCATCAATTAGCTAAAAATAATGCTATTTATGGTTTGGAATCTTTAATTTATAACATTAATTACTTATATACTTTTTGTTACAACTTACAGCCATGCTATAAAGATCATGTTAATTCTTCTGGTAAAACATATTACACTGAAGGTTATATAGATAATTCATATTTTTCTAACACTGGATTTGAAAAAAGAAAATATAGTTATTCAAATACTGGATATTATTATAGATGGAAAAATCAATCAGCAGAAGAATTAATTAAAAAAATATTTAGATCAGAAAAAACAAGAAATATAACTATTGATATTGCTATATCAATCTATAATCAAATCAGTGAAGATATTCCACTAGATTATAAAAAACAACTATTTAACATATTTAATGACATAAATAATTTTTTGTCTACATACTCATATAAATTAATTGAATATCAAGCAGCAGTCAATTACCTGCCTGATGAAATAGGTCATAACAACGCTTTTATTTTTAGAAGAATTCAATACGATGATCTATCTTTAACATCATTGCAACAACAAACATCGAAAGTGTTATCTGTAATCAAAAATTCATTTTCAAATTCTAAAAATTCAAATATTCTAAATATAGAAATAAATAATAATATCATTATTTCTAAATCTTTAAATGAAGAAGGATTTATAATTACATCTAAACAAACAAATAAACAAATATTAACACCTAGACATGGAAATGATTGGAGATACCATGATTGCGAAGTTAAAACTTTAATTGACGGTAATCAATATTATTACTCAATAAAAGTCCTCACTAATCCAAAATATAATTTATTAATTAATAGTAATTGTGAAATCCTTGATTTCACATGTGAATAATTTATTTATTTCTTAATGCTTCCCATTTCACAGAATCACGATTTGACTCTTCGATCCTATTTAATTTCTTAAAACATAAAGATCTCATATGATAAGCAAAATGATTATTATTATTTGAATAAATTGCTTCAGAAGCATAATTCGCTGATGTTTCATAATCTTTTAAATAAAAATAATACAAATATGATAAATTATAATTTGCGTTTTCATTGAATTTATCTTGATATAATATTTTATTATAATATGATATAGATTTCTCAAAATAAAAACTACTATACTTTTGCCCTTCTAAAAAAATATTATCTTGATAATACTTTGCTACATTGTATAATACATTAATATTAGTTGAATCTATTTCTAAAGCGCTATTGTAATAATCAATACATATAGTATCATTTAAGCTCTGGTACATAAAACCTAATTTTACATAAGAATTCAAATATTTTGAATTCAGACTAATTGATTTATGATATTGATAGACAGCTTCATTAAACATATCTAATTTCTCAAATATAAAACCTCTTAAATAATAAGAATAATAATCTAAAGAATTCATGTTCTGCATCAAGTTTATATCATCAAGTGCTTTTTTATATTCTGATAATAAAATATAAATCTCACAACGATAAGTCGTGACAGTATATTTTATTATGTCATAATCAATGAAACGACCAGTTTCGTAAGTACTCGTATAACATAATGTGTCATTAGTTATTAAAATATTATTAAATAACAGTAAAGCCTCGTTTAAACAATTATAATCATTATTAGATTTATACAAATCATATAAAGATAAACCTAAATATAATTTATAATGAATATTAACAGAATCTAGCCTATGAGCATTTCTAAAGTCATAAACAGCAAAATCATAATCCTTGTTATTATAAAAATTATAACCTCTTTTATAATATAATTCAGGATTTAAAGAATCATTAAGTATAGATTTAGATAAAGATGTGACAGAATCATCATCCTTGTTTACACAAAAAGAGAACAATAAAAGGATGAAAAAAATTATTAATGTGTTTTTAAACAACAACTTCTAAAATTTTCTTAGTTATTTGATCACACAACTCAGGATTATCATTTAAAACTCCTTTAACTGCCTCTCTCCCTTGCCCTAATTTAGTTCCATCATAACTAAACCATGCTCCTGCTTTATTAATAATATCTTTTTCTACTCCCAAATCTATTATTTCCCCGTATTTTGAAATTCCTTTGCCAAAAATAATATCAAATTCAGCTGTTTTAAATGGAGGAGCTAATTTATTTTTAGCTACTTTAACTCGTGTTCTATTGCCAATAGCACCCTCTGCATCTTTAATTTGACCTATTCTCCTAATATCTAATCTTACTGAAGAATAAAATTTCAAAGCATTGCCGCCAGTTGTAGTTTCAGGGCTACCAAACATAACTCCTATTTTGTGCCTCAATTGATTAATAAAAAAACAAGTGCATCCTGTCTTATTAATTGAACCAGTTAATTTACGTAAAGCTTTTGACATTAAACGAGCCTGAACACCCATTAAAGTATCTCCCATTTCTCCATCTAATTCACTTTTAGGAGTTAAAGCCGCAACTGAATCTATAATAACAATATCTATAACTCCAGATCTAATTAAATTATCTGCTATTTCAAGAGCTTGTTCTCCATTATCAGGCTGAGAAATTAATAAATTTTTGATGTCAACTCCTAAATTCTTTGCATACGTTGGATCAAAAGCATGTTCCGCATCTATAAAAGCCGCTACACCTCCATTTTTTTGTGACTCTGCTATAGCATGTAATGTCAATGTAGTTTTACCTGAAGATTCTGGACCATAAATTTCAATTACTCTGCCATGAGGATACCCTCCAATACCTAAAGCTGAATCTAAAGTTATAGATCCAGATGAAGTAGAAGAAACTTTATTTATGGGTTTATCTCCTAATTTCATTATTGATCCTTTGCCATGCTGCTTTTCTAATTTATCAATAGTTGATTGTAAAATCTTTAATTTATCTTCTACTTTCTTATTCATTTTTTATAATTTTTAAAATTTGTTCTGAATGATTTTTTGTTTTTACATTAGTAATAACATCTTCTATTAAACCTTTGTTGTTTATAATAAAAGTTGTTCTAATAAGTCCAGTATATTCTCTACCCATGAATTTTTTCACGCCCCACACTCCATAATCTTTGACCATTTTTTGATCTATATCACATAATAAATTAAAAGGCAAATCATACTTTAATATAAATTTTTTATGTGTAGCTGCATCATCACAACTAACGCCCAATAAAAAATAACCTAATTTTGCAAAAAAATCATAATTATCTCTTAAATCACAAGCTTGTGTAGTACATCCTGGAGTATTATCCTTAGGATAAAAAAAGATAATTAATTTTTTGTTATCAAAATCTAATAAAGAAATTTCTTCTCCTTTTTGATTAAATAATTTAAAAAAAGGAGCTTTATCCCCTTGCTGTAACTTCATACTTTGTAAAGAACATAAATTAAAAACTATTTTTCAAAATTTTTATAATTAACTTATGAACAATCATAAAATTTACATACTTTTTTCATGTCACAAGAAGTGCAGTTAGGATTAATCGCCTTACAAACATATCTTCCGTGAAGTATTAACCAATGATGAGCCTTAGTGATTTTTTCTTTAGGCAAATTAGCAACTAATTGGTTTTCTACTTTTAAAAAACTTTTCACATTAGAAGCTAATCCAATACGTCTAGATACACGAAACACATGGGTGTCCACAGGCATTCTAGGTTGATTAAATAAAACAGACAAAATAACATTAGCTGTTTTCCTTCCTACACCGGGAAGGTCAATTAAAGAATTAAAAGAATCTGGAACTTTGC
>CAXEHY010000049.1:0-4942 GCA_963996865.1 uncultured Flavobacteriales bacterium | reverse complement strand
TATTTTATCTCATAATTCTGGTTTAAAATCTTGGATACCTTTTTACAAGAATACACTTAAAAACAGAAGATTAAATTCTGCATATTACAGAAAAAGTAAATCTAAAGATTTTAGTATAGAGGTGGCAAATGATATATTTTTAATGAATACTTTTAAAGACAGTATTTATAATTATATTATTAATTCAGATATAGATTCAAATCCCGTTTATAGATATAGTGATTTAGGTTATTATTTATTTCAGCCAATAATAGAAGAAAGATTTGATCAAAGTTTAGACATTATTATTGAAAATAATTTTTTTTCTAAATTAGGAATGACTAATACAATGTATAGTCCATTGCAAAAAGTTGAAAAAGTAAATATTATTCCTTCAGAAAAAGATAGATATTTTAGAAATCAAACATTATCAGGATATGTTCATGATATGGGTGCTGCAATGTTAGGTGGCGTTGCAGGTCATGCTGGTTTATTTTCTAACAGTAATGATTTGTTGAAAATTTCAGAATTATATTTAAAAGAGGGGGTATATGGAGATCAAGTATATATTAATGATACTATTTTTGCTCTTTTTAATAAATATCATTTTTCGGATGATGATAATAGAAGAGGCTTAGGGTTTGATAAACCAGCTTTAAAAGTGAATGAAAGCTCTTCTTGTAGTAAATATGCTTCTTCTAGTAGTTTTGGGCATTCTGGATTTACTGGCAATTTAATGTGGATTGATCCAGAATATAATTTGAACTATGTTTTTCTTTCCAACAGAACATATCCTACTTCTAGAAATAAAAAATTAATTGATATGAATATTAGAACAAAAATACATGATGTTATGTATGAAATTTTTGCAGAAAAATAAAAGATTATGAAAATAGGAATAGTGTGTTTTCCGACATATGGTGGTAGTGGTGTTGTAGCTACAGAATTAGGTAAATCTTTGGCAGATCATGGGCATGAAGTTCATTTTTTCTCATATGATTATCCTTTTAGATTAAATGTTTTTTCAGAAAATATTTTTTTCCATGAATTGAACACTGTAGATTATCCATTATTTATAGGCAAACCTTATGATTTAGCTTTAACTAGCAAAATTATTGATGTTGCTAAACATGAAAAATTAGACTTACTGCATGTTCATTATGCTATACCTCATTCTGTATCAGCTTTTTTAGCTAAACAGATTTTAAAAGAGGATGACTATTATCTTCCTGTTATAACTACTTTACATGGCACAGATATCAATTTAATAGGGAAAGATCCTTCTATTCAACCCGTGGTAGAATTTGTATTAAATCAATCTGATGTTTTGACAGCTGTTTCTAAAAGTTTAATGCAGAATACTTTTAATCATTTTAAAGTAAATAAAGAAATACAAGTTATTTCAAATTTTATAGATTTTTCATTATTTAATTTTGATCAAAACAAAATAGATAAGTATAGGAGTAAGTTTGCTCAAGCAGAGCAGTCAATTATCATACATGTTTCTAATTTCAGAAAGGTTAAAAGAGTTGATGATACTTTAAAAGTTTTTGCTAAAACATCAAAGGATATTAATGCTGTCATGTTAATGGTTGGAGATGGACCAGAAAGACAGCATGTTGAAGATTTGACTAGAAGTTTAAATCTATCAAATGTTGTTTTTTTGGGTAAAGCTCGTTCTGTTGAATTATTATTGTCTATATCAGATTTATTTTTATTAACATCTAGTTCAGAAAGTTTTGGTTTATCTGCTTTAGAGGCGATGGCAGCTAAAACTCCTGTGATATCTTCGAATATAGGAGGATTGCCAGATATTAATATTCATAATAAGACCGGGTTTTTGTGTGACGTTGGTGATGTGGAGGGGATGGCTAATCAAGCTATAAAATTATTGAATGATGCTGATATGCTAGATGAATTTAAAATGAATGCTTTTGAACATGCTAAGAATTTTAGTATTGAAAATATTTACCCTATTTATGAACAATTATATACAGATTTATTAGGGAGTAAGAATGTTTAGAGATTTGTTTTTCACTTTGATTGTATATTCTTGATTGTATTTTTTGAAATCTCCATCTATTTGAAATAAATTACTATTAGTTTTAATATTAAAACTACGACCACTAATACTTTTTACTAGTCTAGATTTTTCTACTTTATTTATTAGTATTAGAAACAGTAATATAGGAGTGTATATAATATGAGGTTTTTGAATTATAATTAATTCTAGTAGACCATCATTTATAATTGATTTAGATGATATTTTAAGTTTATTACCATACTGATTAGCATTAAAGATACTGACTATGTATGCTTTGGTATTAATTTCTTTGTTATTTATAGATATAGTATATTCGTGTTCTTGGAAATTAAATAGTTCTTTTGCGACACTATAGATATACATTTTAAGACCTCTTTTAGTTTTATTTCTTACTTTTTTCGCAATATACGCATCAAATCCAAATCCAGCATTATTTAAAAATATCTGATTATTAATAATTCCTAAATCTATTTTAGTTGTTTTCTTATTTATTATAATATTTATGCATTTTTCTATGTTAGAATTTAAGCCTAAGGTGTAAGCTATACCGTTACCAGATCCTGTAGGTATAATACCTAGGTTTATTTTTTTATCTATTATATTTCTGGCACAAATATTTATAGTGCCATCTCCTCCAACTGCAACTATTGTGTCATAAGTTAATTTTAGACATTCTTGACAGCTATTATTTATTTCATCAATATTATGACATATGCTAAAATCATATTGAACATTAGTTTTTTTTATATAATTTTCAATCTTATGTTTTAGACTCTTAGCTTTAAATAGTCCTGACTTTGTATTTATAATAAATCTAATTTTTCTTTTCAACATCTTTTATTAAAATTTTAAATAAATTTATCCACTATTTATTAAAATTATTTATGAAATATAATATAAAAGGAATTTCTAAAGAAACACTTTTACATTTATATGTTCAAATGTTAAAACCTAGAATGATAGAAGAAAAGATGCTTCTTCTGTTAAGAAAAGGCAAAATATCTAAGTGGTTTTCTGGCATCGGTCAAGAAGCTGTTTCAGCGGGTGTCACTAATGCTTTAGATTTTAATGATCATATATTGCCAATGCATAGGAATTTAGGCGTTTTTACTTCTAGAGACATAAAATTAGACAAGTTATTTTTGCAATTTCAAGGTAAAGAAGAAGGATTCACCAAAGGTCGTGATAGATCATTTCATTTTGGATCTAACGATTATAATTTAGTTGGAATGATATCTCATTTAGGACCGCAAATGGGAGTGGCGAATGGGATAGCTTTATCAAATGAATTAAAAAAAAATAAAAATATAACAACTGTGTTTACAGGAGAAGGGGGTACTAGTGAAGGTGATTTTCATGAAGCCTTAAATGTAGCTTCTGTTTGGAAATTGCCAGTAATTTTTATTATAGAAAATAATGGATATGGATTATCCACACCAGTTTCAGAACAATATAATTGTAAATCATTGTCAGACAGAGGCAAAGGTTATGGTTTAAAATCTTTTAATATTGATGGTAATAATATTTTAGAAGTTTATAATACAGTTAAAGAGGCTACAGAGTTAATCAAAAAAGAATCTCAGCCTATATTAATAGAATGTATGACTTTTAGAATGAGAGGTCATGAAGAAGCCTCAGGCACAAAATATGTACCTAAAAAACTTATGACAAAATGGGCTAAAAAAGATCCTTTGGATAATTATCAAAATTTTTTATTGGACAATAATTACATTAATAATACAGATATTGATGATTATAAAAAAAATATTTCAACAGAAATTGAGAAGGGTTTAGAAGTGGCTTTTAACACTGAAGAAGTTGTCTCAGATATATCTAATGAATATAGTGACGTGTATCGTCAATATGATTTTCTAAAGAAAGATCCAAAGTCAAATAAAGTCTCTAATATTAGACTTGTAGACGCTATATCTAATGGTCTCAAACAAAGCATGGAGAAACATGATAATTTAATTATTATGGGACAAGATATAGCAGAGTATGGCGGTGTTTTTAAAATTACTGAGGGTTTTTTAGATTTTTTTGGCAAAGATAGAGTTAGAAATACTCCAATATGTGAATCTATTATTTTAAGTATGGGTTTAGGTTTGTCTGTTAAAGGTTTTAAATCTGTAATTGAAATGCAGTTTGCTGATTTTGTGTCTTCAGGATTTAATGCTGTAGTAAACAATCTTGCTAAAACGCATTATAGGTGGGGCCAAAATGCGGATGTTGTAGTCAGAATGCCTACAGGAGCTAATGTTAATGCGGGTCCATTTCATTCTCAATCTAATGAATCTTGGTTTACTCATACTCCAGGATTAAAGGTTGTGTATCCTGCAACTCCAACTGATGCTAAAGGTTTATTATTGTCTTCTATAGAAGATCCTAATCCAGTCATGTTCTTTGAACATAAATTTTTATATAGGAGTTTGTATGAGGATGTGCCTGATGATTATTACAATATAGAATTAGGAAAAGCTAAAAAAGTATTAGAAGGAGACCAGGTCACTATAGTTACTTATGGTTATGGGGTTCATATGGCTCAAGAGGTTTTAGATTCTATGGATAATGTTTCAGCGGATCTTATAGACTTAAGAACATTAATTCCCCTAGACAAAGAAATGATATTTGAGTCTGTTAAAAAAACCAATAAAGTTATTGTCTTGCATGAAGATACACTTACAGGAGGTTTTGGAGCAGAAATATCATCTTTAATATCAGAATTTTGTTTTCAGCATCTTGATGCTCCTATTATGAGAGCAGCTAGCATGGACACACCAGTGCCATTTGCTTTAAATTTAGAGAATCAATTTCTACCTAAAAAAATATTTAAAGAAAAACTTTTATCTCTGTTAGAGTATTAGTCTTTTTGTTTTTTTTTTAATACATTGTTGTTACTAAACAACTATGATCTTGCGT
>CAXEHY010000048.1:0-16031 GCA_963996865.1 uncultured Flavobacteriales bacterium | reverse complement strand
TAGTGATAACGTATTAGGGGCTAACGAGGCAACAAAATCTATAGCAATATTTTATGATAATGATAAATTTAGTTTTGGTTATGAGAGAATGACTAAAAAAAATAATTTAAATGTAAAAAGGGATAATTACACTTTGTCTTCTTATTATGGGTCTTATTCTTGTGCTAATAATTTAACATTTTTTGTAAGAGCAGATGATAGTAATTTGGGAATAGAAGATGTTAATCAATATTATTGGGATGGAATTGATTATGCTGTAATAGGAGTGGAAAAAACACTCGCTGAAGGAGTTAAAGTTGCGGTTAATTACAAAAATAAGCACCACTCAAGAGACTCAGATTTGTTGCTTTATGATCCAGTTGAAGAAGAAAATTTTGTTTGTCTAAATTTAGAAATAAAATTTTAAGAATATATTTTTATAGCTAAAGTTCAAGTTTTTACTTTTCTTAGATTTTGAAACAGCCTCTATTAGGGGCTGTTTTTATTTTAAATTATAATTAATTTTAACTTCAAGTATTTTTAGTTCTAAAGGATCAGGAACATTAACCTCTTTTTGAAATCTATATCCTAAATAGAAATTTAAGTCTTTGATTACAGGGTATTCTAATCCTAAAGAATATCTTATTTTATTAACTCCTTCTTCTTTTTTATAAAAATATTCTGTACTGAATATAGGTTTCAATTTAGATTTTTTAATATTATAATCTATGGATAACTTTTGTCTAAAAGTATTATTAAAATCGTTTTTAACACCTTGTTTTTGTAAACGATTACGTAAACTTAATTTAAAACGATCGATATTTTGTTTGACATGTAGATCAGAGTAATACCTGTTCTTGTTTTCTGTATTAGTATCTGCTAACCAGTTGTTTTCAATTTCTCTTTCATTGATATAACGAAACCCTATAGAAACAGATAGCATTTTATTGTAATTATATTTTATCCTACTGTCTGTAAAATATTTGTATAAAAATGATGAGTTGTTTTCTAATCTAAAACTTTGTTTTAGAGTCATTTCAGTTTTTTTGACAATCTTTTTGTCTATTGATAGAGTGCTCCATGTTTGAGAATCTTTTTCTTGACTAAACACAAAAGAACTTAAGAATATAAATAGTATTATACTATTTATTTTCATCTTCATAATAAAATATTCTAATATTAACCGTGTCTCTTAAAAAATCAATTCTACCTATTTCTACACGAATAATATTAATACCTGTTCTTTGTTTTAAGTCTGCTAATAGCTCCTCTCTTTTTTCAGGTTTTATTAATTCAATTTTTTCATAAGAAATATTTTTACGGCTTTCATGTTTAAGTAGCCATATTTTTTCTAATCCATAAGTAATTCCTATTATAAAGAAATTGGCGAATACTAATTCTAAATAACTAATCTTTTTATTTGCTAATGCGTTGATAACAGATATACCTATTACTAAAAAGAGATATGTCATTTCCTTGATAGGAATAGGGTCGGTTCTATATCTAATGATACCGAATATTGCAAATAGACCTAAAGCGAATCCTAATTCTAGTTTTACATTATCTAATAGGAAACATAGCACAAAGACAGTTAAACTGATTAAAAAATAGGTAAATAAGTAGTCTTTGTTACGGGTTACAGGATAATATATATATCTTATTATAATTGTTGTTATTAATAAGTTGAAAGATCCTTTGATGATTAATTTCCAGAAATCTTCCATGTCGAAGACAGGAATACCTAAAAATTCTAAATCTTGTAATATTAAAAACACTGAATTCATAATATAAAATTAATATAAATAATAAAACAAAAAAGAAATTAGATAATTATTACTGATTATAACCCAAGCAATCTGCTAAAGAATTTTTTAACTCCAGCTGCAAATTCATTAGGAATATCATTTAACATGCTTGAAAAAGTAAGCTGATCATTTACTCCAATTGCTATAGCAATGGATATTATTAAACCTATAAGAGCGAATGAAAAATCTTTTCCCGCTAAAGCAAAAGATTTCAACAAACTATTGCTTCCAGATTTTCTAATAGCCATTCCTATTTCTCTTCCTCCTAGTAAACCTATAAAGACCCAAGTAGTACTCATTGGGACTTTGCTGTGTAATTTGAAGTAAAATAATATAATACAATATATAAAGTCTATTATTGTAGCAAAACGAACATCGGTGATAACAGATTTTTCAAGCACAATTTTTTGTATTCTGCCTCCTTTATAATATAATAATATTCCTAGTCCGATAAATACTACAGAAGCAAATCCCATGAAATGACCAAAGCCCATATCTCGTGGCAGGTATACAGCTATGTTGGCGGCATCTTGCATTAACCATACAGACCATAGTGTTCCAGTTGTCATCCATTGTAATGGGGTCCAGTAAAATTTAGCTTTTCCGACAAAGTATTTTTTTGATATTTTAGCTATTAATAAAAATATAAATAAACCCATTAGTCCAGCTAAAATATATCCGCTCATGCTTTTAGCTAAAACTCCTCCAACAGCTGCTGGAGAAGCGGCAAAAGATGTTAATAGAATAAATGTTGTTGAGACAGGCATTCTTAATCTTGTAAGAATAAGAAGAAACACAGGAGCTGCTATTTGTAAAAAATGAAAATCGGTAGGACTTTTCTCAAACCCTTTTGCCATTAAACGTCCATGACTGACATCTCCTGAAAATTTGATCCAGGAATAACCTACGGTACATAAAAATATACCTCCTATAAATATCCATAATACCCACCATTTTTTATCTTGATTAGAAGCGATAAAAGTTCCTATAGTTTGGATGCTATCATTTGCTATGGCAGCATAAGCCGCAAAAAGAAAACCAACCCACATGGCTATTTGAGGGTAAGGGGTTACGAACATTGATAACATGAAAGCAGCAATTATAAAAACTAAAAAGTTTTTTTCACTTTTAGGGAGCCATACTACTTCGGGGTAACTAAATCTAGAGAGAAATTTTTTCATCACTAATTATAATCTATTTTTAATATCTCTTTTAGTGAATTTTTAATTATATTATAGCAATTGCAAATACAATTGTCATAACTAAAAAATATACTACTGCTGTCATGTTAACTTTCATAATTTTTATTTTTTAAATTATATTCAAATATATTCTTCGAATATTAATTAAGAGTTAATTTAATGTTAAATAATTGTTAACATTATTACCCTTTACTTAAAATAATTTTAAATTTGTTTTGTATTATGACAGAATGTTTATTGCTTACATCTTGGGCTGATGATATTTCTAAAAGAGATAGTCAATTAATGACTGATTATTATTCAGATAATGCTGTGCTGCTAGCAACTTTTGAAAATTTATTGAAAGGTCCAGTGGGGGTTAAGAAATATTTTGATTCTTTTTTAGCTAAAGATAGATTAGAATGTGAGATAATAGAAAATTATTTTCTTGTCAACAAAGAATCAGTTCAGGTTTGCAGTGGTATTTATAAGTTTTCTTATCATGAAGGTAGTGTTCAGAAAAAAGTTTTAGCTAGATATACTTTTGTTATAAAAAACAATAAAATAATAACACATCATTCTTCAGTTAATCCAGAATTATATTAAGTTTTGATAAAAATTTATATCATAGGTTTATGTGTCTTAATAATAGCGATTATCATGAATGTCATTGTTGGTAAATTTGGAATAAGCACTTGGTATGATTTTGGTCCTAATTTTTATCAAAAAGGTTTCACAGCTATTAAAGAAGCAGGTTTTATCAGTTGTTTATGGTTGTTTATTTTGTATCCTTTGTGTTTAGGAGCAGGGTATATTATAGGTGTTAAAATTTATGAATTATTTATATAAGTTTCTTTGAAACTATATTTGAATTTATTTATATCTGCTTCGAATTTTTTTTCTGCTTTTTTGATATTTCTCATGTAGAATAAATTTCTTCTATTTTTTCTCCATAATGCAAAATATTTTTCATTAATATCTTTTTTTATATGAGTTAAAGGATTTGATATTTCGGTTTTTAGTAATAGGGATATTTTTTTTAGAACATCAGGTGTGTTTCCTACTAATTCCTCATAACTGAATTCCATATAATTTTTTAAATTAAGCTTATCTTTATTCCATTGTTTGTGACACGTTATCCAGTGATCTATTAGTGAAAAGTGAGATGTTTTTGACCATTTTTTTGTAGCAAGCGAAGTGGCTACAGGATGTCTGTAAATTGTAATAAAGTAACTGTTTGGGAACATTTTTTGAAGAAACAGTGATTTTATAATATTTGGAGGCGATTTCTCTAAAAGAAAATCATTATTTAAATTCCAATATTTACTCCATTGTTCAAATAATAATTTTTTGTTAGCATCTGTTATTAAGTTAGATTTTTCATCAAGATATGCTTTCTTGTTGAAACCAAATTTACCAGGACCTCCAAATTTTTTAGCTATAGGGTAGACCGTTTGTATATGTTGTCCTTCGTCTTTTGGCACATTTGTTTTTGTGTGGCCGCTAATATTTTTTTGTTCTTTTAAAATATCATATAAAAGAGAGGTGCCACTTCTATGTAATCCGCATATAAATATGAATTTGTGTTGCATTATTTATTTAGTCATTAATATATAATTCTTATAAACAATTTTTAGTAAATTAGAATAGCTGTAAACATAATAACAAAACAAATAATATGAAATTTTTATTTAGATTATTTTTAATATTAACTCTCTTCTGTTCAGTTTCTTTAATTTCAGGTTGTAGTGTAGATGAAGATGAGTGCGCGATATGTAGTTTGGAGAATTGCGCTTGTGCTGATTGTGTTTGTGACGGAGTATGTTCTGTCAGTACGTGTTCTTCTGGAGTATGTGGAGGAGCTGTTTGTCCGACTTGTGAAGTCGCTAATTGCGCATGTAGTCCAGCTAGCTGTCAGTGTTCTGTAGGTAATTGTGCTTGTGGAGGTTGATCTTTATTTGATTAAATAATGAAAAAGTATTTTTATTTTATAATTATAATTATTGTTGTAGTGTTTGTGAATAGAATTAATTTTCAAGACACTGAACAAGAAGACATAGAGGATCAATTTATTGCGGACAGCTTGTTAAATGTTCAAATTGAAAGAGAGAAGGATAGTTTAATAGAGGTTCAAATCATCAAGGATAGTATTTTAAAAATTGAACAGGACAAAATGGAAAAACAACAAGCGATAGAGCAAGCTATATTAGACGAACAAAGAAAAGTTATTGCAAAGCGCAATAAAGTTATAGGAGCTTATTATATAAATAATCATATTAGCTCAAAAAATAATGATTTTAAAAAATCAAAATTCGATTTTTTATCAGATGGTTCCTTAATAAGAGAAAGATATTATGGTGAAGCTCCATTGAACAGTACTGGTGAATGGGTTATAGTAGAAAGTAGAGATGGTTACATGCTTGTTAGTGGTTGTATAAATTGTAAAAATAAGGATTATCAATCTTGGATTTTTAGAATTAAAGATGGCAAGTTTTCCATCAATGATCCTTTTTGGATTAATGCGGAAAAAACGGAATGGGTAAGAAAATAATTTTATATTTTAGCTAAATGAAAAAAATATTATTATTTCTTTTATTTTCACCTTTACTGATGTTTTCTCAATCTTATTTGCATCAAATATTAATATTAAATGAAGGTTATTTTGATTATAGTATAAATCAAATAATAGTTCCTCCAACAATTGGAAGTTATGATCCTGTAACAGAGATATATACTACAGTTGATACAATTTCAGGAGCTAGATTTGCTTCTGACATTATTATAGCAGGAGATTTCTTCTATGTTGCGGCAGATAACATGTTGTATAAATATGATAAAAATGATTATTCTGTCTTATGTACGCAGCAAATTGATGGCATAAGAAATATAGCAGTTTGGAATGATAAAATTATAGCTACAAGAGGAGATTACGATAATTTTACTTTTATGCCGGTATTTTTTGACTCGTATGTCCAATTATTTAATACTTCTGATTTAAGTTTTTATAGTGAGTTAGATACTATTTCTGGTCCTAAATGGTCTACTCAGAATATGATTATTAATAATGATAATTTATATGTTGCTATAAATAATGCTTATGAGTGGGGTAATGAGAAAGGTTTAATAGGTGTTGTTGATATGACAAGTTTTTCATATATAAATGAAATAGATTTAGGTCCTGATGGTAAAAACCCAGATAATATGCTTTTTGACGGCAGTTATATTTATACTGTAAATAATAAGGATTGGACCGGGGCTTCTATATCTAAAATAGATTTATTTAATTCAATAGGGACAACTATTAATATGTCTCAAATTAGCACAGGATGTGGTACATCTTGTTTAAGGAACGGTAAAATAAATTATCAAATATCAGGTGATGTAGATTTATATGAATGGGACACACAGAATACTCCTGCATCAGGATCCGCTTTAGGTTTCTCTCAGAATTTTTACACTTTATCATTTGATGATCTTCATAATAATTTATATGCAAGCTCTACTGACCATACATCTTATGGTATGATTCATATTTTTGATTTAAATAATAATGAGACTTCATCGTTTAATTGTGGGGTTTCTCCAGGGAAAATTGTATTTGATTTTAGAAATCCTCTTTTTATTAATTCCCCTCAAGTCTCTGATTTGAATTCAAACATATATGATTCTTTTGGAAGAAAGATTGAAAATGATTTTTCAAAATTATCTCAAGGTTTTTACATTATAAATCAAAAGAAAATTTTCAAATCTGAATAAATTATTTTTTTATTTTATTATAATCTTGAATTAACATATAATACATAAATACTCCTATGCTGTATAAAATAGCAGTTATATAGAATATTTCTCCATAAGAAAAATCTTTAGATCTTAAGAAACGGAAAATTTGAGAACTAATAAACCAGCTGCCGCTCCATATAGCTGAATATAAAGCGCTAAGTATTTCTTGATTTTTTTCTCCTACATAATCCATGCACAATTCTTCTGTCATAGGTCCAGCCATGTTCATTAATGGTTGTCTGAGTAAAAAAAATATTATTGCTATTGGAAGGGCCCAGTGCAAATGGGTGAAATAATCAGTTGTAGCTAATATTATTAAACAAACTATGGCCATGCTTTGGGTGGTTAAAATACCTTTTTTGTATCCAACTCTTTTTTTTATGTTAGGGACATATAATATACATATGGATACTAATATTGAAGAAAAAGCTCCTAGTAAAGAGAAAGTGTCAGAGTCAACTTTGAAGCTATGGAAAAAGAAAAGATTAATAAATGGAATAGCTAGTCCTGCGCCTATTGATATCATTAAAGTTGGACTAATTGCTCTTAAGATTTTACTCCAATTATGATTATTCTTATTGTTTACATGTTTTATAATAATATCATCTTGTATTTTACTAATAAAATATATTCCTATAGTTGAGGCCAAACATATTATTGTGAGAATTTGACCTTCATTTAGGTTTAATAAATTGTCTATACTGAATATTAAGAAGCCGCATATTATTGTGCTTATACTATGTATAGCGAAACCTAATGATATTGCATAAGAATAATTTTCTTTTTTGGCATTACGGATTATATATGGGAGATTGCATATTTCAAAAAAACTAAAAAATATACCTATAGATAAAAATAAATATGGTATTAAAAAATGTAGATCAACGTTATTGATAGATATTATTAGAATAATTGTAGTTATTGGCACGCCAATGCTACCTGTCATAAAGAAAGGTTTTAGTTTTCTTTTTTTAATAAATAATCCAAATGGTAGTGCAAAAAACATTATGGCTAAAAATCTGTAAGATATATAGTTAGCTATTTCAACATCATTGAATCCTTTTTTTGCTAGAAATATATTTAAGATTAGAAATAATGAAGCTCCTATAATTCTGATAAAAAAGCCTGCTAATATCACATATAATATATTGTTCTCTAATGATAAATATTGATTTATTAATTTTTTCATTATTTAATTTAAAATTAAATAAAGATATCTAGGTTAAATTTTTAATTTGATTAATTTTACCAAAATTTTTTAACAGTTATGAGATTTATATTTAAATTATTTTTGATTTTGATTTTTACTGCTCTTATTGTTTTTGTTTTTTCAGATAAAATTAAAAATAAAGACAAAGACGCTTATTCGGGCGCCACTTCGGGATCTTTGTTATATTATGAAGGAGAGAATCATTTAAAAAACATAAAACAGTTAACTTTTGGCGGTGATAACGCTGAAGCGTATTGGAGTTTTGATGACGATAAATTAGTTTTTCAGGCTAAAAATACAGAATGGGGGGCTGAATGTGATCAAATATATTTAACAGATGTTAATAATTATTCTATGGATTCAATTGTTCCTGATTTGATTAGCACTGGTTATGGAAGGACTACATGTTCTTATTTTTTGCCAGGGGATACAACTATTTTATATGCTTCAACACATTTGAATGACACTTTATGTCCCGTTGAACCAGAAAGACAGCCTGGAGGCAAGTATGTTTGGCCTATTTATGATAGTTTTGATATATATATATCAGATTTAGATGGCAAAATATTAAAAACACTTGTAGATTATCCTGGTTATGACGCTGAGGCAACAGTTTCTCCTAAAGGAGATAAAATTGTTTTTACTTCAATAAGATCTGGGGATCTTGAATTATACACATGTGATATAGATGGAGGTAATGTTCAGCAAATAACAAGTGATTTAGGTTATGATGGGGGTGCATTTTTTTCTAATGATGGGAAAAAATTAATTTTTAGAGCATCTAGACCAAAAACAGATTTAGAAATAAAAGAATATAAAGATTTATTGAAACAAGGATTGGTTCAACCTACTAATATGGAATTATTTATATGTAATATTGATGGCTCTGAGTTAAAGCAAATAACTGATTTAGGAGGGGCTAATTGGGCTCCATTTTTTCATCCTTCAGATCAAAAGGTTATTTTTTCGTCAAATCATAAATCTCCTCCTTTTCCATTTAATTTGTATATAATAGATATTGATGGTGAAAATTTAGAACAAATTACTTTTGATACTCAATTTGATGCTTTTCCAGTTTTTTCTAATAATGGTCAAAAAATTGTTTTTTCTTCAAATAGAAACAATAATGGAACAAGAAACACTAATTTATTTATAGCTGACTGGCAGGATTAATTTTTGTTGCATAATAACTTGCTTAAGTGTAAATTTGCATTGATGAAGCATCTTTTTCTTTTTTTAATTTTATTACCAATATTATCTTTTTCTAATTCTGAAATAGATTTGATTTATTTCTCTCCACAAAATAATTCTTATTTTCATAACCCTTCAACTTCTATTATAATTAGAAATCGATTTTCACTTGATGTAAATGATTTAAATAAAAATTTACATGTAATATTAGAGGGCACGTATTCTGAGGAGCATCAATATGTTTTGAGATTAGCGGATGACAATAGGACTATAATCATAGATCCTGTAATTGATTTTACAAGAGGAGAGAAAGTTGGTGTTAAAATTTATTATAAAGAAATTTTTATTTTAGAATATTATTTCAATATATCAAATAAAGATAATTCATATTTTAAAAATGCTGATCCAGAGTATAAGCCTTTAGTGCCTGTTATTCCAGATTTCTCAATAACAGTTAATAATGATTCCTATAATGGGAATATTTTTTTTATGACAGGAGGAGCGATGTATAGACCTGTTAGTATTGTTGATACTTCAGGTGATGTTCTTTTTTCTAAACATTGGCCTATGCAGGGCTTTGAGTGGAAAGTTAATCACAATAATCATCTAACATATTTTGATAGGTCAACTAAGCATTGGTTAATTAGAGATTCTTTGTATAATGTTGTAGATTCTGTGGGTTGTGCTAATGGTTATCTTGCGGATAATCATGATTTTATGGCATTAGATAATGGTCACAAAGTTTTAATAGCTTATGATGATCAGCCTTTTGACATGAGTTTAATTGTTGTGGGGGGAGATCCTAATGCTATTGTTGAAGGATTTATAGTTCAAGAATTAGATGCTAATAATAATTTAGTTTTTCAATGGAGAAGTTGGGACCATTTTAGTGTTACAGATAACGTGTATTTAGATCTAACGATTTCAGATATTAATTTCATTCATGGCAATGCTGTTGATATTGATTTTGACGGTAATTTTTTAATTTCTTCTAGATCTCTAGATGAAATAACAAAAATTGATAGAATCACAGGAGATTTAATTTGGAGATGGGGTGGATCTCAAAATCAATTTACTTTTGTTAATGATTATCCTTTTACTCATCAGCATTCTATTAGATCTGTTGGTGTTAATAGATATTTGCTTTATGATAATGGTAATCATAGCGATCAGCATATAGGTGTTAATTTGTCAAGAGCTGTAGAATACGAACTAGATACAGTGTTAATGACAGCTGAAAAATTATGGGATTTCTCACATCCAGATTCATTATATGCGCCTTCAACAGGATGTGTCCAGAGATTACCTAATGGTAATACTTTTATTAATTGGGGTAATTTAGCAGGTTCTGGTTTAGGTGCTATTTTCACTGAATTAGATACAATTCAACAAATTGTTTTTCAGATGGAATTTACTACAGGTCAGAATGTGTATCGTGCTCATAAATTTAATTGGTTTTTTGATGATTCTATAGTAGGTTGTATGGATACTTCAGCTATTAATTTTGATTCTAATGCTATAATTTCTGACACTACAGATTGTTTATATTCTCCTTTGTTTATAGATCATTACAATAAGCCTAAAAAAATAATTAAAATTATTGATGTCTTAGGTCGAGAAGTCAAAGAAGTTACGGGTAAATTAATTTTTTACATATATAATGATGGTACTGTTGAAAAGAAGATAATAATAAAATAAAATAAATTATATTTGCCACTCAATTAAATTACAGATTATGAAAAAAAATATTTTAAATAAAAAATCATTAAATTTTTTAGAGCAATATATTAATAATTCTTCTCCTACAGGTTTTGAAAGTGAAGGACAGAAGTTATGGCTTAATTATATCAAACCATATGTTGATGATTATTTTGTTGATAATTATGGTTCGGCAGTAGGTGTAATTAATCCTAAGTCTAAATTTAAAGTTGTTATAGAAGCTCATGCTGATGAAATTTCATGGTTTGTGAATTATATTTCAAAGGAAGGCTTCATATATGTTATTAGAAACGGAGGCAGTGATCATCAAATAGCTCCTTCTAAAAGAGTTAATATTCACACAAAGAAGGGTGTTGTTAAAGCTGTATTTGGATGGCCCGCTATTCATACTCGTAAAGCTAGCAGTGAAAAGTCTCCTAAGCTTGATAATATATTTTTAGATTGTGGTTGTAATTCAAAAGAAGAGGTTGAGAAATTAGGAGTTCATGTTGGCTGTGTTATCACTTATGAAGACAGATTTATGGTGTTAAATAATAATTATTATGTTGGGCGAGCGTTAGATAATAGAATGGGGGGATTTATGATAGCGGAAGTTGCTCGATTAATTAAAGAAAATAAAACTAAATTACCTTTTGGATTATATGTAACTAATTCTGTTCAGGAAGAAGTTGGATTGCGTGGAGCGCAGATGATTACTGAAACAATAGATCCAGATGTTGCTATTGTTACAGATGTCACTCATGATACTCAAACGCCCATGATTAATAAAGTTACACAGGGTGATGTTTTTTGTGGTAAAGGACCAGGTTTAACATATGGTCCAGCTGTTCATAATAATTTATTAGATTTAATTATAAATACTGCTGAAAAGAATAAAATTCCTTTTCAGAGAATAGCTACTTCAAGATCTACTGGCACAGATACTGATGCTTTTGCTTATTCAAGAGGAGGAGTTGTTTCAGCTTTAATTTCATTACCTCTTAGGTATATGCATACTACAGTAGAATCTGTTCATAAAAATGACGTAGAAAGTGTTATTAAGTTAATATACGAATCTTTACGAAAGATAAAAGATGGACATAATTTTAAATATCTTTAATATTTAAAATATAATTATTGATTCTAAACTTAGGTGATCTGACAGTCCCATTTTTTTTGGAAAATTATGTTTTTTCACATCCCAGTCTTCGCCTATAAGAATTATTTTGCTTTTTACTAATAGATTTGAATTGTTGTCTCTAGTTAATATATAATCTATGATTTTGTTTTTATTATAATTACTGTATTTTAAACCTTGATTTTTGTTAGTATTTTTAGCTTGTAAGATATTTATCATATTTTGATACTCATTTTTATCTTGCATTGCGCAGTTCATGTCTCCACATATTATTTGTAATATATTGTTTCTTTTATTTTTTTCTAAAATTTCAGCTAATTGATGATATTGTTTTTGTCTGACTTGCCAATTGCTACCAGATTGTAAATGAGTTCCAATGATTTGAAAATTTATATTTTTATTTACGCCTTCCATTAAAATAGCACCTTTTCTTGCAAGGCAGTCTGTGCTAGAACATTTCTTGTATTTTACTTCTTTTGTATTTTTTAAAGGTATTTTGCTTAAAACCCACACTCCTCCATTTCCTTTCAGGCTGAATAATTTGTAATTCAAAGGTTTATATATATAAGGATATTTATCAGCAAGATTTTTTTTAATTATTCTTCTGCTGTTAAAATTAAATGCTTCTTGAAAAACAATTATATCATATTTTTTCTTAAGTATTTCTTTAGATATAGCTTTAGATCGTCTTGCTATTTTTTGTTTATTATGTTTATTCAAGTATATGCCTGGGAGCATTTTTATATTCCAAGATAAAACACGTAAAGTGTCTTTTTGTAAATCATATACTTTGTAATCTGATGTTGTTTGAGATTGTATGTTGAACATGGATAAAAAAAGTATTATAGTGAGAAATATTTTCATATTTTTTGTTTAATTTTTTCTAAAACTTCATCAGGAACTTTTTGTTTGTATTCGTGTTTGTGTTTGCCATGATTTTTTTTAAGAAAATTTTTTAAATTACATTTATCAGAATTAGAAAAAGGTATTCTAAATTTAGAATATATATGTTGTATATGTTCATTTGGGGTTTGATATAAATCTTCAAATTTTATTTCGATTAAATTATTTATTGGTATTTTGTTTTTTGTGTCGTTGTACTTTGATATTATTTTAGAATAACTTGTTGTAAATAATCTTGTTCTTTCTTCTTTGTTCATGTGCTGCACCCATTGAAACTTATTAGTTTTTAATAATTTCATATTTGAAAAATAGGTGTCTTTTATATTTCTGGAAATATAAATAAATTTTGCATTTGGGAATATTTCTAATATCTCATTTATTTTGGTTGTGTTACAAGGGCTTTTTAATAATAATATTTTTTTAGGATTTGTAAAGGATAATTTTTTAGTTAGATAAGTGTACATTTTTTTAAAAAGAAAAGATTCTTTAGATCTTTTTTCAGAGATAAGAGGTTTGTTGAAAAAATATTTTGCTCTTTTAGAATATATATGCGCCCACATAGGTGTATGTGGATATGAACTACAACATAAAGCAATGTCTTCTTCAGAGGGGAAATTCATATTTATAGTGGTTTTGTGAAGAGGGTGTTTTAGATTTAAAATTTTCAAAAAATTATTTAATATTTTTTTGAATATAACAGAATGTATTATTGATCCTAATGGAAATATTGATTCATATAAAGGAAGATAAGCGATATTATTGTTTAAGCATAATAATCTTTGCGTATATGTTGTTCCAGACCTCCAGTATCCTAAAATAATTATTGGATCATGTTTTAAGCGGTGTCTTTGTATTTTGTTTTTATATAATACAAGTTCTATCCAGTGAAAAGGTAATTGCAGTATTATTAATAAGGTATATAATATCGCTTTAGGTATATATATTAATTGTGGAGGAGACACAATGTTCATTTTTATATTATTGAATAAAGGGAATATGTTCGTTATCATATCACGATTAATATAATAATTTAATTAGTTATATTTATATTATCATGAGGACTATTATTTTTTTGTGCTTATTTTCCCCATTTTATTTATTATCACAAAATTTGTTACCATCTATAGGGATATCGGGTCTTCCGTCTGACAATGATAGTGTTTGTGATATTATCCCTAGAAATCAAGGTAATCCTTGGGTTCCTATTTCTGTAGGAGATACAGTAGCAGATTTCACTCTTTATGATATAAATGGAGATTCTGTTAATCTAGAATCTGTTCTATCTGCAGGAAAGCACGTTTTAATGGTTGCGGGAAGCTACACCTGTCCTATTTTTAGAAATCATATGACAGAATTAAATGCTGTCTCTAATCAATATGGCAATCAAATTGAGTGTTTTGCGATTTATACTGTAGAAGCTCATCCTACTGGTTCTCCTATGCCTTATAGCGGTGTTATTAATCCTACAAATCCACCTTATTATCAGCCAAATACTTATGGTGAGCGTAAGATGATTGTATCTGATTTATTAAATGGGGTAGGAGCAGGTAATTATATTCCTGTCACGGTGAATGTTCCAATATATATAGACGGACCTTGTAACGAATGGTGGCAGTATTATAATGGCCCAAACAACGCTTATTTTATAGAAAACACAGGTGTTGTTTTTGCTTATCATGACTGGTTTAGTAATTCTAATCCTCCAAATAGTCAGCCTACTAATATTTGGTGTGACGTCGATAGTTTATTAGGTGTTAATTCAGGAGGCTGCTCTCAAGTGTCTTCTTTGACTGGAACTTTTGATTTTCAATTGAATAATACTTCTACAGCTGAGTCTTATGGGGATCCGGGAGATATTATAGATATTTTTGGTAAAATTATTAATACAAGTAATGATGGTGTTGAGGTAGAAATAGAAAGAATAATGAATAATTTACCTGCAAATACTTGGGAAAGCTCTATGTGTATTACTGTATGTTTGCCTCCTGGTCAAGACACCGTTTCAGTTATTATTGGAGCGGGAGATACACTAGATTTTTCTTTTCATTTTTTCACTGATATATTAATGTTAGGGCCAGATACAGGCAGGGCGCGTATAAGGTTTTCTAATGCTAACGGGTCTCAACAGCCTATTGTTCAAAATTATAGAGGTATTACGATTCAAAATGTATCTGATATTTTTCAACCTTATAATAGTAAAAAAATAATTATGATTTTAGATCTATTAGGAATAGAATCTAATGTTGAGAAAAATAAAATACAATTTTATATTTATGATGACGGAACTATAGAAAAGAAATTAATTTTAGAATAACTCTCTAATAGTTAATAAGTTCTGATTTGAAATTTTTTGATTTTACATAATATTTTATAAATTTATTTCAACTAAACAATTACGTTCCATCTTGGAAGCATATTATATCTTAATCTAAAACTATTATTATGAAAAAATTATTATTACTATTATCTGTCATTATATCTTTTAATATTAACGCGCAAGTTTGTGTAGATTCAACGCTTATCAATCCTAATTGTGTATGTAATATGATATATCAACCTGTTTGTGGTTGTGATGGTGTCGTGTACACTAATTCTTGTTACGCTTATTGTGCTGGTGTTGTTTCTTATAGTTCTTGGCAGCAAGGAACGCCGTTTTTGCCTTCAGTCGTGAATGGCTGTACGGACACTACAGCTATAAATTATGAACCTACAGCTACTGTTGATGATGGTTCTTGTTTATATTGTAATTTAACTCCAAACTTTATTGTTATTAATGAATCTGCTACAGGAGCTTATGATGCGTCAGTTGATGTTACTATGAGTGGCTCTTATTGTGTTTCAGGATCACCTATTATGATTACAGAGTATGATCCAGGAGCTCCCGATTTATTAGAAATTCAAAATGTTTCTTCAAGCAATGTGGATGTGACTGGATGGAGAGTTGTTGTTAGTAATAGTTATACAGATATAAATATGGCAAATACTATAGAGCAGGTTTTAAGTGGGACTATGTCTCCTGGACAAGCTCAGTATTGGACAGATAATTCAGGGAATAATTATTGGGGAAATAATCTTTTCTGGAATCCTGGGGCATATCCAAGTTTTACGGGATGGATTATGATATTAGATGATAATGATAATGTTAT
>CAXEHY010000047.1:0-47959 GCA_963996865.1 uncultured Flavobacteriales bacterium | reverse complement strand
TTTTTATTAGATATTATTAAAATATTTTTGAATTTAGTTTTTGCAAAATCATATAAAATAGTTCCGGCAATTCCTTGTCCTACTATAACTAAATCATATAACATTAATAATCCCAGTAATATATGTGTCTTCTATTTCTGGGATCTGGAAGATTAACTCCGACTGATATTTCATGAGTGCCTGAAGAATGTTGCCCTATTGACATAAATGAATAATCAAAACCATAAGCTATATGTAAAACTCCTGCCTGAAAGCCTACCAGTCCTATTAAAGATTTATCTGTTCTTAAAGAAGAACCTATCCAAAAAGAATTATTAAAAATAATTTTTGTATTGAAATCAAGCTGTACGGGGCCTGTTGCTATAGTTTTAAACAAAATAGAAGGTTCTATTCTTAGTCCTGTATTTATTTCTGAAACAAATCCAGCAGAAATAAAATAATGTCTTACTCCTTTATTTTCCCCAAAAACATTTTGAATTGACTCTCTGAAGGTGTTTTCAAACAACTGAAAAACAGAAGCTCCTAAATAAAAATCCTTAGTGTAATAATAAATACCGCAAGCGGCATCTGGAATAAATGCATTATATGTTCCGTTTCCTATTTGGATTTCATTATCATGAAAATCTAATTCGTGTTCTTTTAAAGAATAATTATAACCTATCCCCGCTAAACCAAAAGATAAAGCTGAATTTGGAAACTCTAAATGATAAGCATAAGATAATTGTATACCTGTTTGAGAAACTGGCCCTGTTTCATCCTGAAATAATAATGCTCCAATCCCTACATTCCCATCTAAAATAGATCCATGTGAAGATAATGTTGTTGTTTGAGGCGCTCCTTCAAATCCTGACCACTGATTTCTAATACTTGCTCTTACTGGGAAATAAGGAGTTGATCCCGCTAAAGAAGGGTTAATGGCTATATCATTAAACATATACTGACTATACATAGGAGATTGCTGTGATTTAACATCGCTAAAACATAATATAAAAAAAATAGCCGTAATTATTTTAAACACTCTCATTATCTTATAATATTAACTGTTCCTGTATAAGGAAGTTCTTCGTTATTTAAAGTAATAACATAATAATATGTTGCTGATGGCAAAATTCTACCATTATATGTTCCATCCCAGGCTGAATCATATGAATTATTATAATTCTTTGCGCTAAAAACTCTATCTCCCCATCTGTTATAAACCTCAACTAAAGCGTCTGGATATAAATCTATATTTTCAATCCACCAAAAATCATTTGCTATGTCTCCGTTAGGAGTAAAAGCGTTATAAACATATAAACAAGTTTGAGGATTTGCATCAACAAAAGTAGAAGCGTTAATAACACACCCTAAATCATCTATTACTTCTAAATAATAAATATCAGAAACTATATTTAAATTATCTTGTGTTTCAACTCCATTAGACCATAAAAACTGATAAGGAGACACCCCTCCCTGTATAGTTGTATAAATCATTGCGTCATCATTATCTTTACAAGAAGCCTCTGTGCTTGTGAAAGATATTTGCATAATATTGGCTGGCGGAATATTTACATTAGCTATGTTGTTACATCCGTTATAGTCATTTAAATCAATGGAATAATTACCAGGGTTCAAATTATAAATAGAAGATGTTATTTCTCCTGTGCTCCAAGTAAATACATATGGTTGTGTTCCTCCATTAGCGACTAATGTTGCTGTAGATAAATCTCCTGGTAAACATATTGGAGTATTTATTATTGAGACGAACAGTTCTTCTGGTTCTGTCACACTATCTGTTGCTGTTAATATACATCCGAATTGATCTGTTATTGTAACCGTATAAACTCCTGGCGGTAAATTTGAAGCTGTAATTGTTTGTTGATTTAACAAGTCATCCCAAGAATAAGAATAAGTTGCGTTGCCGTTTTGAACATTAGCTGTTATTGAAGCGTCATCAAAACCATAACAGGTAGAATTAGTTGCAGAAGTTTGAGCTACAGGTTCTGTGATAATTACTGATTCTGTTTCTGAACATCCATTTATATCTGTAATTATAACTGAATAATTCCCAGCTGTAAGCGAAGAAGCTGTCATATTTATTTGGCCATCAGACCATAAATAACTATAGGGACTTGTACCTCCTGTTACGTCTGCCCAGGCTGAACCATTAGCAAGACCATTACATCCTGCATCTAAATGATTCATAACTATGTTTATTAAAGAAGGTTCCGTGATTGTAATAGAGATAGATGAGCTTATGCAGTTATTTTGATCTTGAACCACAAGGTTATAATTTCCTGCTGATAATCCAGTCGCTATTATTGGAGGAATCCCTGTGTAAGGAAACGAAACTCCATTATTAATTGAGTATGTATATGCTCCTGTTCCTCCCGCTCCCGAAATACTTATTTCTCCATCAGAATCTCCATTACAAGAAACCTGTGATCCATTATAATTTGAAACAACTAATCCTGACGCAACTACAGGACTAGGATCAGATATATTTACTGTTATTGATGATCCACTCTGACAGCCGTTTACATCAATAACAGAAACATTATAATTCCCAGAAGCTAGGCCTCCGACCACATTAGAGTTGGAGCTAAAAAGCCCTCCAATATCTATATAATTGTAAGGAGCTGTTCCTCCAAAAACTGAAATAGTTATTTCTCCGTTAGAATAACCGTTACAAGAAACCTGTGATCCGTTATAGTCAGAAGTCACTATTGCGTTTGACACGCCTAATTCTAAAGGTTCGGTAATAATAACATCAGCTGTGTTTGTGCAATTATTTGCATCTTGAACAGTAACTGTATATGTTCCTGCGGAAAGTCCTGTAAATATATTAGTAACTGAATTAATTTGACCACAACATGTATATGTTAATACACCTGTTCCTCCTAAAGAATTTAATGTTATTTCTCCGTCTGAAGCCCCAAAACAAGAAACTTGTGATCCGTTATAATCAGACGAAACTATTCCGTTAGCGTTTAATTGAGGCGGATCATTTAATGTTATTAAATTTAAACCAACCGCTGAAGTACAATTATTAATATCTTGTGCTACTACATCATATGTCCCAGATCCTAGCCCCCCTACTAACAAAGAACCTCCTCCGTTAGTAATATACGTGCTCCCTCCATCTATTGAGTAATTAAATGGTGAACCGGCTCCTCCTGATACTATAATTGCTATTTCTCCATCATTATAACCAAAACAACTAATATCAGATCCATTATAATTAGAATTTATATTTAAGGATGATATTAATAATTCTGGAGGCTCATTCAGTGTAATAGCTGACACAATATTTAAACTACACCCGTTGTCATCCTGTACACATAAATCATAGCTTCCAGCAGACAAACCGTTAAATATATTTGAAGAATTATAATTATTTCCCCCGTCATTAGAATACAAATAACTACCTGTTCCCCCTGTAGCTGTTATGTCAATAGCTCCATCTGAAGCTCCAAAACAACTGACGTCAAATCCATTATAATCAGTCAAAACTGACTGTGTAAAAGATAATGCGGGAGGATTGTTTAATGTTATTTGAGTAACATTAGATAAGCATCCATTAGAGTCTATAACTTGAATATCGTATGTGTTTGCTGGCAACATAACTATTCCTGTATTTATTAAGGGTGAAGTTCCAGATACTGGAAAAGTAACTCCATTATCATAAGAAACTGAATATGGAGGAGTACCACCAACTGCATTAACTGTAATTTCTCCATCTGTGGCTCCAAAACAAGAAACATCTGATCCGTTATAATCAGACGAAATAATAGAAGAATAAGTTAATAATGGAGGTTCTGTAATTACAACCGGATTAGATAAGTATGCCTCTGATTCTCCTGTTACTGTATCTTGAACTAAAATATTATAAACTCCAGCGCTTAGTCCAGTAAAAATATTATTAATACTCCATGTCGCTCCACTGTCTATAGAATAAACTAAATTTAAAGGAGGAATAATGTCTGGAGTAATATCAATTGTCCCGTCATTAATACCATTACAATTTATATTAGTATAAGAAACGCTATCTATTAATCCTGTTATTTCAACTGTAAAATCTTCTGTTTCACCATATTGATAAGGCCCGCATGGCTGAATTTGAAATGCAGAAACTACTGGAGGTGTTAATCTTTGATAAACAATTCTCATCCTTGTTGTCCCCAAAGAAGCATTCATAGGAACAGTAACCGCTCCATAATATGTTGTGGCCCAAGAACTAAGAGGGGTAATAGAAGTATAAACGACCTCCCCTATTGCAAAATTGCCATCCGCGTTCCAATCAATCCATATTCTTAATCCTTTATTAAAAGATCCCCATGTGCCTCCTGCGCATTTATTTCCTGCAATAAAAAAATAATACGTATCTCCTCTTTTGATTAAAGCCTTCTCTCCTGAACCAAAACCACTAACCCAATTAGGTCCGTTTAAATTACCTGTTGTTGTTCCTGTATTTCCCTGTGTAAAATCTGAATATCCTGTACATGGAGTTGTACTATATCCAGTTGTAGAAGGATTAATTATATCTGTTGCTGGATCCCATGGAGTGGTTGGTAATGAGGTTGGAATATTAGATCCAAATAAAACCCTAGAAACAACTTCACTTGCATTTACAGTTGAAGCTTGCGAAGTACAATATTGAGCTTTACAATGAAACGAAAACATGAATCCTAATAATAAAAATAAAATCTTTTTCATAAACCTGTAAGTTATTAACAGCTAATCGGTTTTTAATATATACGAAAAACTGAACAAATTTAGGTTTTTTTGAGGAAAAAAACCACTTTGAGGTCGGAACCGGATTCGAACCGGTGTAGATGGTTTTGCAGACCACTGCCTAACCGCTCGGCCATCCGACCAAAATTTGAGACAACAAATCTATAAATTTATACCTTTTTTTCAAATGTTTTTGTAAATAATAACACTAGAAATTCCTGAAGTTTTCACATCTAACGGAGGATTTAATTTAGTTACTCTAACCAACAATCTTTTTACTTTTATTTTTGATTTTTTTGACAAAAGTAATATTTTGTCTAAAATACGCTTTGTGACTGTTTCAATAAGTTTTGAAGGGGTGTCCATCTCTAATTGTACTAATTCTGTGATTTTAGCATAATCTAAAGTTAAACTTAGATCATCTGTTTCTGCGGATGCAGTGAAATCAAAATCTATTTCAACGTCTACTGTAAAAGCTCCTCCCTTGTCTCTCTCTTCTTTATTACATCCATGAAAAGCGTAAAACTCTAAACTTGCTATTTTAATTTGATTCAGCATTTTTAATAAAAAGTTTAATTCTATTTATAAAGTTTTTTTTACCTATGATTTCTAAAATAGAATAAATAGAGGGTCCTGTTTTTTCTCCTGTTACAGAAAATCTTAATAAAGGAAGAACATCTCCAAATTTAAGTTTTTTTAAGTTTATAAATTCTTTTATTAATAATTCTATTTTTTCTTTTTTAAAATCTTGTATATTATCTAATAAATCTAAAATTGACAGTAAAATATCATCTCCTTCTTTTTTTGAAACTTTATAATTATAGTTATTATATGATATTTTACAACTTTCAAAATAAATGAAAGAATTGTTGATTATTTCTTGCAGAAACAAAACTCTTTCTTTTTCTAATTCTATGATTTTTAAAATTTTGGTTTTCTCTTTATCCTTAAAATCATTTTTTATAATATTATAAATTTCCTCATTATTCATTTCTCTTATATGCTGCTGATTAAACCACTTTGTTTTTTCATAATCAAATTTTGCTCCTGATTTAGAAACTCTGTCTAAAGAAAAAGAATCTATTAGTTCTTTTAAAGAAAAAACTTCTTGCTCGTTGCCAGGATTCCATCCTAAAAAAGCTAACATGTTAATAAAAGCAGAAGGCAAAAACCCTGTTTCTTTAAATCCGGAAATTACCCCTTCTTGTGTTTTGAAGCTCAAAGGGAAAACAGGAAATCCTTTTTTTTCTCCATCTCTTTTGCTTAATTTACCTTTGCCGTCTGGACGTAAAATTAAAGGCAAATGCGCAAATTTTGGGATATTGTTTTCCCATCCTAAAAAAGAATATAATAAAACATGTAAAGGGGCTGATGGCAGCCACTCTTCTCCTCTTATAACATGAGTTATTTGCATTAAATAATCATCTACAACATTAGCTAAATGATAAGTTGGCATGCCATCCGACTTAAAAATAACCTTATCGTCTATTGTATTACTATTCACTACAACCCACCCTCTTATTACATCATTAAGTTTAACCTCTTGGTTTCTCGGTATTTTTATTCTAATTACATAATTTGCTTTTTTATCTAAAAGTTTCTTGACCTCGTCTTTAGGAAGAGTAAGAGAGTTTTTCATTTGCTCCCTCATAATGCTATCATATTTAGGAGAAGCCACTCCTGCTTTTTTTAAATTTTCTCTCATTTTTTCTAATTCTTCTTTTGTGTCAAAAGCATAATAAGCATGCCCATCTTCTAATAACTTATTTACATATTTTTTATATATTTCTTTTCTTTCTGACTGTCTATATGGCCCTTTATCCCCCTTTTTATCCCCTCCTTCATCATAACAAATATTACACCACTCTAAAGATTTCTTTATATAATCCTCAGCAAAATCAACATATCTAGCTTGATCTGTGTCTTCTATCCTTAACACAAAGGTTCCTTTATTTTTTTTTGCAAATAAAAAATTATACAAAGCTGTTCTAACTCCACCTATGTGCAAAGGCCCTGTTGGGCTTGGAGCAAATCTAACTCTAACCATTTTTAAAGTTTTATTTATAACACAAATATATACAAGAGTCGTTAGTTTATTAAATATTAATCGGATAATGTGTTAATTTTGTTTAATGAACAATAAAAAACTATTACATAAAAAAATAGATGGTTTTATAAATAAGTATTATAAAAGCAAACTTATAAAAGGGGTGATTTTGTTTTTTTCTTCTTCTCTTATTCTGTTAATAATTATTTCGACAACTGAATACATAGGAAAATTAGAAACTGAAATAAGAACTTTTATGTTTTGGTTTTATGTGTGTTTCAACATGTTTATTATTGTGAAGTATATTTTAAATCCTGTTTTTAAAATTTTAAAACTACAAAAAACTATTTCTGAAAATATTGCTGCAAAAATAATAGGATCACATTTTGAAAAAATAAAAGATAAACTTATTAATTACATAGAGCTAGAAAACATTGAACCAGGGGAAAATGCGCTGCTGGAAGCTAGTATAAATCAAAAAATAACAGAATTAGAAAAATTTTCCTTCAGAGAGGCTATAACCTTTAATGAAAATAAAAAGTTCATCAAATATCTTTTAATTCCTTTAGTATTTGGTCTAATTTTATTGTTGCTGGGCGGTATTAATATTTTAACCGAAGGAACAAAAAGGGTTATTCTTTACTCTCATGAAAAAAATTCTTTTGCTCCTTTTAAATTTAAATTATTAAATAAAAAATTAAACTGCCCGAAACATGAAGATTTCACAATAAAGGTAAAAATAGAAGGAAAGATAATTCCTAAAGAATGCTTTGTTGAAGTGACAAATAGTCAAAAATATAAAATGAAAAAACTGCCTAACAAAACCTACGAATACAGTTTTAAAAATCTACAAGAAAATATGTCATTCAGGTTGCTGGCAAATGGATATTATTCTGATAAAAAAATAATAAAAGTATATAAAAGTCCTGAACTGATAGGATTCTTTATAAATGTAAAATACCCTAAACATATTAACAGAAAATCAAAAAAAATAAAAAACACAGGGAACATAAAAGTGCCTGCAGGTTCTATTCTTACTTGGAGCTTTGACACAAAAAACACTGAGTTAATAAATTTATCATTCAATAATGATAGTGTGGAAATTAAATCTAATAATACATATACAAGACAAATAGAAAATCCTGAATCTTATTATTTAACATTAAAAAACTCTAACACTGAAATGCAAAAAATAAAATACAACATAGAGGTAATAAAAGATCAGTATCCTGAAATTTCTGTAATAGATACATTAATAACAAACAAAAACATTGTATACTTTAATGGTGTAATTAATGATGATTATGGTTTTTCATCGTTAAGTTTTTATCATTCAAATTTAAAAGAAGTTGATTTTGAAAAAATTAATTTGAAAATAAAAAAAGATAAAATATATCAATCTTTTGAATTTTCCTTTAAAACGAACCCCTTAAAAGACTCTATAATTGATTTTTATTTTGAAGTAACTGATAATGATTTTTTAAATGGTGGGAAAAAAACAAAAACTATAAAAAAACAAATTCAACTTATTTCTGAAAAAGAATTGCAAAAACTAGAAGATAAAATAAATCAAGAAATAAACAAAGAGATAAATCATTCAAGAAACAAGTCGAGCAATATTGAAGAAAATGTATCTAAAATTAAAAACAGCCTGGTAAGCCAGGCAATGTCATTGTGGGAAAAGAGGCAAAATATAAAACACTTACAACAAGAGTATGAAGACATAAAAAAAAGCCTTGAAGAGATAAATAAAAAGTTAAAACAAAAAACCACCGACTTAATGACCGAGGCAGAAAAAGAAAAATTACTTGCATTACAAAATTTATTAGATAAGATAATAGATGAAGAAATAAAAAAAATGCTAGAAAAAATAAATGAAATGATGAATGAAGAAAATGAAAAAAACATGATGAATGATTTAAAAAAAATAGAAAAAAACAAAGAACAAATAGACAAAGAACTAGATAGATATAAGGAATTATTCAAGCAACTAGAATTTGAAGAAAAATTTCAAGACATATTAAATAAAATTGAATCTCTGTCTAAAGAGCAAAAACAATTAAATGAAAAAAATAAAGAAAATGAAGACTTTGAAAAAATAGAAGAAAAACAAAAAGACTTAAAAAAAGAATTTGAAAACATAACAAAAGACTTAAAAAAACTAGAAGAATTAAACGATTCTCTTTCAAAACCAAACAAACTAGAAAATACTTTAAGCAAAGAAGAGGAAATATTAAAAGAAATGGAAAACAGCTTAAATGAACTACAAAAACAAATGAGGCAAAAAAGTCAAGAAAGTCAAGAAAAAGCACAAAAAAAAATAGAAGAGCTTTTTAAAAAACTAAATTCGTCTAAATCACAAATGCAAATTAAAGCAACATATGAAAACATTGAAAATTTAAGACAGCTTCTTGATAATTTAATTATACTTTCTTTCAACCAGGAAGATCTTATATACAAAACAAAAGAAGTTAATAAAAATGATCCTGTTTTTGTTACCTTAATGGAAGAACAAAAAAATATTTTCGATAATTCAAGAATGATTCAAGACTCTTTATTTGAACTCAGCAAAAGAGTAATACAAATACAGTCGATTGTTAATAAAGAAATAGAAGAAATGAATTTTAATCTATCTGAATCTATAAAAAATTTAGAAGAAAGACGTATTAATTTAGCAAACGAAAAACAACAGTATGTTATGACCTCTGCAAACAATTTAGCTTTACTGCTTTCTGACGTGTTGTTGCAAATGCAACAAGCTCTTTCTAAGATGACAGATGGGGAAAAAATGTGCAATAATCCTAATAGCAAAGGAAAAGGAAGTATTTCAAACATAAAAGGGCTGCAAAATGGAATAAAAAAACAACTAGATGAAATGATAAAAAAAGGCAAAAAAAACAAAGGAAAAAACGGAGAAAAAACAAATGAGAAATTAATGAAAATGGCAGGAGAACAAGAATTTTTAAGATTAAAACTATCTGAATTAATGCAAAAAATTAGTGGAGAAAAAGAAACAAAAAAAATATTAAAAGAAATAGAGGAAATGATGAAACAAAATGAAAAAGACTTGATTAATAATAACATCAATAATGTTTTTATGATAAGGCAAAATAAAATTAAAACTAGATTATTACAGGCAGAAAAAGCAATAAAAGAACAAGATTATGAGGAAAAAAGAAACTCGAAAGAATGGTCAAAAAAAGAAAACTATGATATAGAAAAAGAAATATTAATAGAAAAATTAAAAAAAGAAAATTTAGAAGAAAAAATTCATAAAATAACTCCTTCTTACAGTGATTTTTATAGAAAAAAAATTATAAATTATTTTAATAAAAATGAATAAAAAAATAAATTTTTTCGACAATGGAATAACTAAAATTCGGAACAAAACGAAATTAAAAAAATGGATAATTAACTGTATAAATGATCATGAATATAATTTAAAAATTATAAATTATATTTTATGCAGCAAAGAAGAAATAAAAATGCTAAACAAAAAATATTTACAAAAAAATAATTATACAGATATAATTGCTTTTAATTATGAAGATAAAAAAAATATATTTGCAGATATTTATATGTGTTATGAAATAATAAAAGAAAATTCCAAAGTATACTCTGTTAATTTAAGTGAAGAGATTCATAGAGTTATGATACACGGGATACTACATCTCTGCGGATTCAAAGACTTCACAAAAAAGGAAAAAGAAAAAATACAAGTAACTGAAGATTTATATCTAAAAAAACTAAAAAAAGAAATATAAAATGTTTCAAGAAAATTATGATATTATTGTGGTGGGAGGAGGACACGCGGGGTGCGAAGCAGCTGCTGCTGCTGCAAATTTAGGATGTAAAATTTTATTAATAACAATGAACTTGAACACAATAGGACAAATGTCGTGTAATCCAGCTATGGGCGGTGTTGCAAAGGGTCAGATAATAAGAGAAATTGATGCTTTAGGTGGATACTCTGGTATTGTGACAGATAACACTATGATTCAATTTAGAATGTTAAATAAATCCAAGGGTCCCGCCATGTGGAGTCCTAGATCTCAAAATGACAAATTTGAATTTGCTAAATATTGGAAATATATGTTAGAGCAAACTTATAATATAGATTTTTGGCAAGACATGGTTGTAGATCTAGTGGTCAAAAAAAACAAAATTACAGGAGTAAGAACACAAATGGGGTTAATTGTTAAATCTAAATGTGTGATTTTGACAAATGGAACTTTTTTAAACGGCAAAATACATGTAGGGGAAAAAAACTTTGGAGGAGGAAGAAGCGGAGAGAAATCTTCCATAGGGCTAACCGAGAAATTAACAAAATTGGGGTTTAAAAGTGGAAGAATGAAAACAGGAACCCCTCCAAGAATAGATGGAAGAAGTATAAATTATAATAAAGTAGAAGAACAAAAAGGAGATGATGATCCAGGCAGGTTTTCATTCCTAAAAACTCCTAAGCTAACAAATCAAAAAAGCTGCTACATAACATATACTAATTCTAAAACTCATGAAATATTAAAAAAAAGTTTTGATAAGTCTCCTATGTTTAGCGGGAATATTGCTGGCGCTGGTCCTAGATATTGCCCTTCTATTGAAGATAAAATCACAAGATTTAAAGAAAAAAACCAACATCAGATATTTATTGAGCCTGAAGGCAAAAATACCTACGAAATATATGTTAATGGATTTTCGACCTCTTTGCCAGAATTAGCTCAATATGAAGGACTTAAAAGTATTATGGGTTTTGAAAATGTAAAAATGATAAAACCAGGATACGCAATAGAGTATGACTATTTCCCCCCAACCCAATTAAAATATAATCTGGAAACTAAAATAATTGAAAATTTATTTTTTGCTGGACAAATAAATGGAACAACCGGGTATGAAGAAGCCGCCGCACAAGGATTATTAGCAGGTATAAACGCTAATCAAAAAATACAAAAAAAAGAAGATTTTATTTTAAAAAGATCAGAAGCTTACATAGGTGTTTTAATAGATGACCTGATAAACAAAGGAACTGAGGAACCTTACAGGATGTTTACCTCTAGAGCTGAATTTAGAATCCTGTTAAGACAAGAAAATGCCGACGAAAGGTTAACAAAAAAATCAAAAAAAATAGGATTAGCTTCAGAAGAAAGAATAGTATTATTAAAACGTAAAACTGAAAATAAAAATAAAGTGTTTAGTTTTTGTCAAAAAACCAGCATTAAACCAAAAGAGATAAATCCTATTCTTGTTTTAAAAAATAAAAGCGAAATCAAACAAAGCAAAAAACTAAAAACAATATTATCTAGACCTGAAATTTCTTTTGAAGAAATAATTAAAATAAATCATGTTAAATCTTTTTTTGAAAATTTTGAAGAAAAAAGCATAAAAGAAGCTATAACTGAAATTAAATATGAGGGTTATATAAAAAAAGAAAAAGAAAATGTAGAGAAAATAAAAAAACTAGAGTCTTTAGTTATCCCCAAAAAAATCAACTATAAAAAAATTAAATCTCTTTCTAGTGAAGCTATAGAGAAATTAACAGCAACAAAACCTGATAATATAGGACAAGCATCAAGAATAAGCGGAGTTTCTCCTTCTGATATTAATATTTTATTAATATCTATTGGTCGCTAATGTTCCACGTGAAACAATATGAATAAGATTGAATGTAAAATTTGTGGTTCTAAAAAAATATCTAAGCATATAAAAACAAAAGATTTTTTTCTTAGTCAAGAAGAATTTGTGATGAACAAATGTTTGAATTGTGATTTTATTTTCACGCATTTACCGCCTAACAAAAAAGAAATTTACAAATATTATGAAAGTGAAGATTATTTGTCTCATAACCAAACTAAAACTTTGATTTCCTGGTGTTATAATATTATAAAAAAAAGAAACTTGTTATATAAGGCGAAAATTATTAGAAGGTATTCTAAATCAGATAACTTGTTAGATTTTGGATGTGGAACAGGAGATTTTATAAAAATAATGCAAGATAAAAAATATAACATTTTTGGGGTAGAGAATAATTATAAAGCAAAAAAAATAAGCGAAAAAATAACTCAAAATATTTTTAAAGAAATAAAGGAGATAAATCCAAAAAATAAAAAATTTGATTTAATTACTTTTTGGCACTCGCTTGAACATGTTCATGATCTTAATTCTTTCTTTAAAGAATGTTTAGAAAAGTTAAATGAAAAAGGAACTATTGTTATAGCCTTGCCTAACAATCTTTCACATGACGCTAAATATTACAAAAAACACTGGGCGGCCTATGATGTGCCTAGACACTTGCATCATTTTAATAAAAAGTCAATGTCTTTTTTTGTAAAAAATTTTAATTTAAAAATAACGAAAATTCTTCCATTAAAATATGATAGTTATTTTATTTCTTTAATGAGCGAAAAATATAAAAAAAGTAATTTAAAAATGTTTAGAGCGTTTATAAGGGGGTTTTTGTCCAACCTTAAATCTAATGGGGAAAATCATTCTAGTCTAATTTATATAATAAAAAAATAATTTTTCAAAAAAGGCTTTAATAGATGGCTGAAATTTGCATTATCTTTGCTTTTAAGTAAAACATGTTCTTGTTTTGCGTAAATAAGGATTAGGCTTGTTTATTTTGCTTTTAGCCGCCTGGTTAATTCTTTTTCTTTGAATTTTACAAAAAAATCTATGATTTCTGGATTTTTCATAGCATCTTTTGATATCGAGTTGTTTAAATTACTTCCCATTAATATTTTCTTTATAGGGGTTTCCATTTTTTTACCACTAATAGTATATGGAATGTCAGAAATTTTATAAATTTCATCTGGAACATGTCTTGGAGAACAATTTTTTCTTAAAACTTCTTTTATTTTATTTTTTAATTCAACACTTAAGCTTTTTTTAGTTTTTATAAATAAAGGCATAAACTGTTTACCTGACTCCAGGTCTAAGCAAACTATTATGCTGTCTTCTACTTCCTCTAAAAATTCTATGTTTTTGTAAATCTCACTTGTCCCTAAACGAACTCCTCCTTTATTTAGTGTTGCGTCAGATCTTCCGTAAATAATAACTCCATGATTTTTTGTTATTTTCATCCAATCTCCATGTCTCCAAACATTATCATATTCTTCAAAATAACTTTTTTTATACCTAATGTTTTTCTTGTCGTTCCAGAAAAAAACAGGCATACATGGCATAGGCTTTGTTATAACCATTTCTCCTATTTCTTTTTCCACTGACTCTTTTAAAGAGTTATAAACTTCAACTTTAGCTCCTAGCATCCTGCACTGAATCTCTCCTATGTAAATTCTTTTTTCAGCACACCCCCCAACAAATGCTGTACAAACATCTGTTCCTCCGCTTAAAGAAATTAACCATAAATTTTTTTTTATGTTTTCTCGCAACCAAATAAAAGCCTCTTCTGTTAAAGGGGATCCTGTAGAGCCTATAGATTTTAAATTTTTGAAATTATTTTTTAACTTTAAATCTTTTTTTAAACATGCTATAAAATAACTTGCTCCTCCTCCAAAATGATTTATGTCAGCTTCAATAACATAATCCCATAAAACATTTATTGTGGGGTAATTAGGGGACCCGTCATATAAAACCAAAGTACATCCATGTAGCATTGATCCTATTGAATAATTCCACATCATCCAGCCTGTTGTCGAAAACCAAAAAAATTTATCTTTTTTAACACATTCTTGGTGTAAACCTAATGCTTTATAATGCTCTAAAACCATTCCTCCGTTAGAATGTGTTATGGCTTTTGGCTTCCCTGTTGTTCCTGAAGAATACAAAACCCAAATTGGATCATTAAATTCTATGTCTTGAAATATTATATCACCTACGCTGAGATTTTCTTTTTTTAATTCTTTTAAAGTGTTTTCAGTTATAACTAAAGTTGCTTTTAATGTTTTTAAATTTTGTTTTAAATCTTGTATTAACGTCTTTTTATCATATGTTTTACCATTATAATAATATCTGTCTGTTATTATTAATAAATCTGGCTTTATTTGTTTAAATCTTTCCATGATAGAGGGGGATCCAAAATCAGGAGAACAGCTAGACCATATTGCCCCCAATGAATTGGTTGCAAGAAAATATATAACAGCTTCAGGTCCATTATTCAAAACGGCAGCCACCCTGCTTCCTTTAGAAACACCTTTGGATATTAAATATTTTTGTGCTTTTTTAACATAATCATATAATTCCCCCCAAGAAATACTCTTTTTTTCTGTTTTTTCTGATTTATAAATTATAGCTATATCTTGTTTTTTGATTCTTTTAGAAAAGAGATTTCTTAAAATATAGTAACTATAAGGTTTTATAACAGTTCCTTTAAACCATTTTGCCTCAAAAAAAGGCTTATTATTGTTATAATCAAAAACATTAAACAATTTTTGATTTTCTTCTAAATAATATTTATATATGCTTGTCCAGAAATCAGAAGTTTTATTCACTGACCACTCCCAAAGTTCTTGATAGTTTTTAATCCGTTTTTTTACAAAAAAATTATTTACGTAGTTTGTATATGATTGAATGTTTGTTTTTTCTTTATTATAAAAAGAATGCTTCCAGTAATTATTTTTTACCATTCTGGATCTATATTTTTTGTTACCTTGTTTTTATTTTCTTTATTGCTTTCATCAATACAATTAAATTTTCTTTCAACATATTCTGGTGTTTGAAAATTAATAGGACTGTAACTTGTATTTACACTATCCCTGTAAACAGACTTCATGTATAAAGCCCATATCGGCAGAGCCGTGTTTGCTCCTTGTCCGTAATATGTGTCTCTAAAATGAACACTCCTTTCTTCACATCCTGTCCACACACCTGTTACTAATTCTGGTGTGACTCCAATAAACCACCCATCTGAATTATTTTGAGTTGTTCCTGTTTTTCCGCCTATATTATTTTTGAAGTCATATTTATATTTTAATCTCACTCCGGTTCCTCTTGTTATTCCTTGTTTAATTTCTCCTGTTTCATCGTTAGTTATTTCACAATTATCACAATATACCCCCGAAACTACACCCTGTAACATTTTAAGCATTATTTCTGCGGTTTCTTTGCTGATAGCTTCTTGAGATTCTGTGTTTAAACTCGCTAAAAGCTGATTATCTTTATTGTATATTTTTTCTATATAAAAAGGTTTATTCCATATCCCTTCATTAGCAAAAACGGAATAAGCTCCAACCATCTCATAAACGCTTAAATCAAAAGTGCCTAAACAAATAGATGGCACTGCTAATAATTTTTTAGTTATTCCCATTCTTTTTGCTAAATCTACTACAGCCTCAGGACCATATTGTTTCATTATATAAGCTGTTATTTTGTTTATAGAATTAGCTAACCCAAACTTTAATGTTAAATCTAATCCTGAATATTTATTATCAGAGTTTTTAGGAACCCAGTCTTTTGGCAATCCCCATCTTTCTTTTTCAAACACAACTTGACTATTTGTAACTTTATGACATGGGTCTAACCCTTCTTGTATCGCTAATGTGTATAAAATTGGTTTAAAGGTTGAACCAACTTGTCTTGCACCGTCTATTACATGATCATATTTAAAATATCTGTGGTTAATCCCCCCCACATAAGCTTTTATTTTTCCTGTTTTAGGATCCGTAGACATTAATCCTCCGTGTATGAAATATTTATAATAAATTATAGAATCTATAGGAGTCATATTTGTATCTATTGCTCCTTCCCAAGAAAATATCTTCATATCAAAAGTTTCTTTATAGAAAATGTGATTTATAGAATCTTGAGAAACTTTTCTTTTTTTAAGCTTTCGATACCTCTCTGTCCTTTTTATAGACTGATTGTAAATATTCTGTATTTGTTCTTCTTCAAAATCCTTTGGAAAAGGAGCTTTTGTGTACCCTTCCCAGTGATCATAAAACACTCCCTGTAAATAAGATATGTGTTCTTTTAGGGCGCTTTCTGCTCTTATTTGTAATTTTGAATCTATAGTTGTGTATATTTTAAGTCCATCTGTATAAAGATTATATTGTTTGCCATCGGGTTTTTTATTTTTTGAACACCAATCATTCATGTATCTTCTTAATTGTTCTCTAAAATATGGGGCTAACCCTGTGTTATGACTAAAAGGACGGAAATTCTTTAGCCCCGTAAATGATTTGTTCCAATCTGATGAATCTTGTTCTATATAAGGATCGTCGTCAGATAAATAGTTATATTTTCTCATTTGATACAATACTAAATTCCTTCTTTTAAAAGCTTTTTCTGGAAATCTTTCTGGATTATATCTTGACGGGTTCTTGCACATTGCTACCAAAACTGCAGATTCTAAAATATCTAAAGATTCTGTGTTTTTACCAAAATAAACTTGTGCTGCAGATTTTACGCCAACAGCATTATAAAGAAAATCGAACTTGTTTAAATACATGGTTAATATTTCATTTTTTGTATAATGTTTTTCGAGTCTGACAGCTATAATCCATTCTTTTACTTTTTGCAGAACTCTTGCTAATCCTGATCCTGGATTATCTGTAAATAACATTTTAGCTAATTGTTGAGTAATCGTGCTTCCTCCACCAGAACTAGACTTCCCTATTAAAACTCCAAAAATCGCTCTTAATAAGCTTTTGAAATCTATCCCTGCATGTTTGTAAAATCTTATATCCTCTGTGGAAATCAAAGCTTCTATTAAGTGTGTTGGTAAAGATGAAAAATCAACGTCATTTCTGTTTTCAACCCAATATTTTCCTAACAAAACGGAATCAGAAGAATATATTTCTGTCGCTTGTTTATTTTTAGGGTTTTCTAGATCTTCAAAAGAAGGAAGGGGTCCAAAAACGCCAATCCCTCCCAAAATAATCAAAAACAACAAAAAGATCACGGGAGAAAATGTCGCTCCCCAAATAAAAAATATTTTTTTATGTCTTTTATTCACTTTTGTTAATTTGTTCGCGTATTACTATTCCAAAACTATAAAGAGAAGATAATGAATCTACTCTGCTTATATTTCCTATTCTAAAAGCCTGCTCTATTTTAATATTATAAAATCCTTCTTTTTTAAAATTATAATTTTTATAAATACTAAAAGAAGCTTTTTTCATATTTGTCATTCCTTTCCCTTTTGGCTGTCCATATTTATCATAGATTTTAATGTTAAATGTGTCTTTTTTAATTAACAAACTATCATTATATAACGATGAAAAAAATATTAAATTTCTGTAATTGTAATCGGAATGCGTTATATTAACATTTATATTATACTTTTTGTCTGTCTCTTTTACTTTAAAATTAAATGTTAAATTATCATTATGTCTCCACGTATTATTTTTAAAATCTATTTTGTCTTCATAGATCACTTTATCAGTATTACAAGATTGTATTATGCAGCATAATATTAATATGTATTTAATCATTTTTTTGTTGGTATTTTTAACTTAAACCCCGGATAAATAGAATCGTTAGATAAATTATTTATTTCTATTAGTTCGTCTACAGTTGTTCCTTCATTTCTTTCCGCTATATCCCACAAGGTGTCTCCTGGCTGTACTTTATAAATTGCATAATTTCTTTTTTTATCTTTTTTTGGAATAACAGGTCTATAGACTATTAACTTTTGGCCTGGACTTATACTAGTAGATTTCAAGTCATTCCACTTGATTAAATCTTTTACAGTACAATTATATTTTTTTGATATTTTGCCCAAATAATCTCCTTTTTCCACTTTATATTTAACTGGAGATTTTTGAGTTATATACGGTTCAATTAAACTGGAACTATAATTATAAATTGAATCTTTGTATAATAAAAAATAATTAGTGTAACTACTTGGTAAAACAATCTCATTAAAGTTGTTTTTAGTAACTGGAATTACGCCTTTTTTAAAAACAGGATTTAACATGCTTATAGAATCTTGAGAAAGATTAATGTACTTTGAAACCGCCTCAAAAGAAATAGATTTATTTAAAATAAATGTATCTGTTTGTAAAACAGCGTACTTATAATGTCTTGGAGCTATTTCATGATCTAAGTAATAATTTAACATATAACTTATTGCTATGAATTTAGGAATGTAATTTTGTGTTTCTTTCCTTATAAAAGGCCTTAAACACCAGTAGTCTTCACATCCTGTTGTTGTTAATTTTCGCATTATATATCCTGGACCAGCATTATAGGCGGCTAAAACTAATTCCCAATCCTCGAAAATATTATATAAATACTCAAAATACCTACAAGCAGACTCTGTTGACTTATATGGGTCTTTTCTTTCATCTATATAAGTTGTTACATCTAAATCGAACCATTTACCTGTTTCGTACATAAACTGCCACATCCCTGAAGCCCCAGACCTAGAAAGAGCGTTAGGGTTTAATGAAGACTCTATAACTGCAACATATTTTAACTCTAAAGGTAAATTGTATTTATCTAGTTTCTTTTCAAAAATCGGAAAATAATACATGCCTCTTTCTAAAAGTTTAGATATATATGGACGATATTTGTAACAATACCTTTTTATACGCTCCAAAACTATATCATTATAGGCGTAATTATATTCTGTTATCAAGTTCATTTCTGTTAATCTTTCTAAAAAAACAGAATCATGTGTTTGCTTAGTATATTCTTTGTTAAAAACTATTCCAAAAGTGTCTTTTAACATTATAGACGACAAGCTCTGTTTGAAACTTAAACTATCCGAATTATAATTTTTTATTTTATCAAGAGTTAATGTTTTTTTATAAACTAAAGAATCTTTTGCTGCAACTGTACATACTATTACAAACGCTGATAAAAAAAATAATATAAAAAACTTTTTATTCATTGTGATTTATATTTTTTTTCTAAATAATAAGAAAAATCTAATACTTTATGGTCATCAAAACTTTTTGCCATTATTTGTAATCCAAAAGGCATGTTATTTGAATGCTTGAAAACAGGCATAGATAGAGCTGGAGCTCCTACTAAATTGGCTGTAACTGTAAATATATCCTGAGAGTACATTTTTATTGGATCTTGTAATTCTTTTAAGTTAAAGGCCGTGTTTGGAGTTGTTGGAGTTAATAAAAAATCTGCATCTTTTAAAATATTATTATAGTCATTTAAAATCATTCGTCTTGCTTTTTGAGCTTTAGTATAATATGCTTCATAATATTCTTGACTTAAAACAAATGTTCCTAACATTATTCTTCTTTTTACCTCCTCCCCAAATCCAAATGATCTAGATTTTATAAAAACATCTTCTATGTCTTTAGATTGTGAAAACCTGTGGCCATATTTAACCCCATCATATCTAGACAAGTTAGATGAAGCTTCCGCTGTTGTTAATATATAATAAATAGGGAGAACATAGTTTAAGTGCTTGAAATTGATCTCTTTTATTGAGTGTCCATTATTTTTTAAATTACTTATAAATTCTAAAAACTTTTCTTTTATTTCTAAATCTATGCCATCATATGCTAAAAAATCATTTGAAAATAATATTTTATATTTTTTATTCTTTTTTTTAAAACCTAAAATATGATCTTTGTTTATTTTATTCGAAGTGGTTGAATCTTTTGTGTCTTTTCCTGATATATAATTCATTATTATAGCTGTATCATAAACAGTATTAGATATAGGTCCTATTTGATCAAAAGAAGAAGCATATGATATAAGTCCATGTCTAGAAACTTTCCCATATGTTGGCTTAAATCCAATTACTCCACAAAAAGAAGCCGGCTGTCTTATAGAGCCCCCCGTGTCTGATCCTAATGAAACAGTACAAAGCCCTTTGGCGACTGCTGCCGCTGCTCCTCCGGACGAGCCTCCCGGCACTTTGTTTGTGTTAATAGGGTTTTTAACAGGCCCATAATATGAATTTTCATTTGAACTTCCCATTGCAAACTCATCACAATTTAAACGACCTATAATTATAGCGTCTTTATCTAACAGGCTCTTAACTACTTTAGAATTATAAGGACTAACATATCCTTGTAAAATTTTGGAAGACGCTGACACTAAATGATCTTTATAAGATATGTTGTCCTTTAACCCAACGAACAAGCCGGCCAAGCTTCCTGCTTTTTTTGCTATTATTTTATTTTGTATTTCTTTCGCTTTACTAAGAGCTTCTTTTTCAAAAACTTCAACAAAAATATTTAAATCGGAATTTTTTTTAATTCTTGACAAATAAACTTCACAAAGGTCAACTAGATTTAGAGTTTTTTTGTCTATTTGTTTTTGAATATATTCAAAAGTGTTTTGAAAATTATTCAAATCTTTTAATTTTTATTGTCCGATTTCTTTTCTGCATTATCTTTTCCTTCTGTGTCGTCGTCTTTAGTTGCTTTCTTGAATTCTTTAAGTCCACCTCCAAGTCCTCTCATTAATTCCGGGATCTTTTTTCCTCCAAAAAGTAATAACACTATAATGACAATCATTACCAAGCCTCCGACTCCTATGTTCTGTATAAATAATATTGACTCCATAATTTAATTTTTATTTATTATACAATAATAATAAATATTTTAATACCCTTTATATATCCATTCGGATGGGTTTAATTTTAATTGCTTTTGCCAAATTTGAAATCCAAGTTTATATACTCCTGAAACATCTTGTTTAACTATTCCTATTTCTTGTTTAGTTGATATTTTCTGATCTTGCCTAACAAAAACTTTAGATATATTAGAATAAACACTATAATAATCTCCATGTGATATTATTACAGAGCTGCCTTGTCCTGGTATAAAAATAATACTTGCTATATATCCTTTAAAAACAGATCTAACAACTGAATTTGGATTTGTAGCTATAGCAACTCCGTTGTTATTGATTTCTATATCATTAAAAACCGGATGTTTTTGTTTTCCAAATTCTTCTACAATTGCCCCCTGAACAACTGGCCAAGGAAGCTTTCCTTTATTCTGTAAAAACATTTCTGAATATTCCTTATAATCTGGAGTATTTGCAAAGAAAGTAGAGGTTCCTTTTTCCCTTTTTTCAATCTCTAATGCTATTAATTTATTTATTTGATCTTCTAAGTTTTTCGAATACTTCCTTTGATCTTCTATTTCTTGTGAAATTATTTCTTTTTCATCTTTTAGTAAAGAAATTTTATCTACAAGTAACCTGGAATCTTGTTTTTGTTTTTTGTTTTTGACTTCCATTTCTTTTAATAAATCTTTTTTTGAGATTTTCAAATCTTGTAAAACTATTGTAACATTCAATAGTTCACTTCTATTTTCTTTAATTGCTTTGTTTAAGTTTTGTATTTCAATATATTTTTTTTCATGAGATTCTTTTATTTGCTTAATGTATTGTGTTCTGTAAATAGCTTCTGAAAAACTACTAGAAGCAAAAATATAATTTAACATGTTATTAGATTTATTAATTATGTTAAGCTGTAGTATTATGTGTGTGTAATTTTCTTTTAGTTTTTTTATTTTAAATTCATTCTCTGTAATCAAAATATTTATTTCCTCTATTTTTAAATCATTTTTGTGTATTTCTTGATTTGTTATATTCATCTCTATACTTGTCTGGGTAATTGATTTGTCTCTTAAAAATATTTTTTTTCGTAAAACATTTAAACTTGTTGTATTGTGTTTTTGCTTTTTATCAAGATCTTTAGATATCTTGTTTAATTCTTCTATTTTTTCTTCTACTTTTAGTTTCTTTTTTTCTAGCTTTTCTGTTGTTTGTGTGAAAAAAAATAAAGGCAAAAGTAGTAATACAGATAAAATTTTCAACTGCCTCATACTAATTGCATTTTTTATTAGATATTTTGAAATTTAAATCTTGTGTTTTGTTATTATTTGATTTTTTATTCTTCTGTAAAATGTTTAATATTTTTTCTCTAATTATTTCTGCTTCTGACAACTCCCCTAAGTCACATAGTATGTCTCTGTAATGATCTAAAATTGTAATATTATTATCCTCGTAAATTAACGCTTTTTTTATTATTTCTAAAGCCTCTTCTTTGTTATCTAACTTATACAATATCCAGGCATATGTATCTAAAAAAGAGGGGTTATCGGGAACACTTTTTACCGCTTGTTTTATTAAATATAAAGCTCTTTTTAAGTTTTTTTCTCTTAAAGACAAGTAATAACTATAATTGTTTAAAACATACACGTTTGTAGAATCTCTCTCTATAGACTTTTCATAATAATTATCTGAATTTACATGATCATTTAAATCATGATAAATATCTCCTAAAACAGAATAAAATCTCGCTAATAATAAATCGTTATCTATAATTAAATCTATTCCTAAAAATAAATTTTTGACAGCTTGATTATGTTTTTTTAAATTATATTGAGCAACAGAAGAATATAAAAAAAACTCTGGACTAAAAGGAAACTCTTCTTTAGCCTTAATGGCCCAAAACTCCATGTTAACAAAATCTCCTAATTCATAATATTGTATAACGACCTCCATCCACACCATTTCTTTACTGGGGTCTATTTCTAAAGCTTTAATGTAAAATTGCAAAGAAGAATCTTTTGTGTTTCTTGTTATTGCATTTTTTTTAACTATATCTGCCGCAATAATATAAACTAAATCATTATCTGTATATTGTAATATTAAATCATTTATTATGTTTTGTAAGAACTCGTCTTGTTGCATAAAAAAATCATCTTTATACAGGTAGTCTAATATATATTTAAATTTTATTTGAGCTGTAATTTTAGGGGCCTCTATTATTTTTTTAAAAACATGTAAAAATTTTTCTTTATCATTGTTATAATATATTTCAGCTAAAAGGATTAAAGATTGTTCGTTTTTATCATCTATTTTTAAAACTTCAATTAATTGTTTTTCAGCTTCTTTTGTTTTTCCTTTTATTAATAAAATATTTATTTTTTTATTTATTCCTGATAGATCATTATGGTTGTTTAATAAAAATTTATCTATTTCTTGCTCCGCAAAATTTAATTTTCCGAGCTCTATATATAAATCTATTTTTTTAAAAACAGTTTCTTTGTTCTCTCCGAAAATCAACTCAATATCTTTTAATATATTTATTGCTTTTAATATTTGGTTTTCTAAAATATAACATGCGTATAGTTTTTCGTAATAAACAATGTTTTTGGGTTTTTCTTTAATTAATTTTTGATATATATATACCGCTTTTGAATATCTACCTGTATTTTGAAGAGCGTCAGCTTTTAAAGACAGGTACCATTCATTATTTTGATCTATTTTAACGGCCTTCTCTATATAAAACAGAGCTTGATCTATTTCATTTTCATATATAAATATAAGAGCTAACTCGTAATAAGCCGCTGCTTCGTTTTTATCAATAGAAATACACTCGAAATAATTTTCTTTAGCTTTTTTATAATTATATAAAGATTTATATTTCAGTCCTTCAAAAAAAACATAATTATACATTATTTTCTTATCTTTTTGCTTGTTAAAAGACTGAGCCTGAACAGGATTTAAATAAATTGTCAATAAAATATAAAAACAAAATAATTTCATTTTTTGATTATTTTATTTGAGAATAATCCCCCAAATTTAAATGTGATTTATTATTAATATTCTCCACATGTACATTGTTCCCTATCACAGAAGATACTATTTCTGAATTTTTAATAATTGTGTTGTTTCCTATTATAGAATTTTCTATTCTGGAATCTTGTATTATAGTGTTTTCGTCTATTGAAACATTTGGGCCTATAGTTGAATTAATTATTTTAACTTTTTCTCCTATAAAACAAGGATGTATTATTTTATTATTTTTATTAGATTTTGGAATTTTATTTAACAAATTTTTATTCGCCTTAAGTAAAGATCTAACTGTTCCGCAGTCCAGCCATTCTGAAACCTCTTTGTTTATCATTTTATCCCCTCTCAATAACATGTTACTTAAAATCGTGGTTAGTTGATATTCTTTTTTGTCTTTTATATTATTTTTTATTATATGTTTTATGTCGAGAGACAGTTGCTGGCCATTTTTAAAATAATAAAGTCCTATTATTGCCTGATCTGACAATTTAACTTTAGGTTTTTCTTTGAAATCAACAATGAAAGAATTTTCATCTGTTAATACTACGCCGTAATTTGAAGGATCTTGTACTTTATGTGTCCATATAATAGAATCAACCTGTTCTTTTATTTCTATGTTTCCAAAAAACAAAGTATCAGCAAACACAATCATGATTTCTCCTGTTAAGTGGTTGTCCGCGCATCCTATGGCGTGAGCTGTCCCTAAGGGTTTATCTTGTGTAGAAAAACTATATTTTAGTTTTTGTTTATTTACAATATTTATTATTTTTTGTTTACTTGTTAAGTCTATTTCTGAAACAATAAAAATAACTTCTGTTATTTTATTTTTTGCCGCCTTCACTAAAGTTTTGATTATTACCTCTAAAATATATTTCCCACAAACCTTTAATAGAGGTTTAGGTGTTATTAGTGTATGAGGCCTCAAACGAGTGCCTCTTCCTGCCATAGGAATAATTAATTTCATATCTATTATTTTATACCTGTGCTTCCAAACCCTCCGGTTCTATCGCTTTTGTTTAATGTTTCCACTTTTCTCCAAATAATTTTTTCATATTTGCTTATAACCATTTGGGCTATTCTGTCTCCGCTTCTAACAACAAAATCTTTTTTTGACAAATTTATTAATATTACCTTTATTTCCCCTCTGTAATCAGAATCTATAGTTCCCGGTGAATTTAAAACTGTTATTTGGTTTTTAAAAGCTAGCCCACTTCTAGGTCTAATTTGAGCTTCATAGCCGACTGGTATTTCTACAAATATTCCTGTATTAATAATTTTTGTTTCTTTTCATAAAATAATTTCTTCTTTCTCTAAAAAAGCTCTAAGATCCATCCCCGCAGAATTGCTGGTAGCGTAAGCGGGTAATTTGTTTTTAGATTTATTTATTATCTTAATTTTCATAATTAAAAGATTTTTTTTCAACTATAAATATAGTTAGCATATAGGTAATTAATAAAAATAAATTTATTATTTCTTTAGAAACAACCTCTATGTTAATAGAGCTAATCTTATATAACAAAAAAGAAAATATTAAATAGAACATTATTTTATAAATATTATATGGTATTTTATATTGCTTTTGGCCTATAAAATAAGATGCTCCCGCCATTGTTATAAAACAAATTAAAGTAGCCCATGCGCTTGCTGTATATCCATATAAAGGAATAAACAAAACATTGAGAGCTATTGTAATTAGAGCTCCCAAAACTGAAAATACTGCCCCGTAGTTTGTTTTGTCTGAAATTTTATACCAAATACTTAAATTATAATATATACCTAAAAACAGGTTGGCAAATAATAATATTGGGACTACGTGTAATCCTTCATGAAATTTATCTCCTATAAAAAACTTAAAATAATCTATATATAACAGTATTATTAAAAGAATTGTTGTCCCTATAATAATAAAATAATTTAACATCTTGGCATAAATAATTTTACTCATGTTTTTTTTGTCAAAAATCATGGGCTCAACAGCTAATTTATATGCTTGTAAAAATATTATTATCGCGATCGAAAGCTTATAACATGCGCCATAAATTCCTATTTCATGCATTACGTCAACATCTCCCGATAAAAAATTTTTTAATAAAATTCTATCTGCCGCTTCATTTATAATACCAGCAAATCCGGCTATTAATAAGGGGAGTCCGTAGAATAAAATTTTTTTTAATAGTTTTAAATTTATTGTGATCTTTATTTTGAAAACCTCTGGCAACAGAAATATAAAAGTTAAAAAAGTTGCTATAAGGTTAGAGTAAAAAATATATACTATCTCTATTTTATTTAATACTAACAAAAAATATATATTGAAAAATATATTAAAAATTATACTAATTACTTTTATAAGGGCAAATTTTACAGCTTTTTCTTCTATTCTTAATTTTGCAAACAAAATACTATTAATTGTATCTAGTGATAAAATACACGCGAAAACCTTTACATAAACTATTGTTTTCGATAAAAGTTGCTCTGGATAGCCTAGCCATATTGATATATTATTAGAAAAAATAAAAACAATAATTGCAAAAAATAAAGACAATAATAATATTAAGCAAAATATTGTTCCTGTAGAGTCTTTTCTTGTTCTTTCGTCTTTATAAAAACGAAAAAAAGAAGTTTCCATTCCAAAAAGTAAAATAACAGCAAAAAAAGCCGCGTAAGCATAAATCTCTGTTACTATCCCGTATTCTTTAGGAATAAAAATCCTAGAATATATGGGCACTAATAAATAATTTAAAAACCTCCCTATTACACTTGGAATCCCATATATTGCCGTTTGATTGGCTAGTTTTTTTATAACAAAATTTGACAAAATATTTTTAAATTACTTGAATTTTGGTTTTCTTTTTTCTAAAAAAGCTGAAACTCCTTCTATAAAATCTTCTGTTTGAAAACATTCACCAAATTCTTTTATTTCTGTTTCAAATCCTTTCATCTCATAACTAGAATTAATAGCTTTTATTGCTCTTTTTATAGCTTCGGGAGAATTTTGTGATATAGTTTTTGCTAATTCTATTGTTTTTTCATGTAATTCTTCTTGAGTATATAATTCGTTTATTAATTTTATTCTATGAGCTTCTTCGCTGTTAATCATTTGAGCTGAGAAAATCATTTCATAAGCTTTTCCTCTTCCTATAATATTTGAAATCCTTTGTGTTCCCCCATAACCTGGAATTAATCCTAATTTTACTTCTGGAAACCCGTAAATAGAGTTAGAGGACCCCGTTCTAATATGGCAAGATAAAGCTAGCTCTAATCCCCCCCCTAAAGCATATCCGTTAATCATAGCTATAACTGGTTTTGTAAAATTTTCTATTAAATCAAAAAGTCTTTTTTGATTTTCTCTAGCCATTGCCGCTCCGTCTTCTTTATTATATTTATAAAACTCTTTTATATCTGCTCCCGCAACAAAAGCTTTTTCTCCTGAACCTGTAATAATAACACATTTTATGTTTTTGTTTTTTTTTATAGTAGATAAAGCGGAAACTAGATCATCTATAACTCCTTTATTTAGGCTGTTTAATTGTTTTTCTCTATTTATTTTTAAAATAGAAATTTGTTCTATATGTTTGATTTCAATATTTTGCATTTAAATTTTAATTATTTTTTAAAGCTTCCGCTCCTCCAACAATTTCTAAAATCTCTCCAGTAATAGACGCTTGTCTAGCTTTGTTATAAGATAATTTAAGTTCTTTATTTAGTTCAGTAGCGTTGTCTGTTGCCTTGTGCATTGCTGTCATTCTAGCTCCATGTTCTGCCGCTATTGAGTCTAAAATTGCTTTATGTAATTGAGATTTAATTGTTTGTGGTATAAGACTATTTAAAATCTTTTCTTTATTTGGTTCAAAAATATAATCTAAAGTTTTTTTATCTTTCACGGTTTCTGAATTTATATTTTCTTTTTTTATAGGCAATATTTGCTCTATCTCTATAGTTTGGTTTGCGGCATTTTTAAATTTGTTGTAACAAATTATAACTTTATCGTGTTTTTTTAAAACATAGTTCTCTATTATTTCATCACTTAAAACAGCATTTTTATTATAATTAACCTTGTCTACTAAATTATTTTTTTCTGACATTAAATTAAACTTGTTTTTCATTATATAGTTATGTCCTTTTTTCCCCACGGTTATAAATTGTATGTTTTTGTTTTTTAATAAATCAATCTGTTCATTAATTTTTTTTATTATGTTAGAATTAAAAGCTCCACAAAGTCCTTTATTCCCTGTTACCATAATAATTAGAACGTTTTGCTCTTTTTCTCTGTTAAAAAAAATATTATTTTTTGCAATATCAGAATCAGACGATAAATTAGATAATAAATTTTTTAATTTATTTGAATAAGGCCTAAATGCCGTTATTGCGTTTTGAGCTTGTCTTAGTTTAGCGGCCGAAACCATTTTCATGGCAGATGTTATTTGCAAGGTGGAGTTTACAGACTTAATACGTGAACGTAATTCTTTTAAATTAGCCATTATCCTTTTTAAATTGTTCAACTGTATCTGATGCAGCAATTTTAATTTTTTCTTCTATGTCGGCGTTTAGCTCTCCTCTAGACAAAGCTTTTAGAGTTTCTAAATATTTATTATTCATTAGTAGCAAAAAAGCTGTTTCAAAATCTTTTATTTTAGATACAGGCACTTCTGAAAGTAAGTTTTTTGTTCCACAATAAATAATGGCGGCCTGCTCTTCAACTTTCAGCGGACTGTATTGAGGTTGTTTTAATAACTCAACATTTCTTTTACCTTTTTCTATTATAGATGTTGTCACGGGATCTAAATCTGCTCCAAACTTCGCAAAAGCTTCTAGTTCCCTAAATTGAGCTTGGTCTATTTTTAAGGTTCCTGATATTTTTTTCATTGATTTTATTTGCGCAGATCCCCCAACTCTTGAAACTGATATTCCAACATTAATTGCCGGTCTAACCCCTGAGTTAAATAAATTAGCTTCTAAAAAAATTTGTCCATCGGTAATTGAAATTACATTTGTAGGTATGTAGGCTGAAACGTCTCCTTCTTGTGTTTCTATAATAGGCAAAGCTGTTAAAGAGCCTCCACCTTTTACTTTTCCTTTAAGAGCTTCAGGTAAATCATTCATTTGAGATGCTATTTTATCTGAATCTATTATTTTTGCAGATCTTTCTAATAATCTTGAATGTAAATAAAAAACATCTCCAGGGTAAGCTTCTCTTCCAGGAGGTCTTCTTAATAATAAAGAAAGCTCTCTATAAGCCACAGCTTGTTTTGACAAATCATCATAAACTATTAAAGCCGGTCTTCCTGTGTCTCTAAAGTATTCTCCTATAGCTGCTCCAGCATATGCTGATAAATACTGCATTGGAGCTGGATCTGCCGCGGAAGCAGATACAATTATTGTATAATCTAATGCCCCGGCATCTTCTAGTGTTTTTGCAATATTAGCAACAGTAGAACCTTTTTGTCCTATCGCGACATATATACAAAAAACTGGTTCACCTTGTTCATAAAAATGTTTTTGATTAATTATTGTGTCAATAGCTATAGCTGTTTTCCCTGTTTGACGGTCTCCTATTATTAATTCTCTTTGACCTCGTCCTATAGGAATCATAGAATCTACTGCTTTTATTCCGGTTTGTAACGGCTCCTGAACTGGCTGTCTATAAATAACTCCGGGGGCTTTTCTTTCTATGGGCATCAATATTTTTTCTCCCTCTATTGGCCCTTTCCCATCTATAGGATTCCCTAAAGCATCTATAACTCTACCTAACATTTTCTCTGACACCATAACTGAGCTTATTTGTTGCGTTCTCTTAACAACGTCTCCTTCTTTTATTCCCTCTGATTTGCCCAATAAAACAGCCCCCACGTTGTCTTCTTCTAAATTTAAAACAACTCCTTTTAGTCCGTTATTGAATTCTATTAATTCTCCTAATTGCACATTATTTAAGCCGTATATTCTAGCTATTCCATCTCCCACTTGTAATACTGTTCCTACTTCTTCTAAATCTGACTTTGTTTTAAATCCTGACAATTGTTCTCTTAATATTGCCGAAACTTCTGATGGTTTTATAGATCCCATAATTTTTTATTTTAATATTGTTTTATATAAAGATTTTTCGAAAATTTTGTTTTTAATGTTTGTAGTTTAGATAATATGCTTATGTCTAATTGTTTCCCGTCAACTTCTATAACTAATCCTCCTATTAAGCTTTTATTTATTTCTACTTGAAAATCTATTTTTTGATTTTCTGAATATCCTAAATATTTTATAATCAAATCTTTTTGATCTTTATGAACACCATGGGGTGATTTAACCTTTATGCTTAAAATATTTTTTTGTTTTCTGTATAGTTTAATAAAATTGCTTATTATTTGACTTAAATAAGCCTCTCTTGTGTTTTTTGTTATAAGAATAATATGTTTTAAGGTGTTTTCAGAAATACTTGTCTCTAAAACCTTTCTTATGATTTCAATTTTTGTGTTTGTTTTTAAAATAGGAGATAATAAAAAGTTTTTAAAATCTTTAGATTGTTTTATAATAGATAAAACCTCTTTTAGGTCTCTTAAAACCACTTCTGTGTTGTTTTGTTTTTCTGACAAAACATATAGTGATTTTGAATACCTAATAGCTAATCTTTCGTTATTCATTTGTTTTTTTATTCATTAATTTAAAAACATGGGATTTGTTTTTTGTTTCATCTTTTAATTCTTCTTCTAATAATTTTTCTGCTATTTCCACGGAAACTGTTGCAATTTGATTATTAATTTCTGTTATAGCTGCTTTTTTCATGTTTTCTATGCTTTCATGAGCCTCGCTCACAATCTTATCTTTTGCGGCCTGAGCTTCATCTTTTGCGGAATTTATTATATTATCCTTCATGTCTCTTCCTTCTTTTAATATTTTGTCTCTTTCTATTTTTGCTTCTCTTAATATAACCTCGTTATCCGCTTGCATGTTTTCCATTTCTTTTTTTGCCTCTTCCGCAGAATCTAATGATTTTTTGATAAAACTATTTCTTTCTTCTATAGATTTTAAAATAGGCTTCCAGGCATATTTTTTTAAAATAAAAAGAACTATACCAAAAGATAAAAGCATCCAGAAAACTAACCCAAAATCAGGTGTTACTAAATTCATATTAAAATTTTTAAACCAAATGTTTTTGGTTGTTTATAAATTTATTTTGTAAATATAACTAACAGTCCTATAACCATAGCAAAAAAAGCTGCTCCTTCTACTAGTGCGGCCATTAAGATCATGTTAGCTCTAAGGTCGTTCATTGACTCTGGCTGTCTAGCCATAGCGTTCATGGCGTCCCCGCCTATTCTTCCTATTCCTACTCCGGCTCCTAAGGCTGCCATCCCGGCTCCTAAGGCTGCTACTCCATAACCTATCCCTATGTTTCCTGCTTCTAATAATAATGTCTCCATGTTGTGTTTATTTAATTAATTAATACTTTGTTTTAATGATGTCCTTCCTCGACTGCCATGCCAAAATACATTGCTGACAGTAAAGTAAAAACATATGCTTGTAAAAAGGCAACTATTAACTCTAGCATTGTCATAAAAATAGTAAATGCTATTGACATAACTGAAACTCCGTATCCAGCTACGCTGCCAAATAAATCTCCAAAAATGAAAATTAAACTAAAAAAAGATAAAATAATAATATGTCCTGCGGTAATATTTGCAAATAACCTAATCATTAAAACTAAAGGCTTTAAAAAAATACCGAAAATTTCTATGGGAGTTAAAATAGTTAACACCCATTTTGGAACTCCAGGCATTGCAAAAATATGAGTCCAATATGTTTTTTTTCCATTAATAAGTGTTAATATTAATATTATTGTGGCTAAAACAAAAGGAACCGCTATATTTCCTGTTAAATTTGCGCCTCCTGGGAAAACAGGAATAAGCCCTAATAAATTATTTATCCATATAAAGAAAAACAATGTAAGTAAAAATGGTAAAAACTTTTTATAGTTTTTTTCTCCTATTGAGGGTTGAACTATGTCATCTTTAACAAATAAAATTATAGGCTCAAAAAAAGACTGTAATCCTTTTGGAGCTTTTTTAATGTTTTTTGTATACTTTTTCCCTATCCCAACAAATATAAATAACAACAAGGCTATGCTTATAAATAAAGAAAGAACGTTTTTCGTTATAGAGATGTCATAAAACTTTTCTCCAGTTTTACTTATAATTGTTCCATGATCCATGATAAATCCCTTGTAGGAATGTGTTTTATTTTGAAACTTAGATGATGAAAATAAAATTAATCCTCTTTCTTTTGAATAAATTATAACTGGCAGATATATTGTAATATGCTTGTCTTTTATGTTTATTATGTGCCATTCATAAGAATCTAAAATATGATGCATGATCATGTCTCCAGCATTAAAACCTTCGTTTTTATTTTCTGATGCCGCAAAACAAGGATTAAAATCAATTAAAGACAAGGTTGATAAACAAAAAACAAGTATTTTTTTTCTCATTGTTTTAAAGTTGTTCAAAAATAAATAATTTGACTAAACAAAAAGTGTCTTTTTTATTTTTTTTTTGACACCTCTTTTATAACATAATATAAGACCGCAAAAACTCCTATTGTTGACATAATCATAAGACCCCAGGGATTCTTGTTGGGGGTTTTTTTATCTATTTCTAGTCCTATTAGAGCGCATAAAAAAACTTTTATTATTAACTGAAACCCTAATCCCATGTATTTAAATGAGTGTGTTTTTTTTTTTATTTACTTGTTTCATTGTTTATTTTTAAAACCTGGAAATAAAAAACTCCGCTATACAAAAAGTATAACAAAATGTAAAACAAGAAAAACAATCTACCAGAAAAGTGTTCTCCTATCATTAAAATCGCTATCAATAATAATATAGACAAAAGCATTTTTGTTAAAAAAACAAATGAATAAATAACCACTTTTTTGGTCATTGATATAATCTTATAAGAAAAAGTAAAAAGCAAAAAAAAGAAAACATTTGACAAGACAGCTTGTGTTTTTTCTTCCGTAAACCATGGATTAAAATATATAAAAATAAACGAAAACAAAAAGACAACGATAAACCTCTTGTTCGTTATAATAAGTTTTTTAAACATTTTTGCTTTAAGCTGTTTTAGGTTTTTCTTGCTGTCTGTTTTCTGGCTTAGTTTTTAGGTTTTTTATAACCGCTCCCATTCTACAGGAGCCGCTAAAAGATGCCCCAGGCTCAATAGCAAGTTTGTTTGTTGTTATGTCTCCGTCAAGTTTAGCTTGTGTTTTTAAAACTAATAATTCTGAAACTGTGATTTTTGCTTTTAATTCTCCTGACACTTCCGCGTTCTTACATTCAACGTCTCCGTCTATAAGACCTGTTGACCCCACAACGACCTTTCCTTTTGTTTTTATAGATCCATTAAGTTTCCCGTCGACTCTAATATCTCCATCGCACATAACATCTCCGTTAACTGTCGTCCCTGAACCAATTAAATTTATTTCGTCTGATTTGCTCATAAATATTTTACTTGTTTGTATAAATTTAATATTATTAGAAAATAATTAATATGTTTCTTTAAAAAAGTTTTTATATCCATCTAAATCTTGGTTTTTGAAAAATATTTGAAAATTGTTAGAGGTAATGAAAATCAACTCGGCTTGATTGCTGGTTGCTGCCTTTATTTCTTCTTTTTTCATAATTTGATTATAATACTTTATTACACTGGAAAGATCTTGAAAGTCTCTTATTATTACAACGTACTTGTCTTTCCCGAAAATAACATCACTTATGTTTAGTTTTAATAAAGAATAATTTTCTGTATGGAAATCTGAAATTATATTTTTTATTTTATCTGGTGTAGTTTCTATTTTTGGAAAAATTACCATAAAATAATATTTAGAGCTTTTTTCGTTTGTATAATTTTTTTGTTTTTGTTTTTTTGTTTCGTTTGGATTTTCGAGCTCTTTTTTAACAACTTCTTCTTTTTTGTTTATGCTGTTAAGTATTTTTTCCGCCTTGAAGCTTGCTTCATGATTTGGATTTTTTTCTATTATTTTTTCCAATTCTTTTATCATTTCACCCGCTCCTTCAATTTGTCCTTTTGTTACGGCAATTACCAGCTCGATATCTGGATTATCTTTTGATTTTAACGGAATCGTATCATATGTGTTGAGGATTTTTTGAAAGTTATTTGAATACCATAATCCTGTAAAATATTTATATAGAGTGTCTGTTTTTGTTTCTTTTTCTTTTTTTGACAAAAAAGAATATTTATTGTTTGGGTGTTTTTTTAATAACGTTTGTAGGTGTTTTTGTTTTTCTGTTAAATTGTTTTTTTCATCATAAAACAAAATTAAGTTAAAGAGCACCAAAGGCTCTAGGCTTGAATTTGGATATTGATATATTATATTTAAAAAATACTTTTCCGCAAAAAAATCATCGTATAATTTGTCTTGATATATTTTCGCGGAATTATACATCGCTGAAACTATTTTATAATATGCCTGTTTTTTTTCTTCGTCCGTAAAAGGAATGTTTTGTAAATATGTCTCCCTTTTTTTTGGGTCGTTTTCTAAATTATCTTTTTCTAAAGAATCTTTTGTCGCGTAATACTCTTCTAATGATACGGAGCTTTTATTTTGTCTCCTCCAGTTGTCTTCTAGCTTTCTTTTTCCCCATCTTTTTTTAAAATTAGAATATCCAAAGGTTAAAGTTGTATTGTTATAAAAATACCAATTTGACCCAAATTGCCTGTTTTGTTCTTCTTCTATTCTGTTTTGTGTAAAAGAATTTAATCCTAAATTGTTGTTATTAGCGCCGAAATTTCCCTGATTTATATTCCCCCTGCTTGCTTCTTGTTCTTCTTTTATTGCTTTTTGTATTATTTTATCTATCAAAGAGTTTCTTTTTTCTTCTGTCATTTTTGAAACCATGATTAAACTATCTTGATTTTCTATGATATTTAAGTTAATAACTAAATCTGTTAAATTATCTTGCTTATTTTTTATGTTTTTATAGTTTTTATGTTTTTTGGTTAAATAAACCATGGTAGAATCATAGTATTTTTGTGCTCTTTTATATTTTTTTTTATTATAAAATATTTGAGCTAAATAAAGATGTGACTCGAAACTGTTGTTGTTGTTAATGTTTTTTGAAGCTTTAGAGAAAAGGGCAACAGCTGAAGATGTGTCTTTTTTTCTTAAACTTAACTCCCCTAAGCTTAAGTATATTTGATAATAATAATCTGTGTTTTTATCATCTTTTAACATGTCTTTTAACTCCTCTTCTATTTCTGTTGTTGTGTTTTTTTGTATATCTACTACTTTTGCGCTTTTTATTTTTGCATTAAATGTCATTTCGTAATCTGAAGACATTTTAATTGCTTTTTTATAATAATTATAAGCTTCTTGAAACATTTTTACTTCTTCATGTAGCTGAGCTAATATGTATGTGTATCTCGTTTTTTGACTTATATCTTTTTCTGACGACACGACTGTTTTCATTTCTTCGATTGATTTTTCTATGTTTTTGTCTAAAAAATAAATATACGACAACACTAATTTTAATTTTTTTATTTCTTTTTTTGTGTTTGCTTTTATTTTTTCTGCTTCTATTTTGGCAAAATATGTGTCTTTTGTCTCTATATAGCATTTAACTAATAGTATTTGAGCTTCAAAAACAACATCTCTGTCTTTATAGGTTCCTATAATATATTTTAAAACTTCTTTTGCTTTTATGTGGTCTTTTTTGTAATAATAAGATTTTGCAACTATTAAATAGCTGTCGTCTACCCATTTACAGTATTCTTTTCCTTGATCTATTATTGAATGTGTAACTATGTTTTTTGTTGCTTTTTTTATAGCTTTATCTAGTTTGTTGTTGTAAACAGATCCCTCTTTATTTGTTTTGTAAAAATCTAAAATCTTATCATAGGATTCTATAAAGTTTTTCTCTAAATCTTTTTCGCAAAAAGTGACATTCGTTTTCGCGTTAAAATAAGCATTGTATCTGGAAGTGGTGTTATGATAACTTCTAGAAAAGAAGTTATTTTTTGTTGTAGAACATGAACAAAGCGTAATTAAAACTCCTAAAACTATATTGCGTAATAAAAACATATTTGCTTTTTTTCTGTAAATAAACAGATTTTAAGCAAATTTATTTTATTTTACTGTTTATTTATAATATACTTGAGGTTTTATAATATTTGTTATAAGTATGGTGTTACTTGATTTTTTAAAAAAGTTTTTTAGGTTTACTGTGTCTGAGGAAACAAGTTTCAAAACACTTTTTTCTTTTAAAATCAAGTTGTTGTCTTTTTTGTTTTATTTTTTATTTTTTCTTATGATGGGGGGTTTGTTTTATTTTGTTTTATTTTCTTATACTCCCTTGAAAAAAATAATCCCAGGATATAAAGAAATTTTGTTGAATGAAGAGTTTCTAAAAACTGGTGCAAAAATAGACTCTCTGTGTGATGTTGTGAGCTTTAAAAACCAACAACTTGAAATATTAAAAAAAATATTGACAGGAGAGGAAATACAAGATTCTGTCAACACGGAATCTCATTTGTCTGTTCCTTTTTATAACGTTAATAAAATAATTGAAGACTCTATCTTAAGACAAGAAATTGAATTAGAAGAAAATATAAATTATTCTTATGATGTGAAAATAAAAAATTTAAAAAATTTAGTTTTTTTCAACCCTCTGGAGGGGATGATTTCTAGCGGGTTTAATAAAGAGACAAAACATTTCGGAATAGATATTGTTGGGAAAAAAGAAGCTTTTTTTAAAAGTGTTTTTGATGGCGTGGTTATTTTTGTGGACTGGGGAGAATTAGACGGAGGGGTTGTTGTTGTAGGTCATCCTTTTGGGATAACCAGTGTTTATAAACATGCCTCTAAAACTGTTTGTTCCGTGGGGGAGTCTGTTAAGGCGGGAGATGTTTTAGGTGTTGTGGGTAATAGCGGAAAATTATCAATAGGCCCTCATTTACATTTTGAAATGTGGTTAGATGGAGAGGTTTTAAACCCTGAAAGATTTTTATTTTATTAATGTATTTTAAATAATTATAATGAATTTAGATAATACTGGTCTTTATTTTTTATTTAAAAAAATAATTTCTTTTTGGTCTAAAAAGACTTTTTTGAAAATCGAAAAACAACAAAAAGAAGCTTTAAAAAGACAGCAACAAACTTTGCGTTTTTTGATTAAAAAAGGAACTAAAACCTTGTATGGTAAAGAAAATTCTTTTTTAAGAATAAAAACGTATTCAGATTTTAAAAATTTTGTTCCTATAAAAGAATACGAAGATTTAAAACCTTATATAGAAAAAATATCTTTTGGAGAAAAAAATGTTTTATGGCCTGGACGCCCTCTATATTTTTGCGAAACCTCAGGAACAACTTCAGGGAAAAAATATATTCCTTTAACTAAAGATGCTTTAAAAACTCAAATAAAGTGTATGCGAGATGCGCTGTTTTCTCATATATATAGAAAACAAAATGTTAAATGTTTGAAAGGGTTTTGGATTTTTTTACAAGGGTCCCCTGTTTTAACTAAAAAAAATAAAATAAAAACCGGAAGGCTCTCAGGGATAGTTGCCTCTCATGTTCCTTTTTATCTTAAAACAAAAAGAATGCCTTCTTTTAAAGTTAATTCTATTGAAGACTGGGGGGAAAAACTTGATGAAATTATTAAAAAAACCTTAAAAAAAAACATGACAGCAATAGCTGGTATCCCCCCTTGGCTTATAATGTATTTTGAGAAAATATATAATATTAGAAATAAAAAAATAAAAGATGTTTTCCCGGGTTTGTCTCTTTTAGTGTACGGTGGAGTTAATTACACTCCTTATGAAAAAAAAATAAAAACCTTGATAGGTCAAGAGATTAATTCTTTAGAGATTTTTTCTGCCTCAGAGGGTTTTTTTTCATATCAAAATGACGAAGAAGAAGGAATGTTTCTATGTTTTAATAATAATATTTTTTATGAGTTTATATCTGTTAAAAACCTACAAGATAACAGAAAAGAAAGAATTTCTTTAAAAGACGTTGAGCTGAAAACTAATTACGCTTTAATAATAAACTCTTCTGCTGGTTTATGGGGATATTTAATAGGAGATACTGTTGAGTTTGTTTCTCTAAATCCTTATAAAATAATTGTTACAGGGAGAATAAAACATTTTTGTTCTGCTTTTGGAGAACATTTGATTATAAAAGAAATAGAATCAGCCATAAAAGAAGCTGAGCTAGAGGCCGAAATCATTATAGAAGACTTTCATTTGTATCCTGAAATAAAACAAGGACAAAAGGGGGGACATTTTTGTATATTAGAAGGGATAGAAAAAAACAACGAGGTTGTAGCAAAAATTATTCAAAAGTCGTTAATGAAACAAAACTCATACTACAAGGACCTAATAACTGGTAATGTTATTTCTGATCTTAAAATAAAATTTGTAAAAAAGGGAGTCTTTAATAAGTATATGGAAAAAATGGATCGTTTAGGTGGACAAAACAAACCTCAAAGAATTAGTAATAATAATACTATTGCTGAAAAAATTTTATCAATAAATGAAGAAAGTTAAAAAAAATATTGCCGTAATAGGGTCAACGGGTTCTATTGGAACCCAGTCTTTAGAGGTTATAAGAAATTTGAAAAACTTGTTTAACGTCTCTGTCTTGTCGACTAATAAAAATGTTAACCTAATAATAAAACAAGCTGTTGAGTTTTTACCTGATTATGTTGTTATAAATGATAAAACAAAATACAACTACACAAATAAAAAATTAAAAAAACATAATATAAAGGTGCTTGTTGGTTCAAAGGATCTATGCAAGATAATGTCTTTTGAGAAAATAGACATTGTTTTAATGGCTGTTGTTGGGTTTGCTGGCCTACTTCCGACAATATCAGCTATAAAAGCAAAAAAAAGAATTGCCTTGGCCAATAAAGAGTGTTTGGTTGTTGGGGGGCATATTATAAATGATTTGAAAAAAGAAAATAAGGTTGAAATTATTCCTATAGATTCTGAGCATTCTGCTATTTTTCAATGTTTACAGGGAGAAAAAATCAACCCTGTTAAAAAAATAACCTTGACGGCCTCTGGGGGGCCTTTTAGAGGTTTTAGTTTAAAAAATTTAAGTAGTGTTTCTGTAAAACAAACATTAAAACACCCTAATTGGTCTATGGGTAAAAAAATCACTGTTGACTCTGCAACCCTTATGAATAAAGCTTTGGAAATAATTGAAGCTAAATGGCTTTTTGATTTAAATATAGATGAAATTGATTTTATCGTTCATCCGCAATCTATAATACATTCTTTTGTGGAGTTTGAAGACACTTCTGTTATCGCTCAGCTGGGTCTTCCTGATATGAAAGTTCCAATACAATACGCTTTATCTTACCCTAAAAGAGAAAAATCTAAATTCCCTTCTCTTAATCTTTTAACAAAACCTACTATGAGTTTTGAAAAACTAGACACCGATGTTTTTCGTTCTTTAAAAATCGTTTACGATGTGGTGAAAAAGGGAGGAAATTGTCCTTGTGTTTTTAATTCCGCTAATGAACAAGCGGTTAGTTTGTTTTTAAATAAAAAAATAAATTTTTTAGATATATATAAAATCATTGACCTTTGTTTAGAAAATATTACTTTTGTCTCTAATCCAACAATAAGTGATTTGTTAGAAACCGATTTTGAAATAAATAATTTTTTAAAAAAGAAGTTTAAATGATACAAGCATTACAATTAATTTTGGCCTTAGCTATTTTAGTGACCATACATGAGTTCGGTCATTTTCTTGCAGCAAGAATGTTTAATACAAAAGTTGAAAGATTTTTTCTTTTTTTTGATTGGCCTTTTGCTTTGTTTAAAAAGAAAATAGGAGATACTGTTTGGGGAATAGGTGTTCTTCCTCTTGGAGGCTATGTTAAAATTGCCGGCATGATAGATGAGTCTATGGACAAAAAACAGCTTGAAAAGCCGATTGAAAATTGGGAATTTCGAGCAAAACCGGCTTGGCAAAGATTAATAATAATGATAGGGGGTGTTGTGTTTAATATATTGTTAGCTTTTATAATATATAGTTGTTTGTTGAAAAAACACGGGCACTCTTTTATTGACAACGAAAGCTTAAAACATGGTTTGGTTTTTTCTGAAACTTCTAAAAATATTGGTTTTCAAGATGGAGATAAAATAATAGCTGTAGATGGAGAAAATGTAAAAGACTTTGGAGTTATTTGGAAAAACATACTACTTAACGAGGCTTCTAAAATAACTATAGAAAGAGGTGGTTTGAAAAATGATGTTTTTTTAAAAAAAGATGACAGAACATCTCTACTTAAAGACAATATTGTTCCTTTTAGTATAGCTCTTCCTTGTGTTATTGATTCTTTTCTTGAAAACTCTACTTTAAAAAAAGAAGGGTTAAAGATCGGAGATAAAATAATTTCTATTAACGGGGAAAGTGTTCTTTTTGGGTCAAACATTGCGCAAATAATAAAACCTTTTAAATCACAAAATATTTCTTGTTCTGTTGTTAGATTTAGTGATACTTTGAGTTTTGATTTCACAACTTTAGAAGTTGAGTTTCCTTTGGGTGTTATGTGGGATGAAGGTTTTATAAAAATAAAAACGGAAAAATATAATCTTGGACAATCTGTTGTTATGGGTTTTAAAAGAACTTTTACTGTTTTGTTTGATTACACAAAACAGTTTAAGCTTATTAAAGATTCTCCTGAATCTATAGGTGGTTTTATAACTATAGGTAAAATTTTTCCATCTAAATGGGATTGGAGGGTTTTTTGGACCATGACAGCTTTTTTGTCTGTTATTCTTGCTGTTATTAATATCCTGCCTATTCCGGCTTTAGATGGAGGACATGTAATGTTTTTATGTTATGAAATGATAACAGGAAGAGCTGCTAGTAAAAAAGTGTTAGAACATGCACAAGTTGTGGGGATGATTATTTTATTTGCTTTAATAATATGGGCAAACGGGAACGATATCGTTAGACTTTTTAAATAAATTTATTATGATAAATATTAAAAAAACACTTGACTTATTAAAGGTTAGGGGACTCAATAATGGAACTTCAACTGGCTCTGTTTCTTTTGGTGGTGGAAAAAAAATAGATTCTATTTCTCCAGTAGACGGAACTACAATTGGTTCTATTACAGAAACCACAATTGAAGAATATGAAAAAGTAATGCTTTCCGCTGTATCAGCTTTTAAACAGTGGAGAATTAAACCCGCTCCACAAAGAGGGGAAATTGTAAGACAATATGGCGAAAAACTAAGACAGTATAAGCGTCCTTTAGGAGAATTAGTTTCTTATGAAATGGGGAAGTCCTTACAAGAAGGATTAGGAGAGGTACAAGAAATGATTGATATCTGTGATTTTGCTGTTGGTTTGTCTAGACAACTACATGGACTCACGATGCATTCTGAGAGACCAGGACACAGAATGTATGAACAATATCATCCCTTAGGTGTTGTTGGGATTATTTCTGCTTTTAACTTCCCTGTTGCTGTTTGGAATTGGAATACGGCGTTAGCTTGGGTTTGCGGAGACACTTGTGTTTGGAAGGCTTCTGAAAAGGCCCCTTTATGCGCGGTGGCTTGTCAAAATATTTGGAGCGAAGTTGCAAAAGAAAACGATCTTCCAGAGGGGGTTTCTTGTATAATAAATGGAGATTATAAGGTTGGTGAAATGATGACAGCTGACAATAGAATACCATTAATTTCTGCGACAGGATCCACAAGGATGGGGAAAATTGTTGGAGGAGTGGTTGCCAATAGGTTTGGGAAGTCTTTATTAGAATTAGGGGGTAACAACGCAATTATTATTACGCCTGATGCTGATTTAAAAATTACAATTATTGGGGCTTTGTTTGGTGCTGTTGGAACCTGTGGACAAAGATGCACGTCAACTAGAAGGTTAATTATACATGAATCTGTCTATAAAGAAGTTAAAAACAAAATGGTTTCTGCTTATGCTCAATTAAAAATAGGAAACCCATTAGATGAAAATAATCATGTTGGTCCTCTTATAGACACTCATGCTGTTAATTTGTATTTAAGGGCAATTAAAAAAGCAAAAGAAGAAGGGGGTAGTGTGTTGGTTGAAGGAGGTGTTTTAAGTGGTGTGGGATATGAGAGTGGGTGTTATGTGAAGCCTGTAATTATTGAAGCTGAAAACCATTTTGAAATAGTGCAAGAAGAGACTTTTGCTCCTATTTTATATATTATGAAATATTCAGATATAGAAGAGGCTATTGAAATACAAAATAACGTAAAACAAGGCTTGTCCTCTGCTATTATGACAAACAACCTGCAAGAAGCTGAAAAATTCTTATCTGAAACAGGAAGCGATTGTGGTATTGCGAATGTAAATATTGGGACTTCTGGAGCTGAAATTGGAGGGGCTTTTGGTGGTGAAAAAGAAACAGGAGGGGGAAGAGAAAGTGGTTCTGATGCTTGGAAAATTTATATGAGAAGACAGACCAATACTATTAATTACACTTCTGAATTGCCTTTAGCGCAGGGGATAAAATTTGATTTATGATATTTTTTGTTTTTCTTTTTTTCCCTTTTTTTTGTTTCGCACAGTTAGATTGGGTTGTTCCTGAAAAGGAAAAAATTATTAAAAACCCATACTCCGAAGAATCTTTTGAAGATGGTAAAAAAATTTATGGGGTTTATTGCTGGACTTGTCATGGAAAAAACGGAGACGGAAAAGGGCCCGCTTCTTTAAATTTAAAACCAGCTCCTATTGATTTTAGATCAATTGTTTTTAACAAACAAACAGACGGAGAAATATTTTACAAACTGAGCAACGGGAGAAACATGATGATGCCATATAAACATTCTTTAAGCGAAAAACAAAGATGGATTTTGGTTAATTATTTAAGAACGTTTTATGAAGATTAGTTTTTTTGTTTTATGTGTTTTGTTTTATGTTTTTGGTTTTTCCCAAGAAAACAACATTATTAAAAGTAGGTCATTAATAAATTTTGAAACTCATCTTGTGCCAAAAAGTTTTGATTTTATTGTGCAACACAGGTTTGGAAAAATAGAAAAAGAAGACATTATAAGAGATTTTTTTGGAACAGATTTGGCGGGCAATATAAGTTTTGGTTTTACTAAGCCTTTGAAAAACAATGACTGTATAGATGTTTTTAGGTATAAAAAAAACAAAGTAATAAGTCTCGGTTATAAAAAAGAAATAATAAAAGAATCCTCTTCTTTCCCTGTAAATGTTTCTTTTTATGCTTCTTGTGGTGTGAAAACAGGGCCTGATCCTCTTTTTGCCGAAAACACCTTCTTTGAAGACCTGCAATCTCCTTTTGAATATAAGTTTACTCATAGATTAGACTACTCTTATCAATTAATTTTATCTAAAGTTTTATCTGAAAAAATATACATACAAATGAATCCGGGAATAATCTATAAAAATTTAATAGAATTGGATAAAGAATCTAGACATTATCTTTTTTGTCCCGTGTCTTTGTATTATAAATATTCTTTCTCTTCTGCTGTAATTTTTGAATATGGTTTCTTTGAGAAAAATCACCTATCTGACTATTACGAAAACTCCTCTTTCCCTCTTTCTGTTGGGTTTGAATGGGGCACGGCGGGGCATGTTTTTCAAGCTTTTGTTTCTAACAACCAAAACATGAGAACACAAGAATTGTTTGCCGATTTTTACGAACAACAAAGAAGTGGTTTTTCTTTTGGTTTTAACATAAAAAGATCATGGTGGTTTTAATAAGAGTTTTTTGTTTTTTGTTTTTCATTATGTTTAGTTCTTGTGTGAAAGATAGTTTTATAGAGGTTGCCCCTGAGCCTATTATTTTTGGAACTTGGATTGGCGACAGTGTATATTATTATAAAACCCTGAACGACTCTCTGTTTCTTAATAATACGCTTGTTTATTCTGTTTTTTCTCCTCCAGATACTTTTGTTTTTTATAAAAAAAACCAATATAAACATGTTTTTTACTCTGTAGGAAAACTAGGCGGTTTTTTTGATGTAGATTCTGGTTATTTTAGTATTAACAACGATTCTGTTTTTTTAAACTTTAATAAATCTTTTTTTATAGATAGTTTGGGGTTTGAAAAGCTTGTTTTATTAAAACCGTCTTTTAATGGAGATTCTTTAGTAAAATATGTTTATAAAAAAAACGTTTCTTTAGTTAGTTATTCGCAGGACATTTTCCCTATATGGGAAAATATGTGTTCAAACTGTCATTATAAAAACTCTAAATACGTGGCTTTGTCTCCTTTAAGTGTCGGTTATAATAACTTAATTAATGACTCTAGTGTAAATGGAGATTATTCTAACTTTGCCGATTATGTTGACACCTTGAATCCTGAAAATAGTTTACTTTATTTAAAAATAGAGGGAACGGCCCCTGGCAGTATTATGCCGCAACCTCCTTATTCTCCTCTTCCTGATTATCAAAGAAAATTAATTTTAAAATGGATAAAGCAAGGGGCTTTGTTTAACTAAGGATAAATTTTTGTAAATTTATTTCCCTTTAAACTATTTTATTTATGAAAAATTTTATTTTGCTTTTTGTTATTTCTTTGTTTTATTTTCAAGCTTTATCTCAACAGCCTTGTACTTTTACAAATGCAGCTGGGTGCGCCTGTGAAGACACAACCTTAAATGATTGTGATTTGTTACCCGACATAACTATTTCTTGGGAGGCCGGATTAAACGGTCATACAGAATACGCTCAAACGGGAAACGGGAGCAATAATGGAAGATTAAGAATAGATGGCAACACTCCTAATATTGGATGGGGACCTCTTACTATGAGAGGGATTGACGAATATGGTTATAAGTGGTATATTTGTTATGACGCTATAACAGGTTCTGCTGATACTTTTTCTATATATGATCCTAATTTTAATGATGAAACTTATTGTTCTGACGGCTCTACTCCTGATCATATTGCTTGGCAAAGAATTTATCATAAAAACAGTGACGGCACAATGACTTCTTCTTATGTTATGGGGGGAACCATGACTTATCATCCAACACATGGACATATGCATTTTAACGATTGGACTGTTTTAACATTAAGAACAGAAGATGTTAATGAGCCAGATCCTAGAAATTGGCCGATAATTGGAGATGGAGCAAAACTTGGTTTTTGTATTATGGATTTGTCTGACTGTGATGCTTCTTTTGGAGACTGTAGAGATGACAACACTGTTTATGGACAGGGAAACGTTTTGGGCTCTTCTTATTGGGGAAACAATTATAATTTAGATGGAGGATATGGTTGTTCTCCTATTGAACAGGGAATTTCTGTTGGTCACACTGATATATATGGACAACACCTAGATGGAATGTGGGTTGATATTCCTCCTGGAACTTGTAATGGTGATTATTGGGTGGTTTTAGAAGTAGACCCTCATAATGCTATTGTTGAAACAAATGATAATAATAATTACACTTTATTTCCTATAACTTTAACAGAACAGGTTGATCCTGTTGGTTTTAGTGCCTCTTTTGATGTTGATGGAGGGACCGGTTTATGTAATGGCGAAACAGCTACATTAACAGCAAGTTGGGGTTCTTCTTATTTGTGGAACACGGGGGAAACTTCTCAAAGTGTTTCTGTTTCTAGCGCCGGAGATTATTGGGTTACTGTTGAAAATAATATTTGTGTAGACTCTAGTGGTAATGTCGCGATTGCTGTGTCAGATACTGTTAGTTTTAGTGTTTATTCCTCTTCTGTTCCTGTTGCTACAGGAGATACTGTTTGCGTAAATGAAACAGCGGTTTTGACAGCTTCTGGAACAGGGGATTTTAATTGGTATTTGTTGCCTGTTGGTGGCTCTCCTATAGCCAGTGGAAGTTCTTTAATAGTTCCTGGTGTAACAGCTTCTACAATGTATTATGTAACTAATACAGAAAGCGGGGGGGTTACTTCTCATGATGTTGGCCCTGATCATACTGGATCAAGTCTTTATAGCGGCTCACAATATAACGCTGGTGTTATTTTCGATGTAGTTTCTGATATTATAATAAACTCTGTAAATGTTTATACAGACACCCCTGGAGACAGAACGATTGTTTTAGAGGACGGAAGCGGAAATGTAATAAACAGTACAACTATTTTTGTTGACAGCTCTTCTTCTTCTCAAACGATTACCCTTAATTTTAATGTTCCTGCCGGCAACGATTATTATTTAACAACGGACGGAAGTCAAAATTATATAAATTTCGGAGACGATTCTCCAGAGCTTCAAAGATCTAATTCTGGGGTTAATTATCCTTACGAAATATCTGATGTTGTTTCTTTAAAAGACTCTCCATATGGGACTGATTATTATTATTATTTCTATGAATGGAATATAGATGCTCCTGAATACGTTTGTGAGTCTGACAGGATTCCTGTAGAGGTGGTTCTTGTTTCTTGTTCTAATGTTAACGAAACAAGTGTAATAAACAAAATAAACGTTTACCCTAATCCAACAAAAAATATTTTAAATTTTGAAGTTGATTTAGAAAAAAATTCTAACATTGTTGTTAGTTTAAATAATGTTATCGGAAACGTTGTTTTAAGGAGCTCTTTTCTTAAAAGTGAAAAAATAAAAGATTTTTTCTCAACAAAAGAACTACCAGTTGGTGTTTATTATTTAAATATTAAAATAGACGAAGAAACCAGTGTCTTTAAAGTTATTAAATATTAAACTGTTTTTTTGTCTGCTTTTTTCCTCTTATTTAAGCGGGCAAACGTTTACAGTCTATAATTATTTTAACTCTCCTCTTCCTGATAACAGAGTTAATTGTGTTGAGCTAGATCAAGAAGAAAACCTTTGGGTTGGAACACAGTATGGTTTAGTTGTTTATGACGGTTTTGTTTGGACCAATCTTTCGGACTCTGTTCCAAGCCCTGTAATAAAAGATATTTCTGTTAATGTAAACGGAGATGTTTGGATTGCAACAAATTCTGGTTTTTGTAAGTATGATTCTGTTTGGAGTTTTTTTGCCCCGCCACAACAGGCTTTGTCTGAACAAATAAATTGTATCTCTTTTGACGGAGACGGAGATCCTTGGCTTGGAACGGTGAACGGTCTTTTTTCTTTTAAGAACGGTGTTTTTAATCTTGTTTTGGACACCTCTTCTTTGGAAAATTTTATTAATGTAAGTTCTATTGTTTTTAAAGGGGATAGTGTTGTTGTGGGAACCATGAACGGAGGTATTGGTTTTATTTATAACGGGGCGTGTTCTTGGTTTAATATTTCTCCTATAGGGGGTATTATAGACAATTCCTTTAACGACCTTTTGGTAGATAAGTATAATAATATTTGGGGGTGTTCTCCTTATGGTGGACTTCAAATTCTTTTTTCTGATAACAATTGGTTTTTTATTAACAATATTTCTAGTCCTGGATGGCAGTCTAACAGTATAACATCTATAGATGAAGACTCTACCGAAAGAAAATGTTTGGGAACAAAGGGCGGGGGAGTTGTTTTGTTTGATTTTGGGACAGGAGTTTCAAACACCACTGTAATAGACTCTTCTAATTCTGATCTTCCTGATGATTTTATTTTAGATGTTCTTTTTCAAAACGAAATCCTTTGGGTTGCAACACAGTTTGAGGGGTTGGTTAAAGTTTCTTCTTTTTTAAGTTCGGTTTTTGAAAAAAACAAAAAAGAAAACTTTTTCCCCTCTCCTTTTAAAAGCAAAATAAATGTTTGTTCTGATGGTCCAGGCACATTGTTTGTTTATAATATAATGGGAGAAAAGGTTTTTGAGG
>CAXEHY010000046.1:0-5589 GCA_963996865.1 uncultured Flavobacteriales bacterium | reverse complement strand
TTATTCTTAATGCAATTTCTCCTCTATTTGCTATTAGAATTTTATTTAAAGACATTATATTATTTTTTAGTCTTAATTAAAAACAGAGGTTGATCATATTCAACAGGCTGCTGATCATCAACTAAAATTTTTAATATTTTGCCAGAAAAGTTAGCTTCTATTTCATTAAAGAGCTTCATTGCTTCTATTACACATAAAACATCTCCTTCTTTCACCTCGTCTCCTACTTGAACAAAAGGATCTTTGTCTGGATTAGATTTTCTATAAAATGTTCCAATCATTGGTGATTTAAAACTTTCTTCTTCTGTTGGTAATTCTGTTTTTTCCTCTTTTATTATAACATTTTGAGTAGGGATATTTTCAATTTCCTGTATAACAGCATTTTTTTCTTGTATAGTAGTTGTTTGTTGTCCTTTTTTTCTTTTAGCAGGAGAAGATATAGAAATTTTAAAATCTTCTGTTTCAAGACTTATGTCAGTAACTCCTGATTTAGAAATAAAACGAATAAAGTCTTTAATTTTATCTAAATCCATAATTATGTAAATATATATATTAATATATCCATTTCAAATAAATGGATCCCCAAGTAAAACCTCCTCCAAAAGCTGCTAATATTAAATTATCTCCCTTATTTAATTTTTTTTCCCATTCATACAAACATGATGGAATAGTTGCATTGGTGGTGTTACCATATTTTTCAATATTTAACATAACTTTATTTTTACTTATTTCCATTCTATTTGCTGTTGCGTCTATTATTCTTTTATTTGCTTGGTGAGGGACTAACCAACTTATATCTTTCCCATTTAATTTGTTTTTTTTCATTATTTCTTCTGAAACATCTGCCATTTTTTTTACAGCGAATTTAAATACTTGTTGACCTTCTTGATGAATAAAATGTTCTTTATTTTTTACTGTTTTTATTGTTGAGGGATTTAAAGATCCTCCTGCTTTCATTTTTAAAAAATTTCTTCCACTACCGTCAGATTTTAAAACAGAATCAATAATGCCTTCATTATTTTTACAAGGCTCTAATAAAACAGCCCCCGCTCCATCTCCAAATAACACACATGTTTTTCTGTCTGTATAATCTACTATAGAAGACATTTTATCAGCACCAACAACTATTATTTTTTTATATTTCCCTGATTCTATATATTTTGAGGCTGCATCTAATGAAAACAGAAAACCAGAACAAGCAGCCATTAAATCAAAACAAAAAGCATTTACGGCTTTTATTTTATCTGCAACTATACATGCAGTTGAAGGGAATAACATGTCCGGAGTAGCGGTAGCACAAATAATTAAATCAATTTCTTTTGCATTAATATTTTTCTTTTTTAATAATCCTTCTATTGCTTTTACAGCTAAATCAGATGTTGCTAGACCATCATCTAAAATACGTCTTTCTTTAATTCCTGTTCTGGAGACAATCCATTCATCGTTGGTGTCAACCATTTTTTCTAAATCTTTATTTGTAATTTTTTTTGGAGGGAACCAGGCGTGAACTCCTTTTATTCCTGCATTAAATTTCTTCATTTATAAATATTAATTATTCAGATTTATTTTTATCTAAAACAATTTTGCCTTTATAATACAATTTTCCTTCGTGTTCATGCGCTCTATGATATATATGAGATTGTCCTGTTGTTTTACAAGAAGCAATTTGAGGATTTTCTACATTAATATTTTTTCTTCTTTTGTTTTGTCTTGATTTAGACTGTCTTCTTTTAGGATGCGCCATAATAATTTATTTATAAATATATTTTTTAATATCATTAATCATTTTTTTATCACAACTTGTTTTTTTTTCACTTATAAAGCAAGTTTTTTTCATGGGCAAAGATAACATTATATATTCATATACAAATTTAATTATGTTGATTTTACGATTATTATAATCTATAAATATAATTTCATCATCTTGGTAATTTGTATTATTGGGCTTTAATATTAGTTTGTTTTTAGAATTTATTTTTATAATAATTTGACCATTACAAGTATCACAAAAAGTATAAATAAAACCTTTTATATTAAAATAAAGTTCTTTGATAATAGATCTATTGTTTAATTCAACATCTACACTTATATCACAATTTTGCATTAATTCTTCCGAGTGAAAAAAAACATGTAAGTTTTTTTTATTAATCTTATAATTAAAACAATGAAGATCTTTAGATAAACCTTTAAAAATAATATCATATTCTGAATTACGCATTTCTGTTTTTTATAATTTTTAGAGTTAAATAAACTGATTGTTTTAAAGAATTTTCATTTGCCAAATTTTTCCCTGCTATATCATAGCCGCATCCGTGATCAGGAGAGCACCTAATTATAGGGATACCAGCTGTGAAATTTACTCCTTTTTGGAAGCATAATGTTTTAAAAGCAACTAATCCCTGATCATGATATAAGCTCATAATTCCATCAAAATTTTTATAATTTAAACTCCCAAAGAAAGAATCTGCCGCAAAAGGGCCAAAACAAGATATTTTTTTATTTATATTTTTAATTAAAGGGATTATAATGTTTTTTTCTTCAAATCCTATTTTGCCATTATCTCCAGCATGTGGATTTAATCCGAGTATTGCTATTTTAGGGTTTTTTATCTTGAAGTCATTTATTAATGATTCATTAAATATTTTTAATTTTTCTTTAATTAAATTTTTGGATATTTTTTTTGATAAATTTTTTATAGGCACATGAGTTGTTGCTATACAAATTTTCAATTTATTTTTACACATCATCATTAACGGAGATATTTTATTAAAAAAATTAGAAATATATTCAGTATGACCTACTATTTTTTTTGCTTTAAAAATATTTTTATTTACAGGAAGAGTTATTAAAGCTGCTGTTTTTTTTTCTTTTATATCTTTTAGCGCTTGATTTATAGATTTTATAGAATATGTTGAATTTTTTTCTTCAAATATTCCATAATTTATTTTGATTTTTTCCTCCCAAATATTTATAATATTTAAAGTTTTTGGCTTCACATCGTCTATATTTTTCGCGATATGTATGTTTTTAAATTTATAATTTAAATCGTCAGCATAGTTTAAAAAATATTCTTTATTTGCATAAAGGACAGGTGTGCATAATGTTAGTATTTTTTTTTCTTTAAAAGTTTTAATAAAAACCTCTACACCTATTCCATTTATGTCACCTACAGAAAAACTTATTATAGGAGGATTATTTTCCATTGTAATTTTTCAAAAAATAATATAATAATCTTACTCCAAAACCAGTGGCTCCAGAATTATAATAGTAATGAGATTTAACTGTATGTGATACTCCAGCTATATCAATATGGACCCAAGGGTAGTCTGTAAAATGTTCTAAAAATTTCCCCGCTGTTATTGCTCCAGCGCTATTTCCTCCAATATTTTTTATGTCAGCGATATTAGATGACAATTCTTTTTTATAATCGTCCCATAAAGGAAGTTCAACTGTTTTTTCATTTTTTTTGTATCCTATTTCTTGAATTTCTTGAATATTTTTTTTTGTATTTCCCATTATTATAGCTCCGTATATTCCCGTAGTGCTAGCAGCAGATCCAGTAAGAGTAGCTAAATCTACAACAAGACCAGGATTATATCTTTTTGCATAAGCTAAAGCATCTGCTAACAACATTCTACCTTCTGCGTCTGTATTTAACACTTCTACAGTACTTCCATTATACATTGTCACAACATCTCCCGGGACATACGCATTTCCAGAAGGTCTATTGTCTGTTGCGGGGATTAAACCAATAACATGTATAGGTAAATTATTTTTAGCAATACTATATATCGATCCTATAACTACTCCAGCTCCAGACATATCTGATTTCATGCGGTCCATAGAGTTAGCGGTAGGCTTTAAACTTAAACCCCCTGTATCATAAACAATTCCTTTCCCAATTAAAACAACAGGTTTGGTATTTTTATGTTTTTTCGGCTTCCATTCTATAATATTAAATGTAGGAGGATCAACACTCCCCTTATTAACAGCCAATAATCCTCCCATTTTTATTTTATGTATTTGCTTCTTATTTAAAATAGTGATTTTTGTTTTTGTGTTTTTGTTGATTTTTTTTATTTCTTTTGATAATTGTACAGCTGTTAAAAAAGACAAAGGTTCGTTAATAAGATTTTTAGTAAAACAAACTCCGTCTAAAATGTTTTGTATTTCTTTAGTTTCATCTTTTGTCATTTCAGCGAATATTTTTTCTAATCTATATTTAGGTTTTTCAGATTTATATTTTAAAAATTCATATCCTTTTAAAGAAAGACCTTCTATATAGCTGACAATTATTTTATTATTTGTTTTTTTAGAGTTAAAGCATGTTTTTATATTTATTATTTTAATGTTATTTAATTTCAAAATATTATAAATTCTTGACCCCTCTCTTCTTATATTTTCTAATAAAATATTTTCATTTAATTGTTTAGTTATTTTGTTTACAATGATAAAATTTGATTTTGTGTGAAAATAAAAGATCGTATTATTTGTTAATTTAGAACTAATCAGTTTTTTATGATATATATCTAAAAAATAAAGGTTATTGATTTCCGATAGATTATTTATTATTAATAAATAATTTTTTTTGTAATTATATTTTTCAGTTCTTGAATAAAGCTTCATAGTTTTGTTATTTTTGTTTTAACGAAAATAGATAAAATTTTTATATTAATTATTAGATTATGTTTACAGGGATTGTTGAAGAAGTAGGGAAAGTATTAAGTGTTTTAGATAGAAAAATTTATGTAGAGTGTTCTTTTATAAAAGAAATCGTTTTAGGACAAAGTATTTGCCATAATGGAGTTTGTTTAACAGTTTTTGATATAGATAAAGATGGATATTGGATAGAAATAGGACAAGAAACTTTTGAAAAAACTAATTTAAGAGAAATATTTAAAAAAGACAAAAACGTAAAAAAAACAGGAGCACATGTTAATATTAATTTAGAGAGAAGCGTATTGAACAATGGGAGGTTTGAGGGGCATATTGTTCAGGGACATATAGATGAAACAGCCGAGATTATAAAAATAAAAAAAGATAAAAATTCATATATTTTTGATTTTAAAACAAAAAGTAAATTGACAGAAAAATTAACAGTTGAGAAAGGCTCTATTTGTATTAATGGAGTGAGTTTAACTGTTAACAAATGCCTGAAAAACAAGTTCAATATTTGTGTTATTCCATATACTTATAAAAACACGAATTTCAAAGAACTTAAATTAGGAGATATTGTTAATTTAGAATATGATATTTTAGGGAAATATATTATAAAAAACAAAGATGAGTAACATAAAAAATTTTTGTATTATAGCTCATATAGATCATGGGAAAAGCACGTTAGCTGACAGATTATTAGAGTTCACTAATACGGTGTCTAAAAGACAATTGCAAAACCAAGTTTTAGATGATATGGATTTAGAAAGAGAAAGAGGAATAACTATAAAATCACATCCAATTCAAATGAGCTTTAAGTATAAAAATAATGATTATATTTTAAATTTAATAGATACGCCTGGACATGTTGATTTTACTTATGAAGTATCAAGAAGTATGGCTGCATGTGAGGGAGCATTACTTCTTATAGAT
>CAXEHY010000045.1:0-30363 GCA_963996865.1 uncultured Flavobacteriales bacterium | reverse complement strand
TTATTGGTTTATTTACTTTTTCAGCATAATTCTTCGCTTCCTCCATGTCATGAAAACAACTTAAATCATGAGGACAATGACCTTTACATGTATAGCTGTAAAAATCTGGTGGAGGAAATCCGCTAATTAATTTTAAAGGTTTACACTTAATACCTGGTATTAAATAAATGCCAAAAAGAAAAAATAATAATGAAAAGACAATCTTTAAATTAAACTTTCTGCCAAATACATTTCTAGGAACTTTTGAAAAACTAAAATCTTTGAAAAGATAAATAGATATACAAAAAGATATAACTATCCAAGAAATTAAAAATGTTTCTCTCTTGATTAAACCCCATTGAGAAACCAGATCAGCATTTGATAAAAATTTAATTGCTAAACCTAACTCTAAAAATCCTAATACAATTTTAACATCATTCAGCCAGCTTCCTGATTTAGGAAGTTTATTCAAATAAGATGGAAAAGCTGCAAAAAAAGAAAAAGGAAACGCTAATGCTAAAGAAAAACCTAACATGCCCATAATTGGACCTATAACTCCCCCATTAACAGCTGCTTCAACTAATAATGTACCTATAATTGGACCTGTACAAGAAAATGAAACTAATGATAAAGTGAATGCCATAAAAAATATTCCTAACAACCCGCCTTTGTCAGACATTTTTTCTGATTTATTAATCCAAGAAGATGGCAATGTTAATTCGAAAAAACCAAAAAATGATATAGCAAATAATACAAAAAGTAAAAAGAAAAATAAATTAAAAATAACATTAGTAGACAAAGCGTTTAAAGCGTCTGCTCCAAATAGTGTTGTAACTCCATAAGCTAAAGCAACATATATTACAACAATAGAAATTCCGTAGATAAAAGCATCTATATGCCCTTTTGATTTTTTCTTAGTAAAATAACTCACCGTTAATGGAATCATAGGAAAAACACAAGGTGTTAGCAATGCCGCCAATCCGCCTAAAAATCCTAAAATAAAAATTACAAAAATAGATCTTCTAGAATCTTCTTGCTCTGCGGCATTTTCACCCCTAATTTCTGTAAACACCTCGTTGTTTTCTTGAGCAATATAATTAACTGATTTTAAACTTCCTTTTTCATAAATAATTTCGAAAGAAAAATCTATGTATTCCGCTATACAGCTTGTTGAATCACATGTCATAAATGAAATTTGACCATTTAAAGTGTCTTTAAAATCATAAGTTGAATTAAGAGTCGTTAATGGAATATTTATGACTTGCCTAAATGTGACATTATCATAATAATATTTTAAAACTTGAAAGAAAATAGGATCATCTTTTATTATTAGGTCACCTTCTTCTGCAACATCTCCATCATATATATTAAAATGATTATTTTCATCTGAATTATAATTAAATGTAGTTGCTACTGGAACTTCTATAGGATTATCTCGTGAATATAAATTCCAGCCTTTTTTTATATCAGCATTAAATATTAATTCAAAACTCTGATTAGATATAATTTTTGACTCAAAACCCCACTCAACTGGATTAAAAACTTGAGAATAACTGAAAATAGAAAAACAAGTAAAAATAAAAATTAAAAATCTCTTCATAGTTTTAATTTAAGGTGACAATATATACTTTTTTTGTCTTTTGTTCAACTTTATATCTATTATCTACTCTATGCCCAATTAACCAAACAATATCTTTCTCAGAACATAAAACAAAAACCTTTTTTTTATCTAATAAAGAAACTTTATTGTCTATTAAATAATCACTGATTTTCTTTTTCTTCGTCATGCCAAAAGGATAAAAATAATCTCCTTGCTTCCATTTTCTAACATATAAAGGAAATTTTAATTTATTATAATCTATTGTCGCAATATTACTATCCTTGCTAACTATAACGTCTTTTGTTATTTTAAATTTTAATTTATCATTTAATAAAGAAATTTTTGTTGTCGTTTTAAAAATTGAAATTTCTTTTTGAGCTGCAACATTTTTTAGACTAATAATCAGGTGTTCTCTGTTTTTATATATAACATGAGATTTAGAAAATATTTTTTTACCTGTCTGCGCATTTACTATTTTAATAATTTCTTCACTATTGTTAAATCCGTAAATTTTAAAAAACTCATAAACATATGTTTCTTTATTTAAATACTTTTTTAAATCTTTAATCGCAACTTTAGTTGAGTTATTTGTTTTGTTAAATATTTTTTTTTTGCTTTTACTAATAAGATCTAAAACTATTTCTTCATGTTCTGACATCCATTTAATATTACTTAAAATAGTTTTTTTAAAAGAAGGATTTAACTCTAATATCAATGGCAAAATCTTATTTCTAATTTTATTCCTATAATATATATCTGATTTATTAGAGGAATCCTCTCTATATTTTATTTTGTTCGCTTTTAAAAATTTTAATATTTCTGTTTTAGGGATAGATATAAAAGGTCTTAATAAATTGTTATTATTATCGCTCATGCCGTGTAAGCCTCTAAATCCTGTTCCTTTAATAAAATTCATTAAATATGTTTCAATGTTATCATCTAAATGATGACCTAAAACTATAAAATCAAATTTATTTCGCCTACTTATGTCATGTAACCAATTATAACGCAATTCTCTTGCAGCCATTTGAGTAGATAAACTATGCTCCTTGCAATATTGTTTTGTATTAAAATTTTTTTGAAAAAAACTTACATTATTTTTTTTACAAAAATTTAGCACAAACAAATTATCTTGATAACTTTCATCACCTCGTATATTAAAATTACAATGAGCTATAGAAAATTTTAATTTTAATTTATTGAAAATCACAGCAAGACACATGCTGTCAGCTCCTCCACTTACAGCTAATAAAAATTTAGAACTTTTATGATTAATTTTTTTATTATCTAAAAAATCTAAAACTATATTTTTCATTTCTCAACCATAAATAAAGAATTAAACATTGCTTTTGCTTTAATCATGCACTCATTATATTCTTTTTCCGGTATTGAATTAAATGTTATTGCGCCTCCAACTGGAACTGAAATATATTTGTTGAAATCATCATATATTATAGCTCGAATAATCACATTAAAATCAAATTCTGAATTTGGACTTACATATCCCACTGAACCAGAAAACATTCCTCTCTTAAAACTCTCAAATTTGTCTATTAACTGCATGCTTTTTATTTTTGGAGTTCCTGTCATAGAACCCATTGGAAAAGTAAAATTTAAAACATCTATCCAATCTTTATTATCTTCTAATTTACATTTAATTGTAGACACAAGTTGGTGAACTTGTTTAAATGTATATATGCCACATAATTCTGAAACTTTTACACTACCTCTTTTAGCTATAATTCCTAAATCATTTCTGACAAGATCAACTGTCATAATATTCTCTGAAATTTCTTTCTTAGACTTAATTAAATTATTTTTTGAAATATTATCTTTTGTTTTGTCAAAATATCTTTTTGAAGTTCCTTTTATTGGCTGAGATATCACATTATTCCGATCTCCTTTTATATATCTTTCAGGGCTAGAAGAAATTAAATACCTATTATTATGTTTAAACAAACAAGAAAAAGGAGTTAAAGATTTTTGATTAAGCAACAAATATGTCATAATAGGGTTTATCACTTTTCCTTCAGAATAAAATTCTTGACAATAATTTAATTCATAAATATCTCCTTTCTTAATATGATCTTGAATATATTTTATTTTCTCTAAATATTTTTTTTTAGTGTCTCTTTTTTTTAATACAATTTTACTTTTACTATTATGAATTTTAAATTCTGTTTTCATAATATCTTTAAAAACAAAATCAACATTTTCATCCTTAAAGTGATGTATTTCTAGTTTAGAAGATTTAACAATAAATAATAATCTTGGCTGAAAAAAATAAATATTATCAAACTTTATAATTCCTGTATTTTTAGAGCTTAACTTTTCTGTCTCATTCTTTAAATCATACGCAACGTTTCCCATGATCCAATCATTTTTACTGCAATAATAATCTCTAAGATTTTTAAATGACTTTTTATTAGCTCTGACAAAAGACACAGGATCTACTCCTGCTATAATATCATATTCTCCATGGTATTTTTTTTTTGAATTTCCATTAGAATTCAAAAACAAAAAAACCTTATAATTATCAAGCCAAAAAATTAATTTTTTTATGAAAATATTTTTGTTTTTAATATCAAAAAATGAAACTTTTCTCATTAAAATTTTTTTGTGATCTTATTAAAAACAAACGAATATAATACTATCAAAAATGATAATAAAACAGCAACTCTGCCTAAGTAATCTCCGTGTTTTGCGTAAAAAGTTATTTTTTTATTTAATGACACTTTTTGTCTAATAGCATCTTTCGTCCACCAATCTGTCTTTTGAGTGATATTACCAAAAACATCTACAAAACATGATATCCCCGTATTAGCGCAACGAACAATCGATTTTCTATTTTCTATTGCCCTCAATCTACTATAAGATAAATGTTGCTTATGTCCTGGAGAATCTTTCCACCAGCCATCATTAGTAATAACAAATAACAATTGAGATCCTTTAGAAAAACTTTTAGCAATAAATTCTCCAAAAATAGACTCATAACATATACTAGTTGAAAAATCAATTTTTGAATAATTAAATATTGAAATTTCATTACCCTGTCCTAAACTGCCACTAACCCCCCCCATATTTTCAAAAACTTTAGATAATTTGCCAAATATTTCAGGGAAAGGAATACTCTCTGTTCCTGGCACAAGTTTTGATTTACGATGAATATTTATTGAACCGTCATTATTTAAAAATAATGCAGAATTAAAAATTTCATAAAAAATATTTGTACTGCCTATTCTTTTAACACTAAATCTCAAAGTATCTGTCTCTTCAGTTCGTCTTAAAGTTGTAGCTCCAATAATAAAATTTAATTTCGGAAAACTTTCGAAGCTATTTTTAATATTATTAATAACTGGAGAAAATTCTATTCCGTCTTCCCATAAATTATCATATAAAAATGTTTCTGGACCAACTACAAAATCAACATCTTGATCAATTTTAGATTTTACCAAATCAATAAATATATCAACTTGATCTGCAATAGTCATGCTAGAAAATTTATCCTTCCAAGGATCTATATTTGGCTGAACTATTACGACATCTATCTCTTGCCCATCTATTTTTTGTGCTTTAATTACGGAAGAAAAAACAAATAAAAGCGCAAATATTGAAACAAATGCATAAATGTATTTTGTGTTCTTTTTTATTAAGAATAGAAATAATAAAATATTAGAAAGCAAAATCCACAAAGATCCTCCTAAAACACCTGTATATTCATACCATTGAATTAAATAAGTAGAATTAGAAAAAACATTGCCTAATGTTAACCAGCTCCAAGATATATCCCAATTATAATGTAAAAACTCAAAAGAAATCCATAAAAAAATTAAACTAAAAATACCTGTCTTTAAATTTGTTCTTCTCCTAATAAAAGAATAAGTGCAAAATACAAAAGACATGAACAATGCATTTAAAATCACTGCTATCAGCATACCTGGCAAAGAAGAATACATTATCCAATAAGTAGTGAAAAAATTCCAAAATAAAAAAGACACAAAAACTGGCAAATAAAGTTTCTTAAATCCTCCTTGACTTTTATATTCAAAAAACAATAAAGGCACAAAACTGAAAAATATTAAAAAAGAAAACCCATTAGCGGGCCAAGACAAAGACAATAACAAAGAAGTTAAAATTGAATAAAAAAAAGAATGTTTTAATTTCATATACTATAATAAACTAAATTTATTTTTTTTACTAATTATGAACAAAAAAATAATACCAAATATTATAACAATTCTAAATATGATATGTGGACTTTGCGCTATAAGCTTAGCTCATCACATGCATTTCGTGAGTTGTCTTTTTATTTTTGCTGCTTGTATATTTGATTTTTTAGATGGATTTATTGCTAAAAAATTAAAAGCTCAAACTAAAATAGGAGAAAACTTAGATAGTTTAGCGGATATTATATCATTCGGCGTTGCTCCTACATTTATAATGTTTTATTTATTACAAAATATAAATTCTCATTATATAATATATTGCTCTAGCTTTATTATAACTATATCTGCAGCTATAAGATTGTCGAGGTTTAACATAAACAAACAATCTGATTTCATAGGATTACCATGTCCTGCTGCTGCAATTTTGATTTCTTCTATTTCACTTAGTGATATAAAATTCGCAAATGATCCTCAATATTATTTTTTAGCTATTATAATAATTTCATTATTAATGATATCTAAAATAAAAATGTTTAAAATAAAAAATAATTTACTATCAATAATATTTTTAATTGTTTCAACAATTATTGTGATTTTTTATAAAAGTCAAGGATTGTCAATCGCAGTATTTTTATATATTGCAATATCAATTGTAAAAAATAAATATGAAATATCAAGCTCAAATTAATATTACACCTTTAAAATCTTTATTAGACCCACAAGGTAAAGCTGTTTCACAAAGTATGCAAAACATTAATTTAAAAGAAATAACTAATGTTAGAATAGGCAAGTATATAACATTAAATGTTAATGCTAAAAATATAAAAGAGGCTGAAAAAATAGTTGAAATAGCTTGTAAAAAGTTATTAGCAAATCCGATCATGGAAGAATATAAATTTATAATAAAATAATTAATTTCTTAATTCAAAATTTTCACCTAAATAAAGTTTTTTCGCTGTATTATCGTTAGATAATTCTTGAGATGTTCCTGATTTCAGCATTTTACCATCATACAATAAATATGATCTATCTGTTACATTTAAAGTTTCATGCACATTATGATCAGTTATAAAAACACCTATGTTTTTTGATTTTAATTTTCTAATTACTGATTGAATGTCTTCAACAGCAATAGGATCTATTCCGGCAAAAGGCTCATCTAGTAAAATAAATTTAGGGTTCGTTGCAACTGTTCTAGCTATTTCTGTTCTACGTCTTTCACCTCCAGATAATAAATCTCCTCTTACTTTTAAAACATTACCTAATCCAAAATCCTCTATTAAATCATTTAATCTCATTTTTATTTTATTTTTATCTTCATAAACTATTTCTAATACTAATTTTATATTCTCCTCAACAGTTAATTTTCTGAAAACAGAAGGTTCTTGTGGCAAATAGACCAAACCTTGTTTAGCTCTTTTATAAACAGGTAATTTCTTTATACTCGATCCAGAAATACAAATATCTCCAGTATCTGGTTTAACTAAACCTATTAACATATAAAAAGTTGTTGTTTTCCCGGCTCCATTAGGTCCTAATAGTCCTACTACTTCTCCTTTATTAAGCTCAATAGAAAGATTATTGACAACTATTCTGCGGCCATACTTTTTAGTAATATTTTTTGTAATTAATTTCAAGTTTCTTTATTAATAAATTTTACAGCAATCAAACTAAATTCATAAAGCACTAACACTGGCAAAGTAACTAAAATCTGACTTATTAAATCAGGAGGTGTTATTATTGCTGATAAAATTAAAATTATCACTATTATATGTTTTCTATATTTCTTAAAAGTTTGAATCGATACTAGGTTGAATTTATTTAAAAAATAAATTAAAATTGGTAATTCAAAAATAACACCTACACAAATACATATAGAACATAAAGTTTTCATAAAAGAACTTAAATTAATTGTATTTGGCACACTGTCGCTAACTTGATAAGATCCCAAAAACTGTAAAGATAGAGGCGCTATAATATAATAAGCGAAAATTAACCCAGTGAAAAAAAAGAACGAAGAGAAAAAGATAAAAAATTTAGAATACTTAACTTCCTTAGAATATAGAGCTGGTTTAATAAATCTCCAAACTTCTATAATAATAAAAGGAAAAGATAAAATAAAACCAAAAATTAATGTTATATACAAATGCATTGTAAATTGTCCTGACATATGATAATTCAAAACTGAAAAATTTGACTCAGAAAAACATAATGATTTGTTTAATCCTAAATTATTTGAAACAGAACATAAAAAATCATATGTGAAAAAATCTGGATATATAGGTGCAAATAATATTTTATCAAAAATAAATGACTTAAATGGATCTAAAAAACATATAATAGAAAAACTAAAAACATATAAAATAACTCTTATCAAATGCCATCTAAAAGCTTCTAAATGTTGTAAAAAAGTCATATTATTATGTTTATTCATAAATATTATATATTTTCTAATATAGAAAGAGTATTCCATACTAAAAGACCCACTCCTATTTTTAATGAATCTTCATCTATATCAAAAACTGAAGTATGTAAATTTTTAACATCTTCTCCTCCAACACCTAAACGATAAAAACAACTAGGACGTGCAAGAGAAAAATATGCAAAATCTTCACCTGTCATTCTTTTTTCTATTTTAAAAACATTTTCATTCCCCAAATATTGTTTACTGTAATTAAATATTTTGTTTGTTAATTCAATATTATTTTGCAAATAAGGATAGCCTTTTTTTATATTTAATTTAAAACTAGCTCCAAAACTTGAAGATATTTCTTCTATTATGTTTTTAATACTTGAATGAGATTTTCTCCTAAAATCTTCATCCATGGCCCTAAAAGTTCCTTTTAATTCAACTTGATCTGGAATTATATTTGTAGAACCTTTAGCCTCAATGTATCCTATAGAAAAAACATTCTCTTCTTTTTGAGAAAGAAAAAATTCATTTAATGTTAAAATAACCTTAGATGCTATCAAAATAGGATTTATATTTTTACTAGGCAAAGCCGCATGACCTCCTTGCCCTATTATATTAATATATATTTCATCAGTAGAGGCCATAAACATATCTTCCTTCATGCCAACTGCGCCAGATTTTATTTCTGGAGAAACATGTTGAGCTAACATTATATTAACATTAGGATCTTCTAGAACTCCCTCATCTATCATTTGTTTTGCGCCTCCGGGAATCATCTCCTCTGCTGGTTGGAAAATTAATTTTACTGTGCCATGAAAACTATTCTTAAAACTCTTTAATATTTTTGCCGCCCCCATCAAACAAGACATGTGCACATCATGACCACACGCATGCATAACACCGTTAATTATAGATTTATATTTTACATTATTTGTCTCTTGAATTGGCAAAGCATCCATATCAGCTCTTAATCCAATGCAATATTTTTCTGGAAATTTACCCTCTATTAAACCCACCACGCCATAACCGACCTTACTCTTAAAAAAAGGAATGGATTCTTTTTTTAAAAAATCACAAATAAATTTTTGTGTTTTTTTTTCAAAAAAAGATAATTCAGGGTTTTTATGTAAAGACCTACGTAAATTCTGAACTTCTTTAAAATTAGCTTCAGATAATTCTTTAATTTTATTTAAAATATTCATTATAATTGTAAAATTAATTTTTTAAATGACAATCAAAAAATTTACTTTCAACGAGTTTCAGGAAAATACTTATATAATCTATGATCAAACCAAAGAATGTATAATTGTTGACCCTGGTTGTAATAATAAAAAAGAAGAAGAAAACCTTTTTAATTTTATAAAAAATAAAAATTTAAAACCTAAAAAGTTAATCAACACACACTGTCACATAGATCATGTTTTCGGCAATCATTTTATTAATAAAACATTTGCATTAGAACTACATATACATAAAAAAGAAAAAGAAAATTTAGATTTAGCAAAAAAATATTCTGAAATGTATGGAATAGAATATACGCCATATACTCAAAAATTGAATTTTATAAAAGAAAATGAAAAAATTTATTTTGGAAAAAATATTTTAGACATAATATTTACCCCTGGACATTCTCCAGGACACGTTTCATTTGTTTCAAATGAAAAAAAAATAATTATATCAGGAGACGTCCTTTTTAGAGACTCAATAGGCAGAACGGATCTGCCGGGCGGTGATCACGACACTCTTATAAAATCTATAAAAACATCTATTTTAAAATATCCAGATGAATATACTGTATTTCCTGGTCATGGACCAGAAACTAAAATAGCATATGAGAGAAAATATAATCCTTTTCTAAATTAATCTTCAAGCATTTTTAAAATAAATCGCTCTACATATTCAGTTTCCCAAATATCTTTTATATTATCAATCATCATAACTTTTCGCATAATATTATTTTGCTTTTCACCCAACAAAAAAGCTTTATTGTAGGGAGTTGCAGAAAAAGTAACCATAGAATATAATGGAGTCCATTTATCTGGATGTTTTATTGAAAATTGATTTTCAATTTTTTTTTGTAATAAAAACTTTTCATTTGAAACATAATCACGCATAACATGATAATTGCCTAAAGAAAGATTAACAATAGCATCTGCATCAATTTTTCTGCTTTTCTGAAAAGAATCCATTATATTCTTCCAATCATTATTATATTGTAATGCTAAATCATATAGTATTTCACAATCTTCAAAGCCACTATTCATTCCCTGTCCATAAAATGGGACTACAGCATGAGCGGCATCCCCTATTATTAAAGTATTATTTATACTCCAAGGATAACATTTAACAAATGACAAATTAGAAATAGGATAATCATCCCAATTATTAATAAATTCAGGATACAAATCATAAAAATCCGGAAATGTTTCTTTAAAAAAAATACTAATTTTAGATTTACTATTTAAATCTTCAAAAGATTGCTCTAATCCAGATGTCGGCATAAACAAAGTACATGTGAAAGAAGCGTCTAAATTAGGTAATGCTATTAACATAAAATGCCCTCTAGGCCAAATATGTAAAGCTTTATTATTTAATCTACACGTACCGTTTTTATAAGCAGGTAAATAAATCTCCTTGTAACTAGTATTCGTTCTTCCATCTTCTATTGAAAAATCTTTTAACTCTTCCTGTATTTTTGATCTTATAAAAGAATTAGCTCCATCTGCTCCAAAAATAATATCTGACTGATATTGATTATTATTAAATGTTAAAATATTTTTTTTAAAATCTGCTCCTTGACAATTATGATTAAATAAAAAATCTACCCCATGATCTTCTGCGAGATTAATTAAAATCATATTCAGTTCTTTTCTGGGAACTGAATATATAGCTTCATTATGTGTGCCGTATTTTTGATATGCTGTGCCTCCAATTTTATCATGCATTAACCTGCCATACATTGGTATTGTTATATTTTCTATATAATCATATATGCCTGCTCTTTTCAAAGATTGTATTCCTCTATAAGATAAAGCTAAATTGATTGATCTACCTGAAGAGTTTTTATTAGAACGAAGATCTGCTCTTTTTTCAAAAACTTTAACATTATAACCAATTTTAGATAAGTAAATTGACCATAAAGAACCTACTAATCCTCCTCCAATTATTGATGCTTTCATTTTTTAATATTATTTACAAAATCTTTTATATGTTGATATAAAGAATATACATCCAAAAAAGAATTATATAAAGGAACAGGAGATATTCTGATAACATTTGGTTTTCTGAAATCTACTATAACACCATTTCTAATTAAATAATCATATAAAAACTTAATTTCTTTCCCCATCATTAAAGATACTTGACATCCTCTTTCATCTTTTTTTTCAGGAGTAATTATATTATACTCTATTTTATTTTCAAATATGTCTTTTAATAAAAAAATCAAATAACCCGTTAATAATCTACTTTTATTTACTAAATTTTTCATGCCTGCTTCAAGAAATATATCTAAAGAAGCTTTATGAGAAGCCATAGATAATATCGACGGATTACTTAATTGCCAAGAATCTACAGTATTTGAGCTTAAAAAATTTCTAGGCATATTAAATCTCTCATTTTCTTTTACGCCCCACCAGCCTTCAAGTCTGTTTAATTTAGAATTATGATGTTTTTTATTTACATAAACACCTGATATGCCCCCAGGTCCAGAATTTAAATATTTATAAGAACACCATGCCGCAAAATCAACATCCCAAGAATTTAATTTCAAAGAAACATTGCCAACTGCATGAGCTAAATCAAAGCCCGCAAAAATACAATTTTGATGAGCTGCTTTCACAATACGTTTTATATTAAAAAATTGTCCTGTAAAATAATTAACACCTCCAAAAAAAACTAATGCTATTTCTTTTTTAAAATCTAATATTTTATTTTCAATGTCTTCAATTCTTATTATATGTTCATGTTTTCTAGGTTCCACTTCAACAATAACATCTTCAGGCGATAATCCATGTAATTTAATTTGACTTTTCAACATATACAAATCAGAAGAAAAGGGGTTTTTTTCTATTAATATTTTTTTTCTTCTACCTTTAGGCCTGTAAAAAGAAATTAATAATAAATGCAAATTTGTTGTTAAAGTATTCATGCAAACCACTTCGCTCTGATTTGCCCCAACTATATTAGCAGTTTGTTTTTTTAAATGATGATGATAATAATACCAAGGAATCTCAGCTTCAAAATGAGCATCTACCGCTTTAGTAGACCATTCTGTTAATTCTTTTTTTAAATAACTGTCAACTGTTTTCGGTTTAAGTCCTAATGAATTACCACAGAAATAAAGAACATTTTTGCTTCGTATTTCAGGTTGCTCAAAATAACTTCTAAACTTTGACAGCTTATCTTCTTTATCTAATTTTTTTGCAAATTGTATGTTATTTTCATAAATCATTTAAATAAAAATAATTATAATATTTTATAATAAATAATTATTAAAATTTTGTTTTTTTGTTTAAATTTTATTTTAACAAATCAAAAAATGAAAAGAAAAGAATTTAAAGATAGACATATTGGGTTCAACGAAGAAGAAACAAAAATAATGTTACAAAAAACAGGATGTAAATCAATACGCGATTTAATTGCGAAAACGATTCCTAAAAAAATAATAAATAAAAAAAATTTAGATCTTGAAAAAGGAATAAGTGAATATCAATTTTTGAATGAAATAAAAAAAACAGAAAAATTAAACAAAATATATAAATCTTATATAGGGCAGGGATATTATGAAAACATTACTCCCTCTGTAATAAAAAGAAATATTTTAGAAAATCCTAGCTGGTATACAGCGTACACCCCTTATCAATCTGAAATATCACAAGGACGCTTAGAAGCTTTAATTAATTTTCAAACAATGGTTTGTGATCTTACCAAAATGGAAATAGCTAACGCGTCTCTTTTAGACGAAGCAACTGCAGCCGCAGAAGCAATGATCATGTTTTTTAATACTAGAAAAAAAGAACAAATAAAAAATAATGCTAATGAATTTTTTGTAAGTAATAATTGTTTTGAGCAAACTATTCATGTCTTGAAAACTAGATCAAAATATCTAAACATTAAATTAACAATTGGAGATGAAAGTAATTTTAATTATAAAGAAAAATGTTTCGGAATGCTAATACAACAAATAACAAAACATGGTGATATAATTAATTTAAAACAAATCGTCAAAAGAAATAAAAATTTAAAAATAGCAGTTGCTTCGGACATCATGAGTCTTGCCATTATAGACCCTCCGGGTAAATTTAATGTTGATGCTGTAATTGGCAGCACACAAAGATTTGGAATTCCTATGGGATACGGAGGTCCTCATGCCGCATTTTTTGCAACAAAAAAAGAATATAAAAGAAATATTCCTGGAAGAATAATAGGAATAACAAAAGACAAATTAAATGACACAGCTTATAGAATGGCTCTGCAAACTAGAGAACAGCATATCAGAAGAGAAAAAGCCACGTCAAATATATGCACTTCACAGGTTCTATTAGCAGTTATGGCGAGTATGTATGCTGTATATCACGGAGAAAGAGGATTAAAAAACATAGCATCTAAAATAAACATCCTAACAAAAACATTGTTTAATAATTTAAATGCAAAAAATAAAATTTTAAACAAATCTTTTTTTGACACGCTGCATATAAAATCAAATAACATAAAAAAAATAAAAAAAGATGCAGTAAAAAATAAAATGAATTTTAACTACATCAATAAAAATGAACTTTCAATAACTATTAATGAAACAAATAATATATATGACATAATTGAAATACTGAAAATTTTAAACTCAGAAAAAAATATAAATAATGATAAAATTATATCACATTATAAAATAACTAAGCCTTTATTTAAAAGAAAAGAAAATTTTTTACAAAGTAAAACATTTAAAGTAAATCATTCAGAAACTCAAATGATGAGGTACATAAAAAGATTAGAAATTAAAGATATTTCTTTAACTGAATCTATGATTCCTCTAGGTTCATGTACTATGAAATTAAATGCAGCTTCTGAATTAATTCCAATATCATGGAATGGTTTTTCAAATATGCATCCTTATGCTCCTGAAAATCAATGTCATGGTTACAAAAAAATAATAACAAAATTGTCAGAATATTTATGTAAAATAACAGGCTTGCCAGCTATATCATTACAACCAAATTCTGGAGCTCAAGGAGAATATGCTGGATTAATTATTATAAGAAAATACCTAGATAAAAATAAAGGCAAAAACAGAAATATATGTTTAATTCCTTCTTCTGCTCATGGTACAAATCCAGCAAGTGCAGTTATGGCGGGTTTTAATGTCAAAATAATAAAATGTAATAAATATGGAGATATTGATTATAAAGACATGCAAGAAAAAGTGAAAAAATATAAAAATAATTTAGGAGCTCTTATGATCACTTATCCTTCTACTCATGGGGTATTTGAACACAAAATACAATCTATCACAAAACTAATACATGATAATGGAGGACAAGTATATATGGATGGTGCTAATATGAACGCGCAAGTAGGACTTACCAGCCCTTCAATTATTGGAGCTGACGTATGTCACTTAAATCTACATAAAACATTTGCCATTCCTCATGGAGGTGGGGGCCCTGGCATGGGACCTATTTGTGTTGCCAAGCATTTAAAGGATTATTTACCAAATCATGCTATAATAAAAGTTGGAGGTAAAAAAGGAATAACTTCAATATCGCAAGCTCCTTGGGGTAGTGCTTTAATTTTGATAATATCATATGCTTATATAAAAATGCTTGGAAAAGAGGGATTAACCGATTCAACCAAATATGCAATTTTAAGTGCAAATTATATGAAGAAAATATTAGAAAAAGATTTTGAAATATTATTCCAAGGCAAAAACAAAACTGTCGCTCATGAATTCATTATTGATTTTAGAAAATACAAAAAATATGGAATAGAAGTTGTTGATATAGCGAAAAGATTATTAGATTATAACTTCCACGCCCCTACTGTCTCTTTTCCAGTACATGGAACCATTATGATAGAGCCAACAGAAAGTGAAAATTTACATGAATTAAATAGGTTTTGTGATTCTATGAAAAATATAAAAAAAGAAATTCAAGAAATAATAGATGGAAAATATGATCAAAAAAATAATATTTTAAAAAATGCTCCTCATAATTTAAAAATGTTAACATCAAATAATTGGAGTATGCCTTATTCAAGAGAAAAAGCAGCCTATCCACTAAAAGAGCTTGAAAAAAATAAAAAATGGCCTTATTCTAGCAGAATAAATGATGCTCTGGGTGACAAAAATTTAATTTGCTCTTGTAATGATTTAATCTAAATTTTAATCTTTGAATTATTGAAAAATTTATTTAAACTATCACTATCTGAATACTTAATTTCTTGTTTTTTACCACTCCATTCTAATAAACCGTTTGATAAATAAATAATATTTGATCCAATTCTAACAACAGATCTCATGTCATGTGTGTTAATTATAGTAGTAATATTATATTCTTCTGTTATCTCTTTTATTAAATCATCTATAATAATAGCAGTATTAGGGTCTAATCCGGAATTTGGTTCATCACAAAACAAATATCTTGGATTCATTGCTATTGCTCTAGCAATAGCAACTCTTTTTATCATGCCTCCGCTAAGTTCTGAGGGCATCATGTTTTTTGCTTTAAATAAATTAACTCTTTCTAAACAGAAACTAGCTCTCTCATATATTTCTTGATCTGTTTTATTTGCAAGCATTTTCAAAGGAAATTTTACATTTTCTAATACAGTCATGAAATCAAATAAAGCTCCTTGTTGAAACAGCATTCCTATTTCACGTCTTAAAATATTCTTTTCAGAATTATCTAAATCAAAATAATTACTTTTCTCAAATAAAATTTCACCTTTATCTATAGAATGTAATCCTATCATGGACTTTAATAATGTTGTTTTACCTGAACCACTTTCTCCTATTATCATATTAATTTTTCCTGGATAAAAAACACAAGATATGTTCTCTAAACTAAAATTATTAGAAAAATTTTTGAAAACATTTTTTACTTCTATCATCCTAACATAATTTGAGTTAAAATAAAATTAAATATCAATATAACCACACAGCTAACAACTACTGCTTTTGTGCTAGATTTACCTACTCCTAATGCTCCGCCTTGAGCATAAAATCCAAAAAAAGCAGAAACAGTAGAAATAATAAAAGCAAAAAAAACAGTTTTAATTAATGCATAAAACACATGAAAAGGATAAGGCCACATTTGTAAACCTTGAATAAAATCTTGAACCGACAATAAATCTGTCAAAGAACCCGCAAAAAGCCCCCCTAATATTCCAACTAACATACTTATTATAACTAATACTGGGAAAAAAAATACACACGCAATGATTTTAGGTAAAATAATATATGATTTAGCATTTATGCCCATGACTTCTAATGCGTCAATTTGTTCTGTGACTCTCATTGTTCCTATCTCAGACGCAATGCTTGATCCTATTTTGCCAGCTAAAATTAAAGAAATAAAAGTAGGAGCAAATTCTAAAACAATACTCTCCCTTGCAACATAGCCTATATATTCTATTGGCAGCAAAGGAGTTTCAAATTGTATTCCAGTTTGTATAGTGACAACTGCTCCCATAAATAATGAAACAATCATAACTATAAACAATGAACTCAATCCTAATATCTCTATTTCATTAATAGTTCTAGAAAAATAAATTTTACGCTTATTAATTTTCACAAAAACACCTTTTAATAAAGTAAAATAAAGACCTATGTTAACAAAAAAATTATACATAAATAACGAACTTATTATTAAATTTAAGAATAATTAAATTGAAATATGAAATTCAAAAATAGTCTGTGGTTGTTTGTCATAATAATATTATTAATAAACGGCTGTAATATTATTAAAAAAAAATGTAATGATTGTCCAAATTTTAAAACAAAAAAACTTCTTATTTAGAATAATTATAAATAAATTAACTAAATGAGATTAAATGATTTAAATATAGGAGAATCAAAAATTATAAAAAAAATACTAGATAATAAATTAACCTTACGATTTATAGAAATGGGAGTTTTCCCAGGAGAGAAAGTTAAAATAATAAACAGAAATAATAAACAAAATTTAATCGTTATTCAAATTACTGATTATTTACTTTGTATTAGAGATAAAGAAGCAAAAGAAATAGAAGTATGAAAGACAAAATACATGTTTCTTTAATTGGAAATCCAAATAGCGGCAAAAGCTCATTATTTAATAAACTTACGAGATTAAATCAAAAAACAGGAAATTTTCCAGGAGTCACAGTAGAAAAAAAATTAGGAATATGTGAAATCTCTAAATTAGCTAGCATAAAATCAATAGAGGCAGAATTTATTGATCTCCCAGGCACTTATAGTTTAAATCCAAGAAATTTAAATGAAGAAATATGCATAAAACATATTCTAAATAATAATAAAAAAAATCAAATAAATCTAATTGTTATAGATAGCAGTAATATCAAAAGAGGACTTTTCTTTGCTTCTCAAATAATAGAATTAAACGCTCCTTCTATAATAGCTCTTAATATGATTGATATAGCAGAACAAGAAGGTATTGAAATAGATTCTAAATTATTGTCACAACAATTAAAAACTCCTATAATAAAAATCAACGCAAGAAAAAATATTGGAATAGGTAATTTAAAAAAAACAATATTTGAAATTGCTAATAATAAAAAATTTAAAGAGATAAAACTTTTTTCAAAAAAAACAATATGTTCTGATTTGAAATTCCAAAAAACTAAAGAAGTTCTATCTAGCGACAATAATCAACTTTGTATAAATAAAATAACTAATTACAGATTATTGAAAAATAAATCTGAAGAATTAAAAAATATTATAGCAAAAATAAATATAAAAAAAATAGAAGCCGAAAGCCACATTTTAAGATTTAAATATATAAATGAATTATATGCAAACTGTGTTAAAATAATGAAAAATAATAAGATTTTAAAAAACACAATAAGTATTGATAAAATATTAATACATGGAGTTTATGGATATATTATTTTCTTTTTTATTCTATTTTGTTTATTCCAAGCGATTTTTCAATTTTCAGCGTATCCCATGGATTTAATAGACCAATTCTTTACAAAGACAAGCATGATTGTAAAAAATAATATGTCAGATAACATAGTTTCAAATATACTAAGTAATGGGATTTTACCTGGTTTAGGTGGAGTAATAATGTTTGTCCCTCAAATAGCTATATTATTTTTTATACTATCTATTCTTGAAGAGACAGGTTATATGTCTAGAATCAGTTTTTTAATGGATAAATCTATGAGAAAAATTGGACTAAATGGAAAATCTATTATTCCATTATTAAGTGGATTTGCTTGCTCAATACCTGCTATTATGAGTGTTAGAAATATTGAAGACAAAAGAAGAAAATTTATAACATTGCTTATCATCCCTTTAATGAGTTGTTCTGCTAGACTACCCGTATATACTTTAATAATATCCCTAGTAATTCCAGCAAAAAAAATATTTTCAATAATAAGTTTACAGGGAATTGTATTCTTGTTTTTTTATCTATTAGGATTAATAGTCTCTATTTTTATAGCTATTATAATAGATAAAACCATGAAAAAAAATGAAAATGAAAATAAATATATATTAGAGTTACCTAGATATAAACAACCTGATTGGAGCTCTGTATTTATTAATGTATTACAAAAGATTAAATTCTTTATTGTAGATGTTGGAAAAGTAATAATATTTGTTTCTATATTAATATGGATGATTTGCTCTTATGGTCCAGAAAAAAACAATGGTAAAACAAAATATTTTAGTAATAATATAACTTTAGAAAATTCATATGCTGGTATAATTGGTAAAAAAATAGAGCCTATCATAAAACCCCTGGGCTATGATTGGAAAATAGGCATATCTTTAATTACATCATTTGCAGCAAGAGAGGTTTTTGTGAGCACTATGGCAACTTTATATAATGTTGACAACGATGAAAATGCCACTCTAATGCAAAAAATGAAAAATTACAAAAATCCTGAAACAAATAAAATTTATTTTACTCTTCCGGTAGGGATATCAATATTAATGTTCTATGTATTCGCATTACAATGCATGAGCACTTTAGCAGTCATGTACAAAGAAACAGGTAGCTGGAAGTTACCGGCATTACAATTTATATTATTTTTAACTTTAGCTTATTTGTTCAGCTTAATATCTTATCAATTAATGACATGAATTTACATTCCTTTCTACCAAAAGAAATAAATAACAAATTAAAAGACATAAATATAAATTTTAAAATTTCAAAAACAAGAAAAACAAAATTAGGAGATTGCAGATATATGAAAAAAGAAAATCAATTTTATGTGTCTGTCAATCAAGAATTAAATAAAAATCAATTTCTCATAACATTAATACATGAAATCGCACATGTTATTAGTATAACAAAATATGGTTCAAAAATAAAACCTCATGGTCAAGAATGGAAGTCGGAATATGGCAAGCTAATTAAAATAGCCATTGAAAAAAAAATCTTTTCTCGAAGAATAGAACCTGTCTTAAATGATAGTTTGAAGAATATTAAATCTTCTCATATTTATAATTATGATTTATTCGAAAAATTAACAAAAAATAAAAAAACAAAAAAAACGTTACAAGATATAAAAGATGGAGAAAAATTTGAATTTAATGGAGACAGTTTTATAAAAATAAAAAAATTAACAAAAAGATATTTATGTCAAAAAATAAAAAACAATAAAAAATACTATATTCATCCTTTTATTGAAATAAAATGAAAAATAATTTTACAGTAATAATGGCTGGTGGTTTTGGAGAAAGATTTTGGCCAAAAAGTTCTGAAAACATACCAAAACAATTTTTAGATTTAAATAATTCTGGAGAAACCTTAATAAAACAAACATATAATAGGTTTATAAAAATATGTCCAAAAAAAAATATATATATCTCTGCACACAAAAATCATCTTAACCTAATTAAAAAAAATATAAAAGGAATAAATAGAAAAAATATTATACTGGAGCCAGAAAAAAAGAATACTTCGCCTTCTATATTACTTTCAACTTTAATAATAAGACAAAATAACCCAGAAGCTAATATACTATTTAGTCCTGCTGATCATCACATAAAAAATGAAGACACTTTCATTAAAGAAATAAATAAATGTTTTCATTTTATATCAAAAAATACAGGAATCTTAACTATAGGAATAAAGCCAACAAATCCAGCTACAGGATACGGATATATTAAAACATCAAAAAAACAAAATTATAATTTTTACAACATAGATCAATTCATTGAAAAACCGAACTTAGGTAAAGCAAAAAAATTTGTAAAAAATAAAAATTATTATTGGAATTCTGGGATATTTATATCAAAAGCAAAATCAATATTAAAAGAATTTAAAAAAAATGGTAATAAAAATTATAAAATATTATCAGCTATAAAAAATATCAACGAAAAAAACATTAAAGCAAAATATAATCTTCTTAATAATATTTCTTTTGATTATGAAATATTAGAAAAATGCAAATCAATATATATGTGTAAATGTAATCTTATTTGGTCTGATTTAGGATCTTGGTCTTCAGTTTCTGAATTCATGAAAAAAGATCAAAATAACAATAGAATTAATAATAAAAATATTAAAATATTTGATTCTAAAAATAATATTATCAATATAGATGACAACTATAATTTAATAGCAGAAGGTTTAAATGGTTACATAATAATACAACACAAAAATAAAATACTTATTTGCAAGAAAAAAAGTGAACAGAAAATAAAAAACTTTTTAAAAGATTAAATCATTTTTTTCGGATTAACAATTGCATCAAAATCTTGTTCATTCAAATATCCTAATTTTAATGTAGCTTGCTTTAAAGAAATATTTTTTAAATATGCTAATTTAGCTATTTCTGAAGCCTTATTATATCCTAAACTACTATTTAAAGAAGTAACCAACATTAATGAATTATTAATATTAAAATCTATTTGATCCATATTAGCTTTAATACCTTTTAGACAATTTGAATTAAATGATTTCATAACATCTGATAATAATTTGCAAGATTCAATTAAACAATGCGCTATTAAAGGTTTAAATGCATTTAACTGAAAATGGCCATTCATGCCTCCAATATTAACTGAAGTGTCATTACCTATTACTTTTGCGCACACCATTGTTAAAGCTTCACATTGAGTAGGATTAACTTTCCCTGGCATAATTGAAGAACCAGGTTCATTAGAAGGTAATATCAATTCCGATATTCCTGTTCTTGGTCCAGATGCAAGCATTCTAATATCATTGCCAATCTTCATTAATGAAATAGCAACTAATTTAAAACTACCGTGTAAATTAACTAAAACATCATGAGATGATATTCCTGAAAATTTATTTTTAGCAACTCCAAATTTATGTTTAGAAATTTTATTAATCTGAGCCACTATTTCTTTATCATAACCTTTAGGAGTATTTAATCCTGTGCCAACCGCTGTTCCTCCTATTACTAGATTAGAAACAAATTTTAAAGATTCTTTTAAAACCTTGATATTATTATCAATTTGATCAACATATGCCGAAAACTCCTGACCTAAAGTAATAGGTACTGCGTCCATACAATGAGTCCTTCCAATTTTGATAATATTTTTAAATTTTTTACTTTTTATTATAAACTCTTTTTTTAAGTTTTCTAGTTCTGGCAATAATTTAGATAAAACTAAATCATATATAGCAATATGCATTGCAGTAGGAAAAGTGTCATTAGAAGACTGTGACATATTAACATCATCATTAGGGTTTAAAAATTTTTTATCTGAACTTAATTTATTTCCCGACAAAATATGAGCTCTATTAACAATAACTTCATTAATATTCATATTAGTCTGTGTTCCAGAACCTGTCTGCCATACAATTAAAGGAAAATGATCATATAAATCTCCATTTATTATTTCATCACAAACTGTGACAATCAATTTCATTTTTTTATTCGAAAGTTTATTTAATTTGTTATTAGCAATAGCCGCGGCTTTTTTAATTATAGCATAAGAATTAATGATTTCCAATGGCATTTTACTGTTATCTTTATTAATATTAAAATTATTTATTGATCTTTGAGTTTGAGGGCCCCAATAGGCATTGTCAAAGATTTTCACCTCTCCCATTGTATCTTTTTCAATTCTATATTTCATTTTAATTTAATTATTATATTTGTGTAAATTTATTCAATTATTATATAATGTATATTGGTTTTCTGCTTTTTTTAATTATTTTTTGCATGGCTTTTTGGATGCTGCTTTTTTTAGGGGCCGTTGTGCCATATTGGATTGTAGGTCATTTTGTAGAAAATATAAAAAATAGAAAAATGCAAAAAACACTTGCTAAAATATTCAGAATCAAAGAATTATATTAAAACAATTCATTAATTTTCTCACATGGTCTCGCGATAACTCCTTTGTTATTAAACATAACTATAGGTCTTTCTATTAATTTAGGATTTTGAATCAAAATATCAATTAATTTATTTTCATCTATACCTTCAGAAAAAAACTTCTCCTTGTAATTTTGTCTCCAAGACTCTTCATTTTTCCTTACAATATCAATTGCATGAATATTTAAAATTTTTAAAATATTTTTTAAATCTTGAACATCTAAATGATTTTTTAAATATTCAATTACTTCATGATCAATCTTTTTTTCTTTTAAAAACATTAAAGCTTCTCTACTCTTGCTACATCTACTATTATGATAAATAATACACTTCATTTTTTATTTATTAAGCAAAAAAGATTTTAAAAAATCATTTATTTCTCCATCCATAACTAAATTAATATTATTTACAGAAAAATCTGTCCTTAAGTCTTTAACAAGTTGATAAGGATGAAAAACATAATTTCTGATTTGAGAACCCCATTCTATTTTTTTCTTTGATTCATGTATTTTAGCTTTTTGTTTTTGCTTTTCTCTTAATTCTAATTCAAATAATTTAGATTTCAATAAATGTATAGCTTTATGCTTATTGTCTAGTTGTGATCTTGTTTCTGAATTTTCTATAATTATACCTGAAGGTACATGTCTTAATCTAACTGCTGTCTCTATTTTATTAACAGATTGTCCTCCTGCTCCTCCAGAACGAAATGTTTCCCAAGAAATATCATTTTGATTTATTTTGATCTCTATTGATTCATCAACCAAAGGATAAACAAAAACTGAAGCAAAAGAAGTATGCCTTTTCGCATTAGAATCAAAAGGAGATATACGAACTAATCTATGAACTCCATTTTCTCCTTTTAATAACCCAAAAACATTGTCTCCTTGCAATTCTAAAGTTACTGTTTTTATTCCGGCAACATCAGCTTCTTGAATATTCAATATTTTTACTTTTATATTGTTTTTTTGACTCCACATTGTATACATTCTCATAAGCATTGCTGCCCAATCTTGACTTTCTGTTCCACCAGCTCCTGGATTTATCTCCAAAATAGCATTCATTTTATCTTCTGAATTAACAAACATTGTTTCTAATTCTAGATGCTCTAACTCCTTTTCAATTTTTTTATATTCTAAATTAAATTCATCAATAGATAATTCATCAGATTTTAAAAAACCATATAAAACAAAAATTTCTTCTAAATTTTCTTCTGTAGAAATTATTTTTTTGAATAAATTTTTTTTCGTATTTAATTTTTTTAATAATGATTCAGCTTTTTTAGGCTCATCCCAGAAATTATTATTTAAAGATTCTACCTCTAAATCTTTTATGTCTTTTTTTAAATTAGCTACGTCAAAGATATTCTTTTAATGTTCTGAAAATAGATTTTAAATTATTAAGTTGTTCTTCTGTAATCATAGTTCAAAATTAATATTTATTTTTATAAAACATGAAAAATAATAAAGCAATAAATTTGCTCATAGCAGCTAACATTATCTCAGGATTCGCCACAGGCATAACTATGATTTCAATACCTTGGTACTTTAATCAAACATTAAATGACCCTCACTTATTTTTAAATATATTTTTCATTATAACCTTCATATGTCTTTTCTGGGGTGTTTTTGCTGGATCAATAGTTGACAGATTTAAACGTAAAAATATATTTATATATGCTGCTATTATCTGCTCTATAATAGTATTAACTGCATCTCTTATTGGATATTTAAACAATAAAATACACTGGCTAATAGTAGCAACTGTTTTTGGATTTACTGTTTTTTATTATAATATATATTATCCTAATCTTTACGCTTTCGCCCAAGAAATAACAGAAAAAAAATACTTTGGAAAAATAAATTCTTATTTAGAAATACAAGGACAAGCTACAAGTATGATAGCAGGAGCTATTGCAGCTATATTATTAGAAGGGACTCATAATAAAAATATAATATTTGGCAGTAAAAAAATATATTTAGGATTCGACATCAATCCATGGGGATTAGAAAAAATTTTTTTAATAGATGGTTTAACATATATCATAGCAGCTATTATTATTTCTTTTGTTTATTATAAAAAAATAAAAAAAATTAATGTTGAAAAAGGAAAATTAATCAAAAGATTATATTCGGGTTTTAACTTTTTAATTAAAAATAAAAAGATATTAATATTTGGAATTTTTTCGTACATGATTTTTGCTTTTCTAATAATAGAAATGTTTACTCTTTTACCAGAATATATAATAAAAGTTTTAGATGGACAAGCTAGTGTTTTCGCTTCACAAGAAGTTGTTTACTCAATAGGGGCTATCACATCAGGATTATTGGTGGCAAAAATATTTAATAATAATAAAAATGCAATTACAGGGATTATAATATTTATGTTTTCAACATTTATAATATGCATGGGAATGTTTTTTGTTCCTACAATTATAATGTTATTTATAACAAGTTTCATATTAGGCATTACAAATGCTGGGACTAGAATATTAAGAATAACATATATTTTTAATCATGTTCCTAATAATTATATAGGTAGAGTTAATAGTATTTTTAATATAGCTAACGTGATTATTAGATTAATACTTATAACTATATTTATAAATAAATTCTTCACTACAGATCAAAATGTAATATATGCTTATTTTATATGTGGAATTATAATCTTGTTGTCCATTATTCCTCTTTTAATATATAATTACGATTCATAATCAATATCAAATAAATTAGAACTAGTTTTTTTAAGACGAATGTTTAATTTGTATTTTAACATCCATTTTAATTTATAAGAAAAAATGCCTTTTGTTAAAAAACTATGTAATATAGGATTTGTATTTATTGTTATTTTTTTTAATTTTTTATCTTGAGCAAAAAATTTAATTTTTGATTCTATATCAGAAATTAAAGAAAAAGTTTCTTTATAACAATCTCCACAAAAGTTATTTTCTTCAATAGTTATTTGTTGTCTAACTCTTTCTCTAGTGATTTGCATTAAACCATATCTAGTCAGTGGCAATATGTGATTTTTAGCTCTTGCATGTTTCATCATGTTTTTCATTTCCATGAAAAGTTTATTTTTATTAGCAAATTTTTTCATGTCTATAAAATCAATTATAATTATACCGCCCATATCTCTAAGTCTTAACTGTCTAACTATTTCTTTTGCGGCAATTAGATTAACTTCTAACGCATTTGTTTCCTGATCCAAATTTGAATTTAATTTATTGCCGCTATTTACATCAATAACATGCATAGCCTCTGTATGTTCAATAACTAAATAAACTCCTTTTTTTATTGGGACTATTTTCCCAAAAGAAGATTTAATTTGTTTATTTATATTATAAAAATCAAACATAGGAATATCAGAATTATAAAATTTCAATATATCGCTGTTTTTGAATTTTATCTTATCAAGATATTCTTTGATCTGCTGAAATGTTTTTTTATTATTCACATAAATAGAAGAAAAATCATCATTTAATAAATCTCTTAATATTATATTAACACGACTACTTTCACCATATACTCTTTTTGTGTTTTTTGATGAACTTAAATTAGCAAGTAACGAATTCCAATTTCCAATCAAATCATCTAAATCAGATTGTAAATCTTTAAATGTTTTGTCAGAAGACATTGTTCTTGCGATAATACCAAAATTTTTATACTTTATTTTATGTAAAATATTTTTTATTCTTTTTCTTTCTTTTATATCATTTATTTTTTGGGATATTGTAACAGTATTAGAAAAAGGCAATAAAACTAAATATCTTCCAGCTAAAGAGATTTCACTCGAAAGTCTTGGTCCTTTTGTTAAAATTGGTTCTTTTACTATCTGTACTATGATTTTATCTTTTGGTTTTAAAACATCTGAAATAAAACCTCTTTTATTAATGTCATCTTCATTTTGCATTTTAGCAATATCAATTCTCCCCCCTGAAGAGGATTTTTTAATTATGTTAGCAAATGACAATACCTTAGGTCCTAAATCATGATAATGTAAAAATCCATCTTTACCCGAGCCTAAACTGACAAAACAAGAATTTAATCCTGAAATTATCTTTTTTACTTGACCTAAATATATATCTCCTACAGAAAAAACAGAACTGCTTTCTTCATTGTTATATTCTAATAACCTATTATTATAACATAAAGCTATATTACTTTCCTCTTTATTATCATCAATAAATAAAGTATACGACACGATTAATGATTTTTAGCAAACAAAAAGAAATTTATTTCTTCTTTTTATGTCTATTCTTTCTCAATCTCTTTTTTCTCTTATGAGTGGACATTTTAGTCCTCTTTTTCTTTTTACCACTAGGCATATTATGCTGTTAAAGTATTTTTAATTTTATTTTTAAATATTTTCGAAGGCTTAAATACTGGAGAGTAATGAGAGGGAACAATAATACTAGTCCCTCCAGAATCTCTAAAATTTTTCCTTGCAATTTTTTCTTTTCTTTTAATAACTTTAAAAGTGCCAAATCCTCTTAAGTAAATGTTATTGCCTCCACGCATTTGATTTTTGACTTCTAACATAAAACATTCTACAATATTTTTTGTAATTTTTCTTTCTATCCCAGTTTGATCAGAAATTGAATTCACAATATCTTGTTTTCTTAATCCTTTTGACATTTTTTATTTTTTGAGCAAATATATGATTTTTATTAAAAAAACATATATTCTTCGTATAAGAAAAAACATAATTAATACTTATTTTATAAAAACAAATTAGGTGATTCTAAATTTATTTAATATGTTTGTTCAATATGGAAAATAAACCTAAAACAATTTACTGTGGAGGAGGCAAAAAGCAAAATGACACTTGGTTTAAAGTGACAATTAATCCTGACAAAATACAAGATTATATTCAGGAATATAATGGAAGCAAATTTGTTAAATTAAATGTTAATATTAAATCTGAACCAGATCAATTTGGGAAAGATGTTTCTATATCAATAGATACTTGGAATCCTAATAGTGGACAAAATTCATCAACTCAAAACGAGACAAAAAATCAAGATAATAATATCGATCAGGCTAATAATACAGAAGAAGATGATTTGCCTTTCTAAAATAAAATAAATTTGGATTCAGACTCCTATCTCATTTTATTATTTAATATAAACATGTATATAACACCTATATGTATAATTATATTAATATTTATGTCTGGTATTATTTCCGGATCAGAAGCTGCATTTTTTTCTTTATCAAAAAATGAAAGAAAAAACAACAAAATAAAAAAACTAATACAAAATCCTGATGAATTATTATCCACAATATTAATAAGTAATAATTTTATTAATATATGTATAATTATCCTGTCAAGTTATTTTATAAATAATAACATACAAATAGGAGAAAATAAAATCATAAATTTCTTTTTTGAAGTTTTATTAATAACTTTTATTTTATTAATCTTTGGAGAATTAATTCCTAAAGTTATAGCAAGTCAAAATTCAAAAAATTTCGCACAAAAGTTTTCTAAATTATTATTTATATTAACTATAATACTAAAGCCACTAAATAAAATTTTATTAAAAATGAACTTTTTTAATAAAATCAAAATAAATAAGCTAAATAAAATAAATAAAGAAGATTTAATAAAAGCTATTGATTTAACATATAATGAACAAAAACCTGAAAATCAAAATGACATAATTAATAGTATTATAAATTTTAATGTGAAAAAAGTCAAAAATATCATGACACCAAGAGTAGATGTTACATGTATTGATTATACTTATAATATTAAACAAATAATAAAAATTATTTTAAAAACTGGATTTTCAAGAATACCTGTAATAGATGGAGATTTTGACAATATAAAAGGTATGTTGTATGTAAAAGATTTAATAACTTCAGAAAATAAAAACTGGAAAAAATTTATAAGAAAACCCTTTTTTGTTCCTGAACAAAAAAACATTAATAACTTATTAAAAGAATTTCAAAAACTAAAAATTCATTTTGCTATAGTTGTAAATGAATTTGGCGGATCAGAAGGAATAATAACCTTAGAAGATATAATAGAAGAAATTATAGGTGAAATAAATGACGAATTTGATTATGACAAAAAAAACTTTTATAAGTTAAATAAAAATAAATTTATAACAGATTCTAATATCTCATTAATAGATCTTTCTAAAAAATTAAAAATAAAAATATACGAAGAAGGGGTAGAAACTCTAGCTGGTTTATTAATAAAACTTAATGGGAGCATCCCTGAAAAAAATGATATAATTAAATACAAAAACATAAATTTTGTAATAGAATCATCAGATAAAAGAAAAATTAAATTTGTGAAAATTATACTAAATGAATAAAAAAATTTACATAAATCTAATAATATTTTTTTGCATAATCAGCTGTAATAACAACGCAAATGTTCCAAAACCAAAAGGATTTGTTAAATATACTTTCCCTGAAAAAAAATATGAAACAATTAAACTTAATTGTCCTTTTAGTTTTGAAATACCTAAATATTCTGAAGTAAAAAAAATAAATGAATGCAATTTTAATCTAATATTTCATCATTTTAATGCAACAATATATTTTACTTATATAGAAATAAACAATGATTTAAATAAACATATTAATCAAACAAAAAAATATATTCAAACACATGAATTAAAAACCGAAAGTATTAGTATTATAGAAAAAGAATATTCAGATAATTATAAAAAGGGAATATTATTTATGCTTCAAGGAGAAGTCGCGACATCAAGACAGTTTTTTTTAACTGATGAAAAAAAACATTTCATAAGAGGAGCATTATATTTTAACGAAGAAATTAATGATTCAATAAAACCAATAGAATCATTTATTACATATGATATTATAAATATAATTGAAACTATGTCTTTTGACTAATCTATATTGTCATGCAGAAAAGAATTATCTTCCTTAATTTGAATATCTCCTTGATTTTTATCTAAAATAATTTTAGTATCATCTTCAATATCATCATTCTCATTTAGATCTAAATCAGATCTTTTATAAGCAGGCTCGCTTTCAAGATCAGAAACCCCAGATGGAGTTCTTAATTTCTCTGTTAATTTTTCCAACTTATCTAATCTCTCTCTAGATTTCAACATTTGCTTTTCTGGATTTGTATTTCTATTTGCATCTTGACTAATAGATAAATTTTCTTCCTTATCCCTAAAGTGTAAATCTAAATTTTCTTGTTCATTTTGAATCACTTCATTAATATTATCTTTTTCTTTTGTTTCTTTAATTAATCCTAAATCAAGTGACTCTATATCTTTTTTATCTTGTAATAAATTATTGTCTAAATCTTCTAAATTTGATTCTACACTTTCATCTTCTAGATTTGACTCTAAATCTGAAGCTTCTAAATTTACCTCTAAGTCTGAGTCTTCTAAATTTGCCTCTATACTTACCTCTTCTAGATTTACATTTAAATCTGAATCTTCTAAACTACTGGAGTTTTTTTCTGATAAATTATGATTCTGAACAACACTTTCATTATTATTATTAATATCATCTTCCAAATCTAATTCATATACAACCTTATTTTCATTAGAATCTAAAACAAAACCTTCATCATTGTCATTAAAAGGTTCTTCAATTTGTTCTTTAATTTGTTCTTTATTTAAATTTGACAAATCATTATTTGTATTAATATCTTGATCGTTTGATATACCCTTATCAAACAAAGTATTAATATTT
>CAXEHY010000044.1:0-5438 GCA_963996865.1 uncultured Flavobacteriales bacterium | reverse complement strand
GTTTTTTTTGAAATTTTTTAAAATTTATTTTATTAATTATTCTAATTGAACCATATCCTCCTCTTGCACATATTATAACATTTATTTTTTCATCGTCAAACATTTCTTGTAAATCTGTTAATCTTTCATTATCATTTCCTGCAAATTGATTTTTTGATTTATAAATATTTTTACCAAGAACAATGTTAAAATTATGTTTTTTAAAAAATAATATAGCTGGGTCTAATTCTTTTTTGTTGATTTTACGAGCTGTAGATATTATACCAATAGTTTTATTTTTACTTAAAAAAGGAGGAGTAATCATAAACAAATTAATAAAAACTAAATTATCTTTGTAAAGATAGTAATAACAAATTTATGAAAAAGAAACATAATTTAATTACAGCAGCATTACTTTATGCTAATGGTCCTGTTCATATAGGTCATTTGGCTGGCGCGTATCTTCCAGCAGATATATATTCTAGATTTTTGAGATTAAAAAAAGAACAAGTATTATTTGTTTGTGGTTCAGATGAGCATGGAGCAGCAATAACTTTAAAAGCGAAAAAAGAAAATAAAAAGCCAAAAGAAATAGTTGATTTTTTTCATAAAAAAAATAAAAATTCTTTTAAGAATATAGGAATAGATTTTGATATTTTTGACAGAACATCTTCAGAAGAGCATCATGTAAATTCTGCTAATTATTTTAATAAATTAAATAATAATAAATATTTTTTCAAGGAAGAATCAAATCAATTTTATGATGAGGATTATAATCAATTTTTAGCAGATAGATATATAAAAGGGGAATGTCCGAAATGTGATTATTATGAAGCTTATGGGGATCAATGTGAAAAATGTGGTTCAGCTTTAAATCCTCAAGAGTTAAAAAACCCTATATCTACTTTAAGTCTCAAGAGTCCGGTATTAAAAAAAACAGAACATTGGTATTTACCAATGAAAAATCATGAGAAATGGTTAAAAGAATGGTTGTTGAAAGGTGTTTTTGAAGGACAAAAAAAACATAATGTTAAAAAATGGAGGAAACAGGTTGTATCTCAATGTAGGTCTTGGCTAGATGGGGGATTGAAATCTAGAGCCATGACTAGAGATTTGGACTGGGGAGTAAAGGTGCCTTTACCAAACTATGAAAATAAAGTTTTATATGTCTGGTTAGACGCGCCTATAGGATACATATCTGCAACAAAAAAATATTGTTTAAAAAACAATTTAAATTGGATTGACTTCTGGCAAAAAGATAATTCAAAAATTGTGCATTTTATAGGTAAAGATAATATAGTGTTTCATTGTGTTATATTTCCAATTATTTTAAAATGTTTAGGGGGTTTTAATTTACCAAATAATGTTGTTGCAAATGAATTTTTAAATATAGAAGGTAATAAGATTTCTACGTCAAAGAATTGGGCAGTTTGGTTAGATGATTATTTGAAAGATTTTTCAGGTCAAGAAGATGCTCTAAGATACACTTTATGTATTACTGCGCCAGAATCAAAAGACAATGATTTTACATGGAAAGAATTTCAAGCAAGGAACAATAATGAATTAGTTGCTATTTTAGGTAATTTTATTAATAGAGTTTTTGTTTTAATTCATAAATATTGGGAAGGTAAAGTTCCTGACAATATTACATATATAAAACATGATAAAGAATTTTTAAGTAATTTAAATAACATAAAGCATAAAATAGATTTAAAAATTAGAGACTTTAAACTGAAAGAAGCATTGGGAGAAATAATGAATATAGCCAGAATAGGAAATAAATTTTTAGCTGAGAATGAACCTTGGAAATTAATAAAAGAAAATGAAGAAAGAACAAAAACAATTTTGTTTATTTCTATAGAAATAATACGTCAAATATGTATATTTATTAAACCTTTTTTGCCTTTCACCTCTAATAAATTACAAAAAATGTTAAATATAGACAATGAATTATCTTGGGAAGATCTAGATAAAACTTTTAAGTCAAATCATATTTTGAATAAACCAATTTTATTATTTAGAATAATAGAAGATGAAGAAATAAAACATCAAATTCAACAATTAAAAAATAACAGATTATGAAAAAAGTATTTTTATTTATTATTTCATTATTAATGTTTAATTTTTGTTTTACACAATGTAATGGCAGATATAATACAGAAATTTTTACCAATGTTAATAAAACAACTTTAGTATATTCTTCAGTTTATAATTTAGAAATGGATATTTATCAGCCCGATGGAGATTTAGAAATAAATAGACCTGTTATTATATTTATGCACGCTGGAAGTTTTACCGGTGGGACAAGAGATATGTCAGATATGGTTACTTTGTGCGAATCTTTTGCTAAGAGGGGATATGTAACTGCTTCTATTGATTATAGATTAAATCCTAATCCCTCCGCTTTAACAGATTCAATAAACATTATGACAACAGTTATTGAAGATATTGGAGACGCTAAAGCAGCAATAAGATATTTTAGACAGGATCATGATAATGGTGATAATTATGGAATAGATCCAGATCAGATTTATGTTGGCGGATATTCTTCTGGAGCAATTATAGCTGTTAATTTAGCATATTTAGATAATATATCAGAAGCTCCTCAATTTATACAAAATATTATAAATAGTAATGGAGGAATAGAAGGTAATAGCGGTAATCCAGGATACTCTTCAGAAGTAAAAGGGGTTATAAATATAGCAGGAGCAGTATATAAACCATATATTATGGATTCTAATGATGAACCTATTGTTAGTGTTCAAGCCGTTAATGATGGGGTTGTCCCTTATAATTGTAATGAAGTTTATTGGAGCACTATGGGGACAATTTTTAGTATGGTTACAGTATGCGGCAGCGAAATAATACATAACACAGCTGATCAACTTGGAATATACAATGCTTTATTGGAATTTTCTACAGGGGATCATGCCGCTTTTTTAAATAACATTTCACAATCTATAATTTTCATCAGTGATTTTATTTACACAACACTTGATTGTTATCAACCAAATAAATTAGAAGATAAATCAGATAATTTATTTATCTATCCAAACCCAACACATGATTTTATAAATATAGATTTTGAACAAAAATATAATATTATTATACGTAATAGTATTGGGCAGGTAATTGTTAAAGTTAATAACGTTAATTCAAATATAAATTTAGATTTAAGAGGACACAATAAAGGGGTTTATTTTTTAGAGATATTATATAATAATAATAAACTGATCAAAAAGATTGTAATTGAATAAAATGGCCCTGTAGTTCAATGGACAGGATAGAAGTTTCCTGAACTTTAGATTCAGGTTCGATTTTTGATAAGACTATTTATTATGTTAAGTTTTAATTAATGAGTAAATATAAAAAATCATCAAAGGATAAATATAGAAGAGAGTTTTTAGGAAATGTTTCACATGAATTAAAAACTCCCGTTTTCAATATTCAAGGGTATGTACAAACTTTAATCGAGGGGGCTCTTTATGATAAAGAGGTGAATATGAAGTATTTGAAAAGAGCGAATAAAAGTATTGATAGAATGATAAATATTATACAGGATTTAGAAACTATTACCAGTTTAGAATCTGATATAACTAAATTGAAAATAACTAAATTTTCTTTAAAAAGATTAATTAAAGATGTGTTTGAGCAATTAGATTTAAAATCAAAAGAAAAAAATATAAAATTATTTTATATACAAAAAACTGATTATAAATATGTTTATGCTGATAGAAATAAGTTATTTCAAGTTTTTATAAATTTAATATCTAATTCTATTAGATACGGCAAACATGATGGGAAAACAGAAGTAGTAGTTGACAATAACAACAAACATATTATTATTCATGTTACTGATAATGGACTAGGAGTTAAAGATAAACATTTAAATAGGCTATTTGAGAGATTTTATAGGGTTGATAAAAACAGATCTAGAGAACAAGGAGGAACAGGTTTAGGATTAGCTATAGTAAAGCATATCATAGAGGCTCATAAATCTAAAATATCGGTTTCTAGCATATATGGAGAAGGAACAAGTTTTCATTTTAAATTACCTATTTTAGAATAAGGGTTTTATATTTTAAATAAATTTTCAGCATTTTCAGTAGTTATTTTAGCAATATAATTAATGTCATATTCATATATTTCAGCTATTTTTTTAGCAATAATTTTAATGTTGGAACTATCATTTCTTTTACCTCTATATGGCTCTGGAGACAAATAAGGGGAATCTGTTTCTAATATTATATTTTTCAAATCAATATTTTTCAAAAATCTATTTATATTAGAATTTTTATATGTTACAACTCCTCCTACACCTAATTTAAACCCCATTTTAATAGCTTTTTTTGCTTGTTTATAGTCGCCTGAAAAACAATGAAAAACACCTTTTAAATTTTTATTTTTTATTTTTTCTAATATTTCAAAAATTTCATTAAATGAATTTCTTACATGTATTATAATGGGTAAATTTTCTTTTAATGCTATATTAATTTGATACTCAAAAGCTTCTTTTTGTTCTTCAATGTATTTTGTGTCCCAATATAAGTCTATTCCTATTTCTCCTATGGCGTAATATTTATTTTTTTCAAGTTCTTTTTCAACAATTTTTAATTCTTGTTTATAATTTTCTTTTATAGAACAAGGATGTATTCCTATAGTTGGAAAACAAATTTTAGGATATTTTTTTGTGAGATTTAACATAGTATCAATTGTTTTAGAATCTATGTTTGGAAGCAAAAATTTTGTTACATTAGATTTTATAGAATTTTTAATAACATTATCTATGTCATTTTTAAAGTCATTTAAAAACAAGTGTGTATGAGTATCTATAAACATTATTTAATAAAATTAAAAACATTTATTTTTTTTTATGTCTAAAAAATATAAAATTTTAGTATTAAGATTTAGCTCAATAGGAGACATATTACTTACTACTCCAATTTTAAGATGTATTAAAGCAAAATATCCAACTTCTGAAGTGTCCTTTATGATTAAAAGTGATTATTCAGATGTTATTAAATCTAACATTTATGTTGACAAAATTATTTGTTTTGAAAAATCAATTTTTGAAGTAATAAAAATATTAAAAAAAGAAAAGTATGATTTAGTAATCGATTTACATAAAAATATTAGAACATTTTTTTTAAGATTCATTTTAATGAAAAAGAGCTTAACTTATAAAAAATATAATTTTAGAAAATGGTTGTTTATTAAGACAGGTATTAATGTAATGCCTGAAAATCATATAGTAGACAGATATTTTAAATCTATTAACAAAACAGGGATTTTAAACGATAATAAGAGATTAGATTTTTTCATAACAGATATTGAAAACATAAATAAAAAATATAAATATATTATTAAAAACAAGTATATAGTTTTTTGTTTAGGAGCTTCATTTATTAACAAGAGAATCAGCGCTTCAACAGTTGAAAAAATAATTAATTATATATTAG
>CAXEHY010000043.1:0-7989 GCA_963996865.1 uncultured Flavobacteriales bacterium | reverse complement strand
TACAGGAGATAAAATAAATATTGAATTATATGAAAATAAGATTAAAAGACTTGTTATTAAGAACAATCCATTTATTATAGAAAAAACTAAATATAATTATTACAATCAAATCGAAGGCGAAAATGCGCATATGATATTTAAAAACAGTGAAATACATAAAATAACTATAGATAAGTTGGCTAAATCAATTTATGTGGTTAAAGAAAAAAATAAAATAATAGGATTTAACAAAAGTATATCTCAAAAAATGAACATTGTTTTTGAAAAAAATAAAATAAAAAATATAAAATCTTTTGGACAAATAGAATCTACATTTACGCCTATCAATAAAGAAAATAAACAAAAAGGAGTAAAATTGAGAAACTTCTTCTGGGAAGAAGACTCAAGACCGAGATATATTAATGATATATTTTAGACCAAAAACTATCTTGATATTTTTGTTCAAAAATTAAATTAATATCTTTTTTAGACTTCAACATAATATTAAGCATATTAAAATTCAATCTATCACTTATAGATATATTTTTAAATTCATCTATAGTGTTTATAACAAAATTATTGTCTTTTAAATAATAAATTAAATCTCTTCTAAAAAAATTTAGATTATAACTATTTTTACATTTTTTAAAAAAATAATAACATTTATCCTTTGCGCATCCCGATACTTGATATTCAGATTCATCAATAGCTATAATTACTATATGTTTAAAAAAAATCTTAAAAGAACTTACTACTTCTCTCCCATGACTTTTCCAAAATTTTAAAAAAGCCTCTAAGTCTCTAATAAAAGAATTTTGAATTATCGCTTTATCAGAAGAAAATATAATCAATTTCGATTCTTCTTTTATATTATTAAAATCAACTAACATCTTTTATTTTAATCATTTCTACAATATCTAAAACCTCAACAGATCCTTCTGCTAAATTTTTAACCCCATCAGTCATCATAGTATTACAAAAAGGACATCCTGTTATAATAATTTCAGCATTTGTTTTTAAAGCTTCTTCTGTTCTATTAATATTAATATCTTGTCTGCCTTTTTCTGGCTCTTTAAACATTTGAGCTCCTCCAGCTCCACAACAAAATGATCTTTTTTTAGATCTGGGCATTTCTATTAAATCTAAACCTATTTTATTTATTAATTTTCTAGGAATATCAATCAAGTCATTGCCCCTACTTAAATAACAAGGATCATGATAAGTTATTTTTTTTAATTTCCCATTATCTGAAACTGATAATTTATTATTATTAATTAATTCATAAATGAATTCTGTATGATGTAAAACATCATAATCTCCACCTAATTCTTTATATTCATTTTTAATTGTGTTAAAATCATGAGGACAAGTAGTTACTATACGTTTTATATTATAAGAATTTAATATTTTAATATTTGTCATTGCCTGCATTTGAAAAAGAAATTCATTTCCTGCACGTTTAGCGATATCACCACTAGCTGACTCCTCAACGCCTAAAACTCCAAATTTAATATTAGCTTTATTTAACAGCTTGACAAAAGATCTTGTTATCTTTTTAGCTCTATCATCAAAACTTCCAGCAGATCCAACCCAAAATAAAATTTCAGGCTCTTCGCCTGCATTTTTCCACTCTAACATAGTTGTAACTTTTAAGTTCATGTTATTTAAAAACTTGAATTTTTATATTTTTTTCAATAAGGTCAGTAAATTTACCTTCATACCTTGTTGCTCTAACAATATGATTGTCAATCCAATGATAATTGCCTCCCCTTGGCTTCTCCATTAATAACCCGTGATATTTAAATCCGTGTTGTTTTAACCACTTTTCTGTTATATCTCTATGATTTTCTATTCTAGATGTAAAAAAAGTTATAATATGCCCCTCCTCATACCATTTATTTATTATTTCTAATGCCTCAGGATAAAAATTAGCATCACACATTCTCTCAGGTTGCTCATTAGGGATGTCATCACAAATAGTCCCGTCAATATCAATTAAATAATTTTTGATATTTTCAGGTAAAACAGGACTAATATTTTTTCCTTCAATAACTTTTTCAATTAAATTAAATTTCTCAATCATCTTCTTTCCAATTTAAACGATCTGAAGCCGGAAACTGCCAAGGCGCCCCATTATTTTCTATATTTGAAAAAACCGTATTTAACTCAGAGGGAGCTGATGATTTTTCCATTACTAAATACCTTCTTAAATCAATAATTATTGATAAAGGATCTATGTTTAAGGGGCAAGCCTGCGTACAAGCATTACAAGAAGTACAAGCCCAAATTTCTTCAGGTGTTATATAATTATTTAATAATGTTTTATCATCATTGTAATCTTTTCCATGTTTATCAATATTCTTCCCAACTTCTTTAAGTCTTCTTCTTGTGTCCATCATTATTTTTCTTGGAGAAAGCAATTTGCCTGTTTGATTAGCTGGACATTCATCAGTACATCTACCACATTCGGTACAAGAATAAGAATTCATTAACTGCACCCAATTTAAATCTGTCACATCTTTAGCTCCAAATGACTGAGACAAAGAAGAAACTGTATTTTCAGAAGAAACATTTAAATCAGGGTTCATTAGTGATTTTATTTCTTTTGTCACTATAGGCATGTTATCAATTTTACCTAAATTTTCAATATTTGAAAAATAAACATTAGGAATAGACATTACTACATGAAAATGTTTAGAATACGGCAATTCATTTAAAAATATTAAAACTAACATTATATGAGTCCACCAACTTATATCGTGAAGTAATAAAATATTATTTATCTTCCATGTTGAAATTAAATTAATTAATGAATTACTAAAAGGATAAAAACCAACAAAATCAATACTATTCTTGCCAATATATGCTACATTCATAGAAATTAAAGAAATCATTAAAAAAATTATAATAAATAACGCAAGGGCAGCGTCTACAGAAGAAGACTTCTTTATTTCTCTTCCTGAAAATCTTTTAATTTTTAATATAATTCGTCTAAATATAAAAATCAAACATGATACTAAAACAATAACAGCCATTATATCTCCTGAAGATGTAATAATGTTATAAAATTTACCTAAACAACTAAAAGATCTTTCTAAATTAAAAACACCATCAATCATCATTTCTAATGTCCCTATGGTTATAACTAGAAAACCCCAATAAACTAAAGCATGCAAAATACCTGATACTGGACGAACAAATAGTTTAGTCTGCCCAAAAGCAATTTTTAATAATATTTTTACGCGTTTTAAAGGATTATCAAATCTGTTCTTAGCTTTACCTAGTCTAATGTTTCTTATTATTTTATACATATTGAAAGTAAAAAACCCAATAGATATAATTAAAATACAAGAAAATATAATATTAGAAACCTCCATATATGCTAATTACTAGATTTTACAGGCCTGCCAGGACGTCTTGTATGATTTTTAGATGATCCTCCTCCTATTACAGAAAAATTAAGATATTTTTTAGGATTATCTCCTATATCAATAATTAAACTATCTAAAGAGTTAGAAGAAGAAATTAAATTATTATATAATTGATCATCATTTAACAATGAGCTAAAAGTGTTTTCTCCTGCATCTATCTTAACTAAGATGTTATTCAAATTTTCAAAAGCTAAATTAAAATCATCTAAAATGCCTTTTATATCAGATGAATTAACATTTTCTGAAACATTTGAAATGTTTGAAAAAACATTATTAATCATATTCTGATTATTATCAATATTTTTTGTTATAGATTCAATATTAAATATAATTTTACTTAAATTATCTTGATTTAAACTAACAATATTATCCAAAGAATTAAACATATTATCCAATTTTGATTTTAAAGGCAAAATTTGCTTATTAACTTCTGTCATTAAATCTTCTTCTATATTCGACTGAATAGTATCTCCAAACTCCATATAATCATTAGCATCTCCTAAAATAACCTTTACAGCCTTAGAGCCCATAATATCTGAACTATATATCTCGGCTATTGAATTTAATGGTATATCAATGTTTTCAGTAATATTTAACTCCACTAATATCTTCTTATTTTTAAATGACAAAATTGACACACCAGTAACACTCCCTATTTGAAAGCCTTGAAAATATATGGGATTAGAAACTTGAAGCCCATCAATATTATGATACACGGCATAATAAACAGTTTTAGATTTAAAAACATTGCTTCCTTTAAAAAAATTAACTCCCCAGAAGAAAACAATAATAGAAAAAAAAGAAAGCACCCCTATGATATAATATTTCTTCATACTACAAATTTATTCAATTATTTTTTCACATGTTATTTTTTAATGTTTTTATTTGATTTAATAAAAGAATCTTTAAAGCCTAAATTAATCATATTTGATAAATTCAACTTTGAACTTGCAAAATCGTTTGAATGAAACACAAAATATTTATATAAATTGTTTTCTCTAACAATTTCAAAATCAATTAAATTATCAATAAGCTTTTTCTCTAAATCAATATTTTTATTTGAAAATACTCCTAACTGAATTTTAAATAAAAAATTTTTATACTTAACCTCCTCTTTTATGTTGTTCGCAGAACTATCTTCATAAACACTGTCTTTATTAGCAGAATTAGAAAAACCTGTTTTATAATCTACAAAGGCCTCAAATATAGAATTAGCAATATTTTCCTGCCCCTCTTTTGAATTAAGATATTTTTCTTCTTGCGGACAAGTTAGAAAACCTATTTCAACTAACACGCTAGGCATATTTACACGACTAATAACCCAAAATGGCGCTTGTTTAACTCCTCTGTCTTTACTCCCTGTTGTTTTAATTAATTTAGATTGTATTTTATTTGATAATATTAAACTATTATGAAAATAATTATCTTGATATAAAGTTAAAGCTATTAAGCTCTCTGTTGATTCAGGATCAAAACCTTCATAATTTTGAGAATAGTTGTTTTCTAAATAAATAACAGAATTTTCTTTTTTAACTATATCTAAATTGTCTTCAAATTTATTAAGCCCCATTACATATGTTTCTATACCACATGCATGTTCATTTTTCCACCAATTACAATGTATAGATATAAATAAATCTCCATCTTGACTATTAGCTATTTTAGTTCTTTCATGCAAAGGAATAAATAAATCTTTCTCTCTTGTATAAACAACATTAATATCAGTAAAATTGTTTTTTATTTTTTCCCCTAACAATAAACTTATCTCTAAAACTATATCTTTTTCAGTTAAATTATATTTTTCGGTGCCTAAATTGCCGGGATCTTTACCTCCATGACCAGGATCAATAACAATAGTTTGCAAAAAATCCTGAGCATTTACAGTATAAATAGATAAATATGCAAAAATTATTACAATAAAATAATTAAAAAAATGTTTGAAATATTGATTTTTCAAGTTTAGTTTTATTTATATATGCTATTATTAAACAAAATAATATTTTCAAAAACTATTATAACCTATTATATTTTGATTCTAAATATAATATTTTTTCAAAATATATACGCAAATAATTCAGCATTAGACACATTGTATAATAACGAAATAAAAAGCAAAATAATATATAACGCTACCGATTCAATAATAATAATGCCAGATTCAAATAAAATAAAATTATACAAAGAAGCTAAAATTGAATATGAGAAAATAACACTAGAAGCTCCTTATATAATTATAGACTTCAGTAAAAACGAGATATCTGGCAAAAAAAACAAAGCACAAAAAGTTATTTTCTTTGATGGGAAAAAATATTATAACAGTGATTATTTAAAATATAATTTTAAAACTCAAAAAGGATTCTCTAGAAACTCTAGAACTAAAGAAAATCAAGGTTTCCTGAAAGGTGAAAAAATAAAAAAAAACAATGACTCTACGTTCTTTATATATAAAGGAGGCTACACGACCTGTGATTTAGAAGAACCTCATTTTGCTATAAAATCAAGAAAAATAAAAATACTATCTAATAATTCAATAGTTACAGGCCCCTCATACTTAGAGATAAATAGATCAAATCTTTCTAATGCCGCAGCAGGCAACAAGGTCAATATACCTAATATGCCTGTAGCTGCTCTACCCTTTGGAATATTCCCTAATTTTGACAAAAACACCTCTGGGATTATTTTTCCATCATATGGAGAATCAAATAATTTAGGTTTCTTTCTTAGAGACATGGGATATCATTTTAGTTTTAATGATTACATTAACATAGGCCTAAAAGGAGACGTTTACAGTAAAGGAAGCTGGGGGCTGAAATCTTTTATTAACTATAAAAAAAGATACAAATATCAAGGATCTTTAAATTTAAATTACGCGAGCTTAAAAAACGGATACAGAGAAAGTCCAAGTTTTTCAGATAAAAGAGACTTTATGATTAGATGGACGCATAATAAAGACCCAAAATCTAATCCTAATAACAGGATATCAATTAATATTAACCTTGGAACAAGCACTTACCATCAAAATAATTCTTACAATTATTCAGATTATCTTAATAATACACTAAGATCAAATATTTCATTTAATAAAATATTCCCAGAAAAGCCATATAATTTAAGTGTAAATTTAGGGCATTATCAAAACACCATAACAAATTCTGTATCTGTTACGGCTCCTAACTTAGTATTCAGATTAAACAAAACAAATTTCGAAAAATTTATTGGAAGTAAAAACAACAAAATATTCAAAAACACTAACTTCTCTTACACTTTAAATTTTAAAAATGAACTTAACACAATTGATTCTATATTATTCGTAAATACGAAAACACAAGACTTTTCAAGTGGAATAAAACATCAGATTCCAATAAGTCAATCTTTTAAATTATTAAAATATTTCATAGTATCTCCATCATTTAATTATTCAGAATTATGGCATTTTCAAAAAACTAATAAAACAATCGGACCATTAGATGAGATTACAGAAGAAACAATTCCAGGATTTTATAGAAGTGGATATTATAATTTCAGAACAAATATGACAACTAAAGTTTTTGGAGATTATAGTATAAATAATAAAAAAATAATAGCTTTAAGACATACAATAAACCCTGCTGTAAGTTTTATATACACTCCTCAGACATCTCAAAATTATTTTGATTCTTATGTAAATTTATCAGGCAATGAAGTTGAGTATTTTTTATATGAAAATAATGCTTTTTATGTCCCAAATAATAAAAAATCATCTAAAATAGCTCTGAATATTAATAACATAATTGAATTAAAAAGAAAATCAAAAAATGACACTAATAATATAATTAAGAAAAAAATAATAGAAAATTTTAATATAACAACCGGATATGATATATATGCTGAAAATTTTAATTTTCAATTAATAAACATTAATTTTTCAACAAGAGTCATAAAAGATATAAATTTTAATATTAATTCAACTTATGACCCTTATATATGGGAAGATGCGATAAGAACAGAAAACTTACATGTTAACAATGGTAAAATAGCAGAGTTAAAAAATATAAACCTATCATTAGATTATAAAATAAAAAACAATACTTATATTCCGTTTGAAGGCAACATAAGATATAATTTTAACTATTTTAATGAATCTATTTCAAACAACTCTTTTAATATAGCGGGCAAAATAGACATAACAAAAAAATGGAAAATCAATTTGGTCACTGGATATGATATCTTAAATAAAGATTTATCTTATACTTCATTTGACATACACAAAGATCTACATTGCTGGGAAATGAAATTTAAATGGATCCCTTTCGGTTATCATAAAAGCTATAATATTTTAATTAGGGTAAAAGCAAATATTTTAAAAGATTTAAAATTTGAAAAAAGAAAAGATTGGTTTGATTATACTAATTAAGCCAATTTATGAAAATATCTTTTCCGTATTCTGTTAAAATAGACTCAGGGTGAAACTGGACTCCTTGTAAATCATATTCATCATGCTCTATGCTAGTTATAATTTTTTTATCATTATATGAAGTAATTCTAAAATCATCCGGCATCTTATCTATAACCCATGAATGATAATGACCTATTAGTATAT